>NZ_FOZY01000073.1:0-6578 GCF_900116245.1 Methylobacterium sp. yr668 | reverse complement strand
TGCTCAGCCAGCCGGTCGCGCACCTCGCGCAGGAAAAGACGCGGCTCCTGCTTGGAGATCCTCAGGATCAGCCCGGCATGCGCCTCGATGCGCTTCGAGGTGTGATCGCCGCCCATCGGCTTGGGCGCGACATGGCCCTCTTGGTGGGCGCGCTGCGACCAGCGGCTGGCGCTGGAGACGCTGACCCCAAAGCGAGCCGCGGCTCGGTGGCACGAGGCTCCTGCCGCCACGGCAGCCACGACACGCTCGCGTAAGTCGACGGACAAAGGTGAAGGCATCGGCGTGCTCCTTCACCCACCAACGCGCTACCCGCCAACCCGTCTCAAGCGGCACGGGACCGGCTCTAATCTGCGGCTTAAAAATTCTCTCCTCCACAACAAACGGGCGACGACCGATTGATTGGCTGATGAGGCTCTCGCCGTACTCGCCGATCGCTATAAGGGCGGCGCCATCAACAACACGCGCGTGGCAATCCGGAAGGTGCGGGGCACCCGTTGCGGGTACGAGATCTCTTTTGATCTGGAGGTCGTCACACTCGGCGAGATCTACGATCGCGAGCCGATCACTACCTGTGTCGTGAAGTGGCAGACGGACGGCACCTCCGCGGTAGCCGTCGCGGCCAGCAAGGAGCGCTGGCCGACATCGTCAGAGGTGTTCCGACAAGCACTTCGGACGAGCGTCACCGACGATGGCATCTGCGCGTGGCCGTTCGGCAATGAGGGCTCCGCGGTTCGTGCCGTCCCGCTGCAGGTCGCCAGGACGGCATTCTTCGTCACATCTACCTGGCCGACGGCGACGATGAGGCCAAGCGGACGGAGGCCGCCAGCAAGGTGTTTAAGCGAGCCGTCGAAGCACGCCTCGGCCGCAGCCTGATTGTCCCGGTCGCTCTCAACGGCGTCAACCACCTCTGGCTGATCGAGGTGCCAGGATGAGTACCGCGACCGGACGCCGGACAAACGAGACGCTTGTCCGGAATATCCGGCGCGTCCGCTCACCTAGCGGCGGCCGCCACTGCTCGGCTTCGTGTCTATCTCAATCGCCCTCAAAGCGTTCTCGAAAGCCTTAACCTCGGTGGTGAACGCCCTGTCCGAGCGCTCGATTAGTTTACCACTTCGGCGCAATGCCCAACCGAAATGACCCTCCGGTTTCTTCAGGGGCTCGATGGTCACCGAGTAGGGGTGCGGTACGTCAGCTGTCATGGCCGAGCTATGCAGTGCCGAAGGGCCGGCTTCAACTGCAAGGCCTCACCACATCTCTTCGTAAATGAGGGCGCCGCCTCCATGGAAGGTGCCTTTCCAGCCTCGGTTCAGCAGGCGGACGGTCACACGTGTCTGGCCCGTGCCGCTGTCATCGTCGATCTTGATCCGGGCATCGACGTGTCCCTGCCGCTCCATGCGCTTCAGGTAATCGGCATCCACACCGAGGCGTGGGGCCAACTCACACGGATCAACGACCCAGTCGCCTTGCTGGCCGAGGGTGTGCCTCATGGGCAGGTCGTGCCGCTCACCCGATCACTAGCCGGATCAGCAGGCATGCCACGGCTGCACCCGAAAGCGCGATGCCGAGCAGGTATGGGCTGGAAAGCTGATCGCCGCTGTTGACGTCTACGCCAAGTCGGTGAGTCAACTTGTTGGCAGCCGCTCCGCTTGCAGAACTGGTGTTCACGTCCGGATAGGTGTGCGCGCTCATGGGCGTCTCCTGCCAGTAGGAGATACAACTCGCCGTGCCTCCGGTTGGTGCGGCCGCAGTTACCAGACATGCTCAGCCACGAGCTGTCCGCTCTGATCGAACGTGCCCTGCCACCCACCGTCGTAGTGATGAACAGTGACGCGCGCGCCCCTCGCGTCCGCCCAGCTTCCGGGGACGATCAAGACCCTGGCGTTTCCCTCGATGACGGAACGCTTCAGCGTCGTTGCGCTCACGCCGATACGCCGCGCCACATACCCGGGATTAACGATCCAGCTACCGGGAAAATCGAGATTAAGCCTCATCGGAGAAGGCCTCCACCCAGACATCCGAGCGCGTTCTAGCGCTAAGGATTATCGCTTTCCTCATGCGAATGACGGAAGGCCGTATATGAAGCGCATTGCACCCGTGTTGCGTCCGTGACCTGACCCGCGAGTTGCAGGCCAAGCTCAGCCGCTCCCGCGATCAGCCTCTCGTCTTCCTCGCCTATCCCGGAAAGGTCGAGCCGACTAACAACAGCTCCGAGCGGCTCGTGCGTCCGGCTGTCGTCCAGCGGAAAGCGACCAACGGCTATCGCGACATGTGGCCAGCTGAGGGCGAGGCCGCCATCCGCACCGTTGTCGACATCGCGCGCCTGAGCGGTGCCAATCCATTCGGCTTCATCCTCAAAACCGTCGGCGCCTGACCCCTGCGATTAAAGGCCTGGGTAATTACCCTCCGCCGCTACGAAGTGCGTCAACGTGACGTTGTAGCAACACAACCGATCACGTTTTTGTGTATCCATACCTGGGGGACAACTTAGGAGCGAAGCATGAACCGATCACGAGGCCCAACGTCGGATCGGAACCTGACTTGGCAGCACCTGCAGCCACGGGAGCAACGATGGAAGGCTCTTGGTCAGCGACCAGTCATTGCTTGGCTTACTGGCCTTTCAGGCGCAGGGAAATCAACGATCGCAAACGTCGTGGATCAAGCCCTGACCGCTTCAGGACGCGCAACAATGGTGCTGGACGGCGATAATCTACGTCATGGATTGAATAGTGACTTGGGATTTACCGACCGCGACAGAGCTGAGAACGTCCGCCGTGTGGCC
The DNA here is from genome assembly GCF_900116245.1 of Methylobacterium sp. yr668. NCBI lineage: Bacteria > Pseudomonadati > Pseudomonadota > Alphaproteobacteria > Hyphomicrobiales > Methylobacteriaceae > Methylobacterium > Methylobacterium sp. yr668. The sequence continues at coordinate 3,799 of NZ_FOZY01000073.1, read as the reverse complement.
GAAACAGCAAAACTGGTAGCTGATGCTGGTCTTGTAACAATTGTCTCGCTTATATCCCCCTTCTCAGCGGAACGGAAGGCCGCAAGGGCTATCGCAGGAGACGTCGCATTTATTGAAGTTTTTATAGATACGCCTCTACCAATTTGCGAGGAACGAGATCCAAAAGGATTATATTTTCGGGCGCGCGCCGGCACAATCCCGAATTTTACCGGCATCACAGCGCCCTATGAAGAGCCGACGGAGCCTGACTTAACGCTCGCAACCGTGGGTCAGTCCATTGCCGATACAGCACGGCCACTAATCGACTTGCTCTTACAGCTGAGCGCAGCATCAGAACAGCCACTTTATGATCAGATTTTGCCTAAAAATCCGGAGCTAATACGCAACATCGAACTATGACTCAAAATTTTATAATACATATCGGCCCGCATAAAACGGGAACGACATCGATCCAAAATATGCTCTACGCGCGCTCTTTGCAGAGTAGCGCAAGTTTTGTTTACCCCTTCACTCATGCCAATCAGACGGGGCAGCACGAGTTTGCTCGGACAGCGTCTGACCCTGATCATTCCAAACTTGGCAGCCTCCTGGAGATTCTTTCGGGCATTGAGAAAACCTGTGTTCTCTCGAGTGAAGAGCTTAGCTTTCTTCCAGTCGCCTCGTTGCAAAAGATCCGCGCGGCTCTTCCATCTGCCGAATTTACTATTGTTTATTACCAGAGGAATATCTTGTCTCTTCTTCCTTCATGGTGGCAAGAATTAATTAAACATGGCGGAGTCGAAGATTTTACCAGGTTCATTCAAGACGCAATTGCGCTTCCTGGCAGACTACATCTACTGGTTCCAGATTTATTGTTGAGTAACTGGGCATCTGTTTTTGGAAGAAAAGCGATTAAGATTTTCTTGTACGATCAAATTCCTGATGTGGCACAACAGTTCGCCTCCGATTTACTCGGCTTGACTAGTCCCCCTGGCGAGCGAACAGACAACAACAAATCTTTCGAATACATCGAATGTGAGATGATCCGTCTGTGGAATGCATATGGTTTCGTTGGCATAGATGCAATCCAGGCACAAGAATCTAAATTCTTACGTACGTTAGTGGCAGAGAGAGCAGATAGATTCATGGAAAATATGACTATAGGTTATGATATAGAGAAATTTCTTAGCATAGAAAGCACCTTAATAGCTCGGTGGGGAGATCGAATCGAGGGTTTCACTGGCGGCAGATTGTTTGCTCTACGGGAGCAAGCGTACTCGTACATCAATTCAAATTTTTGGACCGCCAATCCCGACCTTGTTTCTGCCATGTGCGCTTTTGCTGAAGTCACAGCTCGCCGAAAAAGCCAAAGTTCGGCAACATCACCGATCCTACGTGATCTTAGATCTTGCGAGAGGGATATGGACGCCTGGAACCAAATCGAAATTATTTTGACTGCGGCGCGCCAGAGGGAACAGTTGCTTGAACGTCAATTGGCTAACGAGACAGAGCGGTCACATGCGTTAGAAATCGTCATATCGACATTGGTCTCCAGCATTACATGGCGCGGACTCAATCGATCTAAATTCAAGAAAATTTTGACTGATGTAGCTAAGTCGACGCCCAGCGACGGAGCGACTGCACACCGTCATGAAGTTTATCTATATCAAGCTCAAAAACTTTTAAATGATTGCTAATTGTTGTTTTCCATGTCTTCAATTGTTATCCAGATCAAATCAAGCCTGTCAGACCACGGGCCGTTGCCTACCGCGACCTTCTAATCGCCGCCGAGGAATGGGGCGCAGCCGGGATTAGGCTGAGCGGGGCTATCGCGGATCCGCGGCAGCACATCATAGCAGGCCGTCCGACGTCGGCGCGGTCAGCGTCTTCCAGGCGCGGGTCATTAGCTTCGAGAAGGCCAGCGCGGCAGCTAAAGCCTGCGCTTCGGACGGGAAGGTCCAGTCCGATTCGTTCACCGTCATGTGGGAGGCGTCGAGCAGCACCCAAGTCTAGAGGTGGCGGCCGGCCACGCGGATTTCGAAGTGCATGGCTGGCTCGGTACGGTATGTTCTTCCTTCGGCTTTGCGGTTCTCCCGCACTTTGCGTGGAACGGTCGCGGTGACGAGGATGGCACGGGCTGGTTCACCAAGCGTTTGATCCTGTCCTCATCCCTGCCGGGCTGTACCATCGGGCGCGTCATCCGAACCGACGGTCGTCTTCGCCCAAGTGCGGCGTGTGCACGCGTAGTGTCCAACCTCATACGACCAGCTCTGTCGTTCACAGCCGCTATGAACGCCGTCCGGGCGATCTGCCGAGCATCGGGCAGCCCATGACGCTGCGCCTACGCGTCCGACGCTTCTACTGCTGTGAGATTGCCTGCCGCCGTCGTACCTTCGCTGAGTCACTCCCCCAGCTGATGCCGCCGCGAGCACGCCTGGCGCGCCGGCTGACCGTTACCGGTTTTCGCTCAGAAGTTGCCGCATATTGGCCATTGAGATCGTCATACAACCTCCCCGTTCTTCGAACCCGAGGGCGACACGTCGGGCCGCCTATCGCGGAAGGGTGCGCTCGTGAACCTCATCTTCCTCGTTCTATCGGCCTTCGTAGGCGCAGGACTTTCGATTGTGGCTATATGGCCGTCGCTGGGAGCGATTTCGATTTTTGTGGCACCGGTCGGGGCAGCCGTAGCATGTGTTGTAAGCGCTGCCTTGTTGTTTGCTCTGCGGCGCTCATCACCACCGAGCAGTCGCACATCTTCTGTCACCCCTATGCAGAGCCTCAAACCGCAACAGCAACCTCCCACTAGTGCTACGAACGATGATCAGGCTGAGCTGAAGCGTTCGGCCTGATCCATCCTTCCTCTGATTCTTTGTAGTCAGAGACGCACAAGTCTGGGGGGCCGCCGGTCTGGGAGTTCGCGGCTTGGGTCAGCCGAATCGCCTGACGGGCTCGGCTTTCCGAACGTCGTCCACACTGCTCCACTACGATCTCGCGCGGCTCGGCGGCTGGTCGAAGCGCGCGGGCGCCTGAGCTTGTTCCGTTTTCGTTCGCGAGCGGGGGGGGCCACCAGAATGGGGCACCTGGGGGATGCAGGGCCTAGGTGTATGGTCCCGGAATGTGGTGTGACGGATCGAGCCTGAAGCGTTTGGGCTCTTTGGTCCAGACCTGAAGAACATGCTCGTAGGGCGTGAGGCCACGCAGGGTCTTCAGCCGTCGGGCATGGTTGTAGGCATCGACGAACAGCTGCAGGTGCGCCCGGAGCTGTTCGTGCGTGTCGTAGTGGTAGCGCTTGACCGTGGCGTCCTTGATGGTGCGGTTCATCCGCTCGACTTGACCGTTGGTCCAGGGATGGTTGGGTTTGGTCAGGCGATGCTCGATGCCGTGCTCATGGCAGACGCGGTCGAACATGTGCCGGCTGTAGAGGGCGGTTGGGCCTGAGCGGTTGCGCGGGGCATGGCAGAACTGCACCCCGTTGTCGGTCAGCACCGTGTGGATCTTGTACGGCACGAACGCGACCATCGCGCGTAGGAAGTCTGAAGCGGTGTAGCGGTTGGCCTCCGTTTCCAGCTTGGCGAAAGCCAACTTCGAGGTTCGGTCGATAGCCACAAACAGGTAGAGCTTGCCTTCCTCCGTCCTGACCTCGGCGATGTCGATGTGGACATAGCCGATGGGGTAATCGGCAAAGCGCTTCTTCTTGGGCTTGTCGCCCTCCATCTCGGGCAGGCGGCTGATGCCGTGCCGCTCAAGGCAACGGTGCAGCGACGAGCGGGTCAGATGCGGGATCGTGGGCTGCAGGCCGTAGAGGCAGTCGTCCAGCGGC
>NZ_FOZY01000024.1:0-90256 GCF_900116245.1 Methylobacterium sp. yr668 | reverse complement strand
TGCGTGTCAGATAGGATCAGACGATTGCAGATTGCCGGCTCGTCTGATCCGTCTTTTCAGTGTCTTAACTGTCTGTCGTCGCACTTCTGCAAGAATTCCGCCCCGCCCGCAAGGAATTGGCCCGGGACCGCGGGGCGTGTCACCCGGCGGTCTCCCGGTGGCGGATCGCCGTCGCCACGAGGGCGTACAGGACGACGGCGTTCAGCACATGCCAGAGCGGGTGCGTGCCGGTCGGCAGCAGCGCGCAGGCCGCCCGGTCGCCGGTTCGCGCCGCGAGCGAGATCAGGAAGAGCAGTCCGATGCCGGCGAGCCGCCGCCCGGTCCCGACGAAGCGCTCCTCCGGCCGCCGCGCGGCCGCCCAGGTGACGCCGAACAGCGCCAGCAGGGCGGGGAGGTAGTCGACCGAGCCGTTGGTGAGCCGCGCGACGTCGAGGCCGGTCAGCCCATCGAGCAGGGGCGTGAGCGCGAATCCGAGGAGCGCGAAGCCGCCCGTCGCCGCCGCGACCCGGACCGGCGCCAAGCGCAGGAACCGCGAGAGGGCCAGCGCGAGATAGGCGTAGATGAACAGCGCGATCGGGACGACGTCCGCGAGCATCGCCCAGTAGATCGCCAGGGTGTGGAACAGGAACGAGCCGACGCCCACCACGGCGATCAGGGCCGCCAGCCCGAGGCAGGCCCGGTCCGGCGGATCGGCCACGGCGGCGCGCCGCGCCGCGGCGGCGGCGGCCAGCAGGAAGGCCGCGTTCGACAGCGCGTTCGCGGGCTCGGCCCAGAAGTCCAACCCGCCCCGCTCGCAGTAAGCCGACACCGGCTCGAACCAGTCCATTCGCCGACCCTACTTCCCCGTCCTTGCGCCGGGATGGCCTTGTCAGCGCGACGCGAAGCGCGGATGACGGCCGGGCGGCGACCGGAAGCGAGGCGATGCGGATCACCACCTGGAACGTCAACTCGATCAAGCAGCGGCTCCCGCACCTCCTCGGCTTCCTGGAGGAGGCGCGGCCCGACGTGGTCTGCCTGCAGGAGCTGAAATGCCAGGACGAGGCCTTCCCGCGCGCTGACATCGAGGCGGCGGGCTACGCGGTCGAGACGCTGGGCCAGAAGGCCTATAACGGCGTGGCGCTGCTGGTCCGGGCGCCGCTGGCCATGTCGGAGATCCGGCGCGGGCTGCCGGGCGACGCCGCCGACGAGCAGGCCCGCTACATCGAGGCGCTGATCTCGGGCGCGGACACTCGCCCGGTGCGCGTGGCGTCGATCTACCTGCCGAACGGCAACCCGGTGGACAGCCCGAAATACCCGTACAAGCTCGCCTTCATGGAGCGGCTGCGGCTCCGAGCCCGGGCGCTGCTGGACGACGAGATCGCGGTGGTGCTGGCGGGCGACTACAACGTCATCCCGGAGGCGGCCGACGCGGCCGATCCGGAGGCGTGGCGCTCGGACGCCCTGTTCCTCGGGACGACCCGGGCCGCGTTCCGGGCGATCCTCGCCGAGGGCTACACCGACGCCCTGCGCGCCTGCGACCCGCGCGACGGGCTCTACACCTTCTGGGACTATCAGGCCGGGTGCTGGCAGCGGAATGCCGGCATCCGCATCGACCATCTGCTGCTCTCGCCCCAGGCCGGCGACCGCCTGGTCTCGGCCTCGGTCCAGAAGCACATGCGCGGGCTCGACAAGCCGTCGGACCACGTGCCGGTGACGGCGGAGCTGGCGGCCGGTTAGGGCCGCGATCGGGGGGAACGACGATGATCATCTACGGCAGCAGCGTGTCGCCCTACGTGCGCAAGGTGCTCGCGGCGCTCTACGAGAAGGGCGTCGCCTTCGAGCACCGCCCGGTCGGCTTCCACGCGCAGGATCCCGGCTTCCGGGCGGCGAGCCCGATGGGGAAGATCCCCGCGATGGAGGATGCCGGGTATCGCCTCGCCGATTCGAGCGCCATCGTGGACTATCTCGAGCGGCTGCATCCGGCGCCCGCGCTGATCCCCGAGGACGCGCGGGACGCCGCCCGCGCCCGCTGGTTCGACAAGTTCGGCGAGTGCGAGCTGACCCGGCAGGTGCTGGTGCCGTTCGTCGAGCGCTTCCTCAAGCCACGCCTGTTCAAGGTCGAGGGCGACGAGGCCCTGGCGCAGCGGACCGTCGACACGGCGCTGCCGCCGCTGTTCGACTACCTCGAATCGCAGATCGACGGGCCCTACCTCGTCGGCGGCCGGTTCGGCATCGCCGACATCGCCGTGGCGGCGCCGTTCCACAACCTGCGGCTGGCCAAGGTCGCGGTCGACGGCGCCCGGTGGCCGAAGCTCGCCGACTGGGTGGCGGCGACGCTGGAGCGGCCGTCCTTCACCGCGGCGATCGCCGCGGCGAAGAGCTGAGGCCGCTCAGCGCCGCTTGCACAGTCAAGGGCGGCTCAGCGCCGCTTGCGGATCGAGCCCACGGTCTGGAGCTGCGTCTGGGCCTCGGCGCGGTCGTCCTCGCTGGCGGCCGCCCAGTTCTTCTCGTAGAGCGCGACGATCCAGTCGTCCTTGCGGCTCTCGGCGCCTTCCCGGGCGAGCGAGAGCCACATCAGGCCGCGCACCCGCTGGACCGGGATGCCGCCCAGGCCGTTGACCAGCATGTCGCCGAGCAGCGCCTGCGCCGGGTGGTGGCCCTTCTCGGCGGCGAGGTTGAACCAGCGCGCGGCCTGCCGCGGGTCGGCCTCGACGCCGGTGCCGTCGAGGTAGAGCCGGGCGAGATTGTACTGCGCGTTGGGGTCCCCGTAGTAGGACGCCGCGTAGTTGAACATGTCGTAGGCGCGCTCGGGATTGGGGCGCACGTAGGTGCCCTTGATCCCCTCTAGGAAGTAGGTGCCCAGCGCCGTGAAGGCGCTGCCCAGGACCGCTGAGTTCTGCGGATCGGGCCCGTCATCGGTGCTGGCGTCGGCGATCCGCGAGAAGAACTCGAACGCCTTCAGGTCGTCGTGCGGGACGCCGTCGCCGTCGGCGTACATCCGGCCGAGCTTCCACAGCGCAAGGGCGTGGCCCTGGCCGGCCGCGTACTCCAGCGCGCGGGCGGCGCCCTGCTTGTCGCCGGCATTGTACTCGCGCATGCCGGCGCGCAGCGCGTCCTTGGCCGAGCGGTAGCTCTTGTCGGCGACCGGGACCTGCACGGGCGTGCGGACATTGGCGTCGAGGGCGCGCGACGGCGCGACCGGCAGCGCGACCAGGGCGAGCGCCCAGGTCGCGACCGCGAGCCGGCCGACGGACCGGAACCGACCGGGATCGGCCCCGGCCGGCGCCCTGCGCCGGCTGAGGTCAGTCCTAGACGTCCGCATAGCTCTGCGTCTCCTTGGCACCTCCCGGATGGGTGACGGCGCCGTACAGGGCCGGGCCGACGCCCTGCGCGTATTTCCAGAGGTAGCCGGAGGTCGCGGTGTTGGGCCGCGCGGTCCAGGCCTTCCGCCGCTCGGCCAGCTCCGCGTCCGACAGGGCGACGCTGAGCGTGCCCTGGATCGCGTCGAGGGTGATGACGTCACCGTCGCGCAGCAGCCCGATCGGGCCGCCCACGGCAGCCTCGGGTCCGACATGGCCGACGCAGAAGCCCCGGGTCGCGCCCGAGAAGCGCCCGTCGGTGATCAGCGCGACCTTGTCGCCCATGCCCTGGCCGTAGAGGGCCGCGGTGGTCGACAGCATCTCGCGCATGCCGGGGCCGCCCCGCGGGCCCTCGTAGCGGATCACGAGGACGTCGCCCTCCTCGTAGCTGCGGGCCTGCACGGCCGCGAAGCAGGCCTCCTCGCCGTCGAACACGCGGGCCGGGCCGGTGAAGACCTGCTTCTCGGCCGGGATGCCGGCGACCTTCACGATCGCGCCCTCGGGGGCGAGGTTACCCTTGAGGCCGACGACGCCGCCGGTCGGGGTGATCGGCCGGTTCGCCGGATAGACCACGTCCTGGTCCGGGTTCCAGGTCACCCGGTCCATGTTCTCCGCGATGGTGCGGCCGGTGACCGTCAGGCAGTCGCCGTGCATGAAGCCGTGGTCGAGGAGCGTCTTCATCAGAAGCGGGATGCCGCCGACTTCGAACATGTCCTTGGCGACGTAGCGCCCGCCGGGCTTCAGGTCGGCGATGTAGGGCGTGCGCCGGAAGATCTCGGCCACGTCGAACAGGGTGAACTCGATGCCGCACTCGTGGGCGATCGCCGGCAGGTGCAGCGCCGCGTTGGTGGAGCCGCCCGAGGCCGCCACCACCGTGGCGGCGTTCTCCAGCGCCTTGCGGGTGACGATGTCGCGCGGGCGGATGCGCTTCTCCAGGAGCTCCATCACCTTCTCGCCGGCGGTGGCGCAGAACTTGTCGCGGATCTCGTAGGGAGCCGGGGCGCCGGCCGAGTAGGGCAGCGCCAGGCCGATCGCCTCGGAGACGGTCGCCATGGTGTTGGCGGTGAACTGCGCGCCGCAGGCGCCGGCCGAAGGGCAAGCGACCTGCTCCAGCTCGTCGAGGTCCTCGAGGCTCATGTCGCCGACGGCGACCTTGCCGACCGCCTCGAACAGGTCCTGGACGGTCACGGGCTTGCCGCGGAACGAGCCGGGCAGGATCGAGCCGCCGTAGATGAAGATCGAGGGCACGTTCAGCCGGACCATCGCCATCATCATGCCGGGCAGCGACTTGTCGCAGCCCGCGAGGCCCACGAGGGCGTCGTAGGCGTGGCCGCGCATGGTCAGCTCGACCGAGTCGGCGATGACCTCGCGCGACGGCAGCGACGCGCGCATGCCGCCATGGCCCATGGCGATGCCGTCGGTGACGGTGATCGTGCAAAACTCGCGCGGCGTCCCGTTGGCGGCGGCGACGCCCTTCTTCACCGCCTGCGCCTGGCGCATCAGCGAGATGTTGCAGGGCGCGGCCTCGTTCCAGCAGGAGGCGACACCCACCAGCGGCTGGTGGATCTGCTCACGGGTCAGGCCCATGGCGTAGAGGTAGGAGCGGTGCGGGGCGCGGTCGGGCCCCTCCGTGACGTGGCGACTCGGCAGCTTCGACTTGTCGTTCAAACGCGTCACCATGACTTCAGACCAAGCCTTCGCAGCCGATCCCGAGGGTGCGTTGAACCGCGGCGCGTCGCCGTTCGCGAGGCGCCGGGAGATCCGTCCGCGTGCTCGGGAAGTCCTCGTTTCCGAACGGTAAACCGTTGTCGAATTTGCCGTTTACCGCGGATGTTGAGGTGGGCCCGGACTATGGCGGGATCGCGGCGTTTACGGGCAGGTCTCGGGGCGGAGCGGGGATCGTTTTACGGTGTTGCGACCCCGCCACAGCCACGCTTGCGGCCATTTCGGCGGCGACGACAAGATGAAGGACAATGGCGCGGCGCTGACGAGACGCTTCGTCGAGACGCAACTTGTCTTCGGGCAAGCCGAGGATCTCCCGGCCGCGATCCGGGCGGGACGCGGCAATCCGGCACCCGGAAAGTCGCTGTATCACTATCCCTGCGCGGGACCGGCGCCGGCAATACGCCGACCGACGGACGGAACGACATGTCGCGCCGCCACCTCGGCGGGTCCGGCGCGCCAATCTGCTTGCGCGCCGCGCGGTCCTCGCTCGCGCGGAACGGCGGGTCCGGCGCGCGTCCGTGGCGGCGTTGCGGGCCTGATCGAATGGAGCCCGCGTGCCGCTCTTCGCCGACGCAGGCCGGGATCGGGCGTCCTGCACCGGCACCCGCTTCGCCGCGGCGCGGCCGGGATCACGGGATCACAGGACGACGTGATCCCGGCCGGATCCGCGCTCAGGCCGCTCCGGCGTGCGGCGCCGGGATCTCGGTCGAGATGGCGTCCACCGTGCGCGGCATCGGGCTGCCCTGTCCGTCCGCGCGCTGGATCCGGACCTGCTGATTGACCGGCTGCATGTTGCCGAAGGGCGTCGAGAAGGCGATCTCCGCGGCGTCGCGCCCGACGCCGATCCGCACCAGCCCGTCGAGGTCGGCCTGCCGGGTGGCGTCGAACAGCCACCAGCGCCCGTCGAGATAGGCCTCGAACACCGCGTGGAAGTCGCTCGGGACGAGGCCGTGGGCGTAGCAGCTCACGAACCGGGCCGGGATCCCGAGCGCCCGGCAGAAGGCGGCGCCGATATGCGCGAAGTCGCGGCAGACGCCGGCGCGCTTCAGGAGCGACTCGTGGGCGGTCGTCTCGCCGTCGCTGGAGCCGGGCTGGTAGGCGATGTGGTCGTGGATCCAGTTGCAGATCTGGTTCACGCGCGCGTGGCCCTTGGGGAGCGCCCCGAACTCGGCCAGCGCGAAGGGCGTCAGCCGGTCCGAGGAGACGAACCGGCTCGGCAGCAGGAACGGCAGGATGTCGAGCGGCAGCTGCCCGATGGGCGTCTCGTTGACGGTCGCCGGGTCGGCCCGGTGCACGGTCAGGTCGACCTCGGCATTGTACTCCAGCGCGAACTGACCGGTCGGGACGTTGACCGCGAGATAGCGATTCTGGAGATCGGGGGTCGTGTAGAGATCGCGCTTGAGGTTCGGCGTCAGGACCAGGCTCTCGCTGAGGATCTCGACGCTCTTCAGCTTCGCCACCTCCAGATTGAAGATGAAGGTGGTGTCCGAGAGGATGTTGTAGGACAGGCTGCAACCGAGGGTGTAGCGCATCGGATCTCCTTGCCGGATGACGGCCCATCCGCCGTCCAAGCAAGGGGCGCGCCCGACCGTCGGTTCCGGCTCGATCGGGGAGTCGCGGGTGAGACGGGGGCGCCGCGTGCGTCGGACGGCGCCACCGTCATCGCGAGCGGAGCGAGCCAGGGCGGCGCGACATCGCCGGGCACATGGTGCGTCCCTGGATTGCTTCGCTCCGCTCGCAAGGACGGTTGAAGCGATCGATACGGTCTCAGCCGCGCTCGGTGCCATCCCGCGGGAGCAGCACCACCGTCAGAGAGCGCACGCCCTGCGCGCCGTGGATGAGAACGCCCTCGATGTCGGCGGTGGCCGACGGGCCGGTATGCAGCACCGCGTAGGCCGAGCTGCCGAATTCCGGCCGGCGGTAGGCCGCCTGCACGTTCGGTACGATGTCGGCCGGGTCGAGCAGCACGACGAGGTGCTGCGCGAGATAGGCGACGGCGTTGACGATCAGCTGGTCCTGCGTGAACAGCACCGAGCCGGTCTCGGCGATGCCGAACACCGCGCGGACCACCGCCACGTCCACGTCCTCGACCTCCTGGGGCGCGCTTACGCTCCGCAGGTCGCGGTTGCCGGTCAGCTCCGGCACCGCGGAGGCGATAACCTTGGCGGCGTCGAGGCGCTCGCGCACGCCCGCGAACACGTCGCCGGCACCGGGCTCGGCCACGCGGCCGCCCATGCGCTTCAGCCGCTCGCCGAACTCGGCGACCAGGTCCTCGCCGACCAGCGGCGCGAACAGTGGCACCTCCGGCAGCGGGAAGTCGCCGGCCGGCCGGTTCCTGCGGATGCCGTCGAGGATCGCGTCGCGGGCGCTCATCGACCCGTGTCCTTCATGCGGTTCTGCTTGTACCAGGCGTGGAAGGTCTGGCGCGGCGCGTCGGGCATCTCGCGCTTCTTCCCCCAGGTGTTGAGCGGGTTGTAGACCGCGAAGCGCGGCAGGACCTTCAGGGCGGAATCCGCCGCGCCGATCGCCGCCCGGTAGGCGGCCGGGCGCGAGAGCACGGCGCCCGCGGCCTTCATCATGCCCTGCTTGAGCGCCGGGATCTGGTGCTCCTCGACCAGCACCTTCCGCCACGCGAAGATCTGCTCGTGGATGTTGATCTTCACCGGGCAGACGTTGGTGCAGGAGCCGTTCATCGTCGAGGAGAACGGCAGCGTCGAGTATTTCCGCTTGTTGAAGGTCGGATCGATGATCAGACCGATCGGCCCCGAATAGGTCGCGCCGTAGGAGAGGCCGCCCGAGCGCCGGTAGACCGGGCAGGTGTTCATGCAGGCGCCGCAGCGGATGCATTTCAGCGAGGTCCAGAACTCCTCCATGCCGAGGCGCTCGGAGCGGCCATTGTCGACCAGAACCATGTGCATCTCGGTGCCCGCGCGGGGGCCGCGGAAATGCGAGGTGTACTGGGTGATCGGCGAGCCCAGCGCCGAGCGCGACAGCAGGCGGATGAACACCCCGAGGTGCTCGACCTTCGGGATGATCTTCTCGATGCCGATGGAGTGGATCTGCAGCGGCGGCACGTTGCCGGACAGGTCGGCGTTGCCCTCGTTGGTGCAGGTCACGACCGTGCCGGTCTCGGCGATCGCGAAGTTGCATCCGGTCATGCCGGCATCGGCCTTCAGGATGTAGGGCCGGGTGGTCTCGCGCTGGCTCTCGGCGAGGTAGTGCGCGTCGTCGTTGTCCGGATCGGTGCCGAGCGTCTTGGCGAAGACCTCGGCCACGTCCATCCGAGTCTTGTGAACCGCCGGCGCCACGACGTGGCTCGGCTCCTCGTTGTCGAGCTGCTGGATCCGCTCGCCGAGATCCGTCTCGATCACCTCGATGCCGTTGGCCGCCATGTGGTGGCGGAAGCCGCACTCCTCGGTGAGCATCGACTTCGACTTCACCAGCGTCTTCGCGCCGTGGCTCCGCAGGATCTCCAGCACGATCCGGTTGTGATCGGCGCCGTCCTTCGCCCAGTGGACGTGGACGCCGTTGGCCTTCGCGGCCGCCTCGAACTGCTCGAGGTACCGGTCGAGGTGGCTCAGCGTGTGGGTCTTGATCTGCGAGGCGAGATCGCGCAGCTCCTCCCATTCCGGGATGCCGTGCGCGGAGGCATCGCGCTTCTTGCGCAGGTCCCACAGGCGCTCGTCGTGGGCGGCCTGGTGCAGCGGCGCCGCGAGGAAGCGCTCGGCGGCCTCGGACTGGTTGATCGGGCGGTCACCCCGGATCTTCGCGCCGCGGGGCTGCGGCTCCCGGGTCTGCGGGGCGCGGATCGGCTTCGAAGCGGCTTCCGCGTGCTGGAGACGCCGGCCGTCCGGCGCCCGCTCGCTCTCGTCGTGGCCGGCCCGCACCTCGGGGTGGATGACGCCTTCGCGCTCGCGGGGGTTGAGGTCCTCGGCGCTCATACGGCGGCTCCGTTCAGCACCTGCGCGATGTGGATGTACTTGAGCGGCAAGCCGAGCCGTTCGGCGCAGCCCTTCTGGTGCATCAGGCAGGAGGAATCCGCCGAGACGACGTAGGCGGCCCCGGCGCGGTTCTGATCGGCGACCTTGTCGTAGCCCATCTTCGCCGAGACGGCGGGCTCGAACACCGAGAAGGTGCCGCCGAAGCCGCAGCACTCGTCCGGCCGGGCGAGGTCGACGAGCTCGACCCCCTTCACGAGGCGCAGCAGGTCGAGGGGCTTGGAGTAGTAGGGCTTCACCAGCTCGGTTGGCCGCGCGTGGTGGATGCCGCGCAGGGCGTTGCAGTTGGTGTGATAGGCGACCTTGTGGGGGAAGTTCGCCCAGGGCAGGTCCTCGACCTTCAGCACGTCGTGCAGGAACTCCACGAGCTCGTAGGTGCTGGCGCGGACGTGCCGGACCTCGTCGGTCTGCGGGATCGCCGTCAGGTGCTCGCGCACCTGGTGGACGCAGGATCCCGACGGGGCGACGATATAGTCGAAGCCGGAGAAGTTCTTGACGAACAGCGCCTCGGTCGCGGCGGCCTCGGCGTGGCAGCCGGTGTTGGTCATCGGCTGGCCGCAGCAGGTCTGGTCGAACGGGTACTCGACCGTGCAGCCCAGGCGCTCCAGGAGCTCGAGGGTGGCGATCCCGACCTCGGGCTCGAAGGCGTCGACGTAGCACGGCACGAACAGGCCGACCCGCATGGTCCGGCAACTCCCTGGATCATCCGGCCCCGAGGCCTGGAACGGTTCAAGACTGACCGAGGGTCTACCGGAAGGGGCGGCCCTTGGCGAGGTCGCGCGCTGCGGCACCGTGCCCGCTGTAACCGGGGAGTTTTCCTGGGAAGCGATGCCGCGCGCTTGATTTCCGACGCCTCAGAGTCGAAGGACGTCTGGAAGCGTTCCGAAGAGATCATCACCATGGAAGAACTGCTCGCCCGCGTCACCACCCGCACCGGGCTCGACGCCGCGACCGCTCAGACCGCCATCGGGCACATCCTGGCCTTCCTGCAGAAGGAAGGGCCCGCGGCCGAGGTCGGCCAGCTGCTGGCGGCCCTGCCGGGCTCCGAGGCGCTGATCGCCGAGTCGAATGCCGGCGAGAGCGGCGGCGGCGGCCTGATGGGCATGCTCGGCGGCATGATGGGCGGCGGCGGCGTCATGGCGCTCGGCCAGAAGCTGATGGCCGCCGGCGTGCCGATGGGTCAGATGCAGCCCCTCGGACAGGAGCTGTTCGCCTTCGGCCGCGAGAAGGTCGGCGAGGACGCGATGGGCCCGATCATCGGCTCGATCCCGGGGCTGAACCAGTTCGTCTGACCGCGGGCCGGTGTGCGCGGCCGCACTGCATTCGGGTGACGCCTGGACGAAAGTAAAAAAGAGGTTGCGGAGCGAAAGCTTGACGGAACCTGTCCACGCGATCCCCGTTATTGGGGATGTGCCCCGGATCGACGCCTTCGGCAGTGTCCGGTTCCGCACTCAAGCAGGCCGGCCATGCCCGTCTTCGAAGCCAAGAACCTGGACAGCGAGTTCGAAGGGCAGTCCCTGCTCGCTGCCATCCTGCACCCGACCCGCGCGGCGCAGACCCGGGCCCTGAGGCACGGTCGCCGGCGCGCTGAGCGCGCGGCGGCTCTGGCCGATCCGATGACGATCGAGCCGCGCTTCCCGATCGCGCCCGGCGAGCTGGCGCCGACCGGGTTCACGGGCCGCTGAGGTCTACCAAGCCTGCGCGGTGACGAGGCCCTGGCGGGTCACCACCACCCATTCCCGACCGTGGCGCTCGACGCCCTCGACGCGGCCGACGCCCGGGATGACGTCGCCGGGCGCGACCTCGACGAGGCGGCGCCGGCGGTTCTCCAGGATCGCGGTGCCCTCGTAGACGTCCCGCAGGGCCCAGCCCTCGATGACCGGCGGCTTGTCGGCGGCCGCCGGCTTCGGCTTGGGCTCGCTCACCTTGGCGTCCGCGACCTTGACCTCGGGCTTCGCCTCGGCGGCGCGGGCGGGCTCGCCGATGCTGCCGGTCTGGGTCGGCTCCGCCTTCGCGGCGGCCGGAGTCGCGGCCGCGCGGCGGTCGAGCTGCGCGGCGAGGCCGCTGAGGCGGGTGTTGTGGTCGCGCTCGACCTGCTCGAGCCGCTCGCCGAGGGCCGTGACCTTGCCGTTCAGGCTCTTGTCGACCTGCGCCAAGCGCTCGCCGAGGGCGGTGCTGCGGCTGGCCGCCTCCTTCCGCGCCACGTCGGTCGAGGCGCGCAGGTCGGCGAGCACGGTGTGGAGCTGCGCGATGTCGGCGGCGAGGCGCACGGTCTCGGTGCGGCCGGCATCGAGCGTCGTCTCGAGGGCCGCGAGCGCGTCGGGCCGGACGGAGGCCGGGCGGGAGAGCGCCATGACGCCCCCGCCCAGGAGGACGCCCAGCGCGAGGGCAGCCCCCGGGATCGCGAACCGCTTCGGATCCAGGCGCGCCAGCGACGCCAGCGCGAACTTCCCGCCGGCCGGCGAGGCCGCGGTCTCGGTCGCGGCGGCCGCGGCGTCGGTCTTGCCGGTCACCGCGGCCTTGAGCAGGTCGGCCGGCGAGATGCCCTGGGAAACGCCCTGCTTGGCTTCGATCTTCGTCATCGCCCCGAACTCCGCACGCGGCCTCGCGCTGCAAGCGTTCGTTAAGGACGTTTGTTTACGAAACCCTTACCGCACGCCCGTCGCTCAGGCCGCGAGCCCGCGCTTCTTCAGGAGCGGCTCGATGCTCGGCATCCGCCCCCGGAAGGCCGTGTAGGCCTCGCGCGGGTCGCGCAAATTGCCGGCCCCGTACACGAAGGTCCGCAGCCGCTTCGCCGTCTCCGGATCGAAGATGTCGCCGGCCTCGCGGAACGCGTCGAAGGCGTCCGCGTCCAGCACCTCAGACCAGAGGTAGCTGTAGTATCCGGCGGCGTAGCCGTCCCCCGAGAAGATGTGGGCGAAGTGCGGCGTCCGGTGCCGCATGCTGATCTCGGCCGGCATGCTGATCCGCCGCAGCGCCTCGGCCTCGAAGGCGGGTACGTCGAGACCGTCCTCGCCCTCCGCCGAGAGGTGCAGGGTCATGTCGACGATCGCCGAGGACGTGTACTCCACGGTGGCGAAACCCTGGTTGGAGGTCCGCGCGGCGAGCAGCTTCCGCAGCAGGGCGTCGGGCATGGGCTCGCCGGTGCGATGGTGGCGCGCGTGGGTCCGCAGGACTTCCGGCTGCTCCAGCCAGTGCTCGTAGAGCTGCGAGGGCAGCTCCACGAAGTCGCGCGATACCGCCGTCCCGGACAGGAGCGGGTAGGTCACGTCCGAGAGCAGCCCGTGCAGGGCGTGGCCGAACTCGTGGAACAGGGTGCGCGCGTCGTCGAAGGACAGCAGCGTCGCCTCGCCGTCCGGCGCCTTGGCGAAGTTCATGACGTTGACGATGATCGGCGTGACCGTCCCGTTCAGGCGCTCCTGCGAGCGGAAGGCGCTCATCCAGGCGCCGGACCGCTTCGAGGCGCGGGCGAAGTAGTCGCCCAGGAACAGGCCGACCTCGGACCCGTCGGGATTGCCGACCCGCCAGACCCGGACATCGGGATGGTAGCGCGGCACGTCGGCGAGTTCCGTGAAGGTCAGACCGAACAGCCGCGAGGCCGTGTCGAACGCCGCCTGGATCATCCGCTCCAGCGGCAGGTACGCCTTGATCTCGCTCTCGTCCAGGTCGTGCTCGGTGCGCCGCACCTTCTCGGCGTAGTGACGCCAATCGTGCGCCTGGAGGGCGAAGTTGTGGCCCTCCGCCTGGATGGTGGCCTGGAGACGGTCGCGCTCCTCCGCCGCCCGCGCCCGGGCCGGCGTCCACACATCCCGCAGCAGCCCGGTCGCCGCGTCCGGGCTCGCCGCCATCGTGTCGTCGAGGGCGAAATGGGCGAAGCTCTCGAAGCCGAGGAGCCGCGCCCGCTCGGCGCGCAGCCGGATGATCTCCGCGATGATCGCCCGGTTGTCGGTCGCGCCGCCGTTCTCACCGCGCCGCGTCCAGGCCGCGTAGGCGCGCTCGCGCAGGTCGCGCCGGGTCGAGCAGACCAGGAACGGCTCGATCAGCGAGCGGGACAGGGTGATGACGTGCCCGTCGAGGCCGCGCTCCTTCGCGGCGCTCTCGGCCGCGGCCCGCAGGAACGGCGGCAGGCCGGCCAGATCCTCCTCGCCCTGCAGCGGCAGGGTGAAGCTGCTCTCGTCGGCCAGGAGGTTCTGGCTGAACGTGGTCCCGAGCTCCGACATGCGCGCCGCGATCTCGGCGATGCGGGCCTTGTCCTCGGGCCCGAGATCCGCCCCCGACCGGCGGAAGCGGATCCGGTACCGGTCGAGGACCCGGCGCTGCTCCGCGCTCAGGCCCTCGGCGTCGATCGCCGAGATCCGGGCCCAGAGCTCGGGGTTGAGGTAGATGGCGCTGCCGTGCCGGGCGAGCTTCGGCCCGATCTCCCGCTCGATGGCCTGCAACTCGGGGTTCGTGTGGCTGCCTGTCAGGTTGTAGAACACGCCGGCGACGCGCTCGAGGGCGAGGCCGGCCCGCTCCATCGCCTCGACGGTGTTGCCGAAGGTGGCGGGAGCGGACTCACTCGCGATGGCGCGGATCTCGGAATCGTGCGCCGCCAGGGCGGCGTCGAACGCGGGCCGGTAGTGCTCCGGCCGGATCCGCTCGAACGGCGGGAGGCCGTGCGGGGTGCTCCACTGCGCCTCGCGGAAGGGATTGTCCGGCGGCAGGCTCGGGAGCCCGGCATCAGCTGCGTCCGACATGCAGTCCTCGATCTCGACGTCCAAGCGACGGCGCGATCGTACGCGCCGCAGGTGCGCCGACATGGGGTGTGCCGGCGCGATCCGGAAGACAGTGGTCCGATCGGCGCGGCCGTCAACCGGGTCTGGGCGATCCGAATGGCGTCTCGCCCGTTGTAGAGGCCAACGCCCACGCTTCGAGGCCCCATGCCGGGACGCAGCCTGTCGATCCTCCGATCCGCGACGCTCCTGGCGGGCGGCGCCCTCGCCGCGGGGCTCGCGCTACCGGCCACGCCGGTCGGCGCCGTCGAGACGCCGGCGGCCACGGTGCCGACGCCCCCGCCGCTGCCGCCGGAACGCCCCGAGGCGCTGAAGCCGCCCGTCGCCGAGCCGGCACCACCGACGCCGCCGGCGCGGCCGCCCGAGCTGAAACCTGCCGTGGCTGAGCCGAGCAGGGAGCCGAGCAAGGACCTGGCCCGGGAGCCGTCGAGGGAGAATGGCCGGGACAAGCCGCCGGAGTCCGGGCAGGAAGCCGGGAAGGAAGCCCCGAAGGAACCCGCGAAGGAGACAGCGAAGGAGACAACGAAGCCCGAGATCGCCTCACCGCCGCCAGCGCCGCCCGCGCGGCCGCCCGAGCTGTCGGGCGCGGCCGCCCTGGCGCTCAAGGTGACACCGCCGGACGATTCCGCCTGCCGGACGCGCCTCAAGCGTCTCGGGGTCGAGTTCGAGCCGCTGCCGCCGATCTCCGAAGGCCAGTGCACCGCGCCGCTGCCGCTCAAGGTGACGAAGTTCGCCGACGGCGTGACGCTGCCGCAGGGCGCCACGCTGACCTGCCGGACCGCCGAGGCGCTGGCGCGCTGGGTCACGGAGGTGCAGATCGAGGCCGATCGAACCCTGAAGCATCCGCTGACCGCGCTCGAACTCGGCGGTTCCTATGTCTGCCGGGGACAGAATCACGACGTCGACGCGAAGCTCAGCGAGCACGCCTTCGCCAACGCCGCCGACATCATGGGCTTCGCCTTCGCGGGACGCGCGAGCATCCCCGTCAAGGCGATGCCGGACGGTTCCGAGGAGGCGCAGTTCCTCGGCGCGGTGCGCGCCAAGGCCTGCGGCTTCTTCCGCACCGTCCTCGGCCCGGGCTCGAACGCCGCCCACGCCAACCATCTCCACCTCGACGAGCGCGAGCGTAACGGCGGTCACCGCCTGTGCCAGTAGAACCGGGTGGAACGTTCCCGCAGGTCCGGCATTTCTCGGCTCGGGAGCGCGTCCGCTCCCCGGAATGACGACGGCGATGATCCCGAAACCCTGGCGGCCGGTCTGCGTGGCCCTCCTGGCGAGTTGTCTGGCCGCGCACGGCGCAGCCGCCCGGACCGGGAAGGGCCGGAAGGTCGAGACGGCCCAGCCGCCGGCGCTGACCGCCGAGGCGGTGAACGCCGCGACTCTAGCGCAGCCGGGCGCCGGGAAGAGGGAAGGCACGAAGTCCGACACGAAGGCCCGTCGGGCCAAGTCGTCGGACGACAAGCCCGATCCGCTGATCGTCAAGGCCCAGGTGCTGCTCGATCGCGCGCGCTTCTATCCCGGAGCGATCGACGGCCGGAAGGGCGACAATTACCGTCACGCCCTCTCGGCCTTCGCGGTGGCGCAGGGGCTTCCCGCCGGCGAGACCCTGACGCCCGAGATCTGGGACAAGCTCCAGGCGACCAGCGACAAGCCCGCCGTCACGGACTACACGCTCACCGAGGCCGACGCCGCTGGCCCCTACGTCGAGCGGATCCCGCCCAAGATGGAGGAGCAGGCCGAGCTCAAGTCGATGGGCTACACCAATCCCCGCGAGATGCTGGCCGAGCGCTTCCACATGAGCCGCGACCTCGTCAGCGCGCTCAATCCCGGCAAGCCCCTCGACAAGGCCGGCACGACCATCGCGGTCGCGGCGGTGGACCCGATGGGCACGGACAAGCCGAAGGGCAAGGATCTGCCCCAGGAGCCGAAGGTCGAACGCATCGAGGTCGACAAGTCGAGCCGCGACGTCCGCGCCTACGGCGCCGACGGGAAGCTCGTGGCCTATTACCCCGCGTCGATCGGCAGTGCCGAGAAGCCGGCCCCGAGCGGCGAGACCAAGGTGAAGGGCGTCGCGTTCGACCCGGACTACACCTACAACCCGAAATACGCGTTCAAAGGCGTGAAGGCGCAGCACAAATTCACCATCCAGTCGGGGCCCAACAACCCGGTCGGCCTGGTCTGGATCGACTTGGCGATTCCGAGCTACGGGATCCACGGGACGCCCGAGCCCGAGAAGGTCGGGAAGACGGAGTCCCACGGCTGCATCCGCCTGACCAACTGGAACGCCCGCGACCTCGCCGCGCATGTGACACGGGGCGCCAATGTCACGTTCAAGGACGATTGAGCGGCCGCGCGGCGACACTCGCATACGCCCGCGCGAAGCCGCCCGCACAAAAATGTATCATCGGTTAACATAGCGCCCGGTCTGGGTGTCGGAACGGGCCGGGAACGCTTGACACATTGCGCATTACGGGCGACGCCTCAGGTTGTCTCGCGGGCTGACCCTCGGGCCGCGTTCACCCGTCCGGACGCTGCTCACGCGGTGCGCAAGGCGTGACCAGCCGCATGGCAAGATCCCCGGCGACGGGGGCATTCGAAGGGAAGACGGCCCGGCGTGATTGCTGACCCCAACGACGACGTCCTCAACGGCGTCCGTGTTCTCGTCGTCGAGGACGAGGCCGCGATCTCGATGCTGCTGGAGGACATGCTCCTCGATTTCGGCTGCGCCGTGGTCGGGCCGGCCGCGCGGCTGTCCTCCGCGCTGGAGATGGCGTCGCAGGAAGCGTTCGAGGTCGCCATTCTCGACGTGAACGTGGCGGGTGAGCCGATCTACCCGGTGGCCGAGGCCATCGCCAAGCGCGACCTTCCGCTGGTCTTCTCGACCGGTTACGGCGGTGCCGGCATCCGCGAGCCGTTCCGCGACAGGCCCGTCGTCCAGAAGCCGTTCAGCCAGGCCGACCTGAAGCGGACCCTGATCGGGGCGATCCGCGCCGCTCGGGACTGAGACCCGGCGCGTCGGCTCCGGCGGCCTCGGGCCGCCCGTCAGAGACCCTCGATGGTGAAGACCCGCTCGACATGGGCGGGCCAGGTGCGGGATCCGACGAACACGGCGTCGGCCCGGAACGTCGACCCGGCACACCACGCATTGCGTCCGATCCAGGCGCGGACCGCGCGGGAGAACCGCCGCCGCTTGGCGGCGTCGATCGCCTCCCGGGCATCGTCGCGGCGCGCCCGAGCCTTCACCTCCACGAACACGACGGTCTTCCAGCGCCGGACGACGAGATCGATCTCGCCGCCCGCGACGCTCACGCGCCGGCCGATCGGCCAGTACCCCTTGAGCATCAGCGCGGCGAGCGCCAGCCACTCGGCGCGGTGGCCGAGCCGGTAGGCGGCGCGGCGCCGGCCGGTCCGGTCCGGCAGGGCCCCGGTCATCCCTGGTCCCGCGCCAGCGCCAGCGCGCGGGTGTAGACGAGGCGCCTCGGCTGACCGGTCTCGTCGGATACAAGGCTGGCGGCATCCTTGATCGAGTGCCGCTCCAGCGCCGCCAGGATCAGGGCGTCGAGGGCGGCATCCGAATCCGCGCTGCGCTCCGGCGCCGTCGCCGCACCGATGATCACCACGATCTCCCCCTTCGGCGGTCCCTCCTGGGCGAAGCGTGCGCTCAGGCTGCCCAACGTATCGCGCCGGATGGTTTCGTAGAGCTTGGTCAGCTCGCGGGTCACGGCCGCCGGCCGCTCCGAACCGAGCACCGCGGCGGCGTCGGCCAGCATGTCGGGCAGGCGATGCGGCGACTCGAACAGGACCAGGGTGCCGGGAACCTGGATCAGCGCCTCCAGGCGGTTGCGCCGCGCTCCGGCCTTCTGCGGCAGGAAGCCCTCGAAGAAGAACCGGTCGGTCGGCAGGCCCGCCGCGACCAGCGCGGTCATCACCGCGGACGGCCCCGGGACGGGCGTGATGGCGATCCCGGCCTCGATGGCGGCCTGGACCAGCTTGTAGCCGGGATCCGAGACGAGCGGCGTCCCGGCATCCGAGACCAGCGCCAGGGCCTCGCCGGCGGTGAGCCGCGCCACCATCCGCTCGCGCACCGCGTCGTTGGAATGCTCGTGATAGGCGAGCAGCGGCGTCGTGATCCCGTAATGCGCCAGCAGGTTCCGGGTGACGCGGGTGTCCTCGGCCAGGACCGCGTCGGCGGCCGCCAGCGTCGCCAGCGCCCGGATGGTGATGTCGCGCAGGTTCCCGATCGGCGTCGCCACGATGTGCAGGCCCGGCGACAGGGGTTCGGTCTCGCTCGCGAGGCCGAAGGCCGTGAAGGTCGTGCTGCGCGGGCGGTCGGGGGCGAGCTTCGGGGACGGAGCTCGGGTCGGGGCGGCGGGCCCCGGGTCGTCGAATCTGCGGGTCATCACCGGCGATCTTGCCACACTGGTCGCCTCTCGTCGCGGCGAGGCCGCGTGGCCGGGGGGCAAGTCCCCGCCGCCGCGTTTACATTTGAGAATCCGCCGGTCAGGCTGCAGAGCCTGCCCGAAGGAGTACGCGCCATGGCGCGCCCGACAAGCGCGCGGGACCGTCTCGTGCGTGTCACCGCCCAGACCGCCGCGCTCTGCGCGATCCTGCTCTCGCTCGGCGGTTGCGTCGGCAGCGACCTCGCGCGACGCGCGACCGGGCCGCAGGCCGAGCTGTCACCGCCGGCCGCCGTGCCGGATGCGCCGGGCGCCGCGCCCGCGGCGCCGTCGATGCCGGCCGCGGGCGGCGGCGGGCGCATCGGGGCGGGCTCGGTGAAGGTCGCCCTGGTGCTGCCGCTGACCGGCCAGGGATCGACCGTGGGGGCCGCGATGCGCAACGCGGCGCAGCTCGCCTACGACGAGGCCCAGCAGCCCGACCTGACGCTCATCGTCGAGGACGACCGGGGCAGTCCGGACGGCGCCCGGGAGGCGACCCAGGAGGCGCTGCGGCAGGGCGCCGAGATCGTGCTCGGCCCGCTCTTCGCCGGCAGCGTGCAGGCCGCCGCGGCCGTCGCCAGGACCGCCGGCAAGCCGGTCATCGGCTTCTCCACGGACGCGACCGTGGCGAACCAGGGCGTCTACCTGCTGAGCTTCCTGCCGCAGCCGGAGGTGGACCGCGTGGTCGAGGACGCGGTCGCGGGCGGGAAAAGGTCCTTCGGGGCGCTGATCCCCGAAACCGCCTACGGCAACGCCGTCGAGGCGGCGTTCCGGGAGGTCGTCGCCCGAAAGGGCGCGCGCGTCGCCGCCGTGGAGCGCTACCCGGCCGGCGCGCCCGGCCCGGCGGTCGAGCGGCTCGCGCGGGTGATCGCCGGGCCCGGTGCCACCGCCGACGCGCTGTTCATCCCCGAGACCGCGGACGCGATGCCCGCCGTGGCGGCCGCGCTGACGAAGGCGGGCTTCTCGCCGGCCCGGGTGCGCCCCCTCGGCACCGCCCTCTGGAACGAGCCGTCACTGTTCGCGGTGCCGGCCCTCCAGGGTGGCCGCTTCGCCGCGCCGGACCGCGTCGGCTTCTCGAATTTCAGCGCGCGCTACCAGGCCCGGTTCGGCGCCGTCCCGCCGCGGGTGGCCTCGCTCGCCTACGACGCGGTGCTGCTCGCAGCGGCCCTGTCGCGGCGCTACGGCTCGCAGCGCTTCGCCGAGACCACCCTGACCAACGGCCTGGGCTTCGCCGGCGTCGACGGGACGTTCCGGTTCCGGCCGGACGGTCAGAGCGAGCGGTCCCTCGCGGTCTACGAGATCCGCAACAACGCCGCGACGCCCGTCAGCCCGGCGCCCCGGGTTCTCGCCAAGCCGGCGATCTGATCAGGCGGCGAGCTCGGCGACCAGGGCGTTGAGCACCGGCGCCCCCCGCGCCGTGGCGGCGATGCGGCCGCCCGGCAGCCGCTCGAGCAGGCCGTCCCCGATCAGCATGCCGATCCGGTTGCCGTTCAGCGGCCGGCCCTTGAGCGCCGCGTAGCGGTCGGGATCGATCCCCTCGCGCAGGCGCAGGCCCATCACCAGGAACTCGTCGGCCTGGTCGGCGGCCGAGAGGCTCTCGGTCTCGACGATCCCGTGGCCCTCGGCCTCGACGCGGGCGAGCCACGCCTCGGGCGACCGCTCCGTCACGGTTCCGACCCGGCCCTGTCCCGTCACGAGCCGTCCGTGGGCGCCCGGACCGATGCCGGCATACTCGCCGTAGCGCCAGTAGAGCAGGTTGTGCCGCGATTCCGCCCCGGGCCGCGCGTGGTTCGAGATCTCGTAGGCCGGGAGGCCGGCCTTCGCGCAGAGCTCCTGGGTGACGTCGTAGAGGGCGCGGCCGACCTCGTCGTCCGGCGTCACCAGCTTGCCGGCGGCGGCGAGCCCGTGGAACGGCGTCCCGGGCTCGATGGTGAGTTGGTAGAGCGAGAGGTGCTCGGCGGCCCGCGCGAGCGCGTCACTTAGCTCCGCCCGCCACAGGTCCGGCGTCTGTCCGGGCCGCGCGTAGATCAGGTCGAAGGAGGTCCGCGCGAAGGCCGACTGCGCCAGGGCGATCGCGCCGAGCGCCTGCGCGGTGTCGTGCAGGCGCCCGAGGGTCCGCAGCGAGGCGTCGTCGAGGGCCTGGATCCCGAGCGACACCCGGTTGACCCCGGCGGCGCGGTAGCCCTGGAAGCGGCCCGCCTCGACGCTCGACGGGTTGGCCTCGAGGGTCACCTCCGCGTCCGGCGCGACTGCCCAATGCTCCGCCACCGCGTCGAGCAGCCCGGCCACGGTCGCGGGCTGCATCAGCGAGGGCGTGCCGCCGCCGAGGAAGATGCTGGTCACGGTCCGGCCCGGCGTGCAGGCGGCGGTGTGGGCGATCTCGGCGCGGAAGGCTGCCAGGAAGCGCGGCTCGTCCACGCCCGCGTGGCGGACGTGGCTGTTGAAGTCGCAGTACGGGCACTTCGCGGCGCAGAAGGGCCAGTGCAGGTAGATCCCGAAGCCCGCGTCGCGGGTCGGATGGTCCGGGCCGGTCGATGACATGATGGCGGGCATGTGAGCGCCCGCGCGCCGTTTGGCAATCAGGCGCCGGGCGCGAGGCAGGCGCGGCTCAGCTCGACGAAGGCCCGCGCCCGGTGCGACAGGCCCCGCCCCTGCTGCCAGTCGACCCCGTGCTTCTCCTCGGCGCTCATCTCGCCGAAGGTGCGGTCGTGGCCGTCCGGCCGGAAGATCGGGTCGTAGCCGAAGCCCGCGGAGCCCTTCGCGGCGACGAGGTCGCCGAAGACCCGTCCCTCGAACAGCTCGGTGTGCCCGTCCGGCCAAGCCAGCACGAGGGCGGACACGAAGTGCGCCCGGCGCTCGGCGGCCCCGCGCCGGTCGAGTTCGGCGAAGATTCGCGCCATCGCGCCGGTGAAGTCCTTGGTCGCGCCGGCCCAGCGGGCCGAGAAGATGCCCGGCGCGCCGTCCAGGGCGTCGACGCACAGGCCGGAATCGTCCGCGAAGGCCGGCAGCCCGGTGGCGTCGGCCGCCGCCCGCGCCTTGATCGCCGCGTTCTCGGCGAACATCGTGCCGGTCTCGTCGGGCTCGGGCAGGCCGAGCTCGCCCGCCGACACCGCCTCGATCCCGAACGGCGCGAGCAGGTCGCGCATCTCGGCGAGCTTGCCGGCATTGTGCGTGGCGATGACCACCTTCCCGGTCAGACGGCGGCTCACGCGAGGGCCTCCTTCTGCAGGGCGACCAGCCGCTCGGTGCCGGCACGGGCGAGGCCGAGGAGCTCGAGGAGCTGCTCCTGCGTGAAGGGCTCCATCTCGGCGGTGCCCTGCACCTCGACGATGCCGCCGCGACCGGTGAGGACGAAGTTGGCGTCGGTCTCGGCCGCCGAATCCTCGGCGTAGTCGAGGTCGAGGACCGGCATGCCCTTGTAGAGTCCGCACGAGACGGCGGCGACGTGGTCGCGCAGCGGGTCGACGGAGATGATCGAGCGGGTCCGCATCCAGGCGAAGCAATCGTGCAGCGCCACCCAGGCGCCCGTGATCGCGGCCGTCCGGGTGCCGCCGTCGGCCTGGATCACGTCGCAATCGATCGTGATCTGGCGCTCGCCCATGGCCGGGAGGTTGGTGACGGCGCGCAGCGACCGGCCGATCAGTCGCTGGATTTCCTGGGTACGCCCCGACGGCTTCCCGGAACCGACCTCGCGGCGGGTGCGTTCGTGCGTCGCACGCGGCAGCATGGCGTACTCGGCCGTGACCCAGCCCTTGCCGGAACCGCGCAGCCACGGCGGCGCGCGCTCTTCCAGCGACGCGGTGCAGAGCACCCGGGTGTTGCCGAAGCTGACGAGGCAGGAGCCCTCGGCGTAGCGCGAGACCGCGCGCTCCAGGCTCACGGGCCGCAACTCGTCGGCGGCACGCTTGGAAGGCCGCATCGCGGGCCCCTTCTGTCGAGAGTGTCGAGGGCCGGGCTCTTAGGCCGCCGCGCCACCGCGGGCAAGCATCGCCGTACGGATTGATCCGCGCGGGACGGTTGGACATGATCGGACCACAGGATGACCCCGTGACACACCCCAGTTCCAACTTCTCGAACGGCCAAGCGATGCAGGCGCTCGCCGCCCTCAACGAGCGTGCCCGGGAGATCTTCCGGCAGATCGTCGAGAGCTACCTCACGACCGGCGAGCCGGTCGGTTCCCGGAATCTCGCGCGCATCCTCCCGATGGCGCTGTCGCCGGCCTCGATCCGCAACGTCATGGCGGATCTGGAGCATTCCGGCCTCATCTTCGCGCCGCACACCTCCGCCGGCCGCCTGCCGACGGAGCTCGGCCTGCGCTTCTTCGTGGACGCGATGCTCGAGCTCGGCGACGTCAGCCAGGACGAGCAGGCGCGCATCGAGGCGCAGATGCGCGCCGCCGCCTCGGGTCACACCTTCGACTCGGCCCTGGCCGAGGCCTCGACCATGCTGTCCGGCGTCTCCCGGGGCGCCGGGGTCGTCCTGACCACCAAGGCGAACGTCAACCTGAAGCACATCGAGTTCGTGCGCCTCGATCCGGCCCGCGCCCTCGTCATCCTCGTCTCGGACGACGGCTCGGTGGAGAACCGCCTCGTGGACCTGCCGGCGGGCCTGCCGGCCGGTGCCCTCCAGGAGGCGACGAACTTCCTCAACGCGCGCCTGCAGGGCCGCACCCTCGGCACGCTGCGCGCCGAGATCGAGGCCGGTCGCAAGGCGATGAAGCGGGAACTCGACGCGATCACCGAGCGCCTCGTCGACGCCGGGCTCGCCACGCCGGTCGGACCGACGGAGGCCCGCCAGCTGATCGTGCGCGGGCAGGCCAACCTGCTCGACGACCTGCGCGCGGTCGAGGATCTCGAGCGGATCCGCCTCCTGTTCAACGATCTGGAGACCCAGAAGGACGTGATCGATCTCCTGTCCCGCGCCGAGGGCGGCGAGGGCGTGCGGATCTTCATCGGCTCGGAGAACAAGCTGTTCTCGCTCTCCGGATCCTCGCTGATCGCGGCGCCGTTCCGCGACGGCTCGCAGAAGATCGTGGGCGTCGTCGGCGTGATCGGTCCGACCCGGCTGAACTACGCGCGGATCGTGCCGATGGTCGACTACACGGCGCGCGTGGTGTCGAAGCTCCTGGACGGCGGACGGTAGAGGGCACCGGGCAGAGGATCCGCCCGGCCCACCAATCTTCCTGTGATTGCCCGCTCAGGCCGGGATCACGTCCACGATCTCGTAGGTGTCGGGATCGATGATCACGATGTCGTCGCGGACCAGGACGAAGTCGTAGCCCTCGTATTCCGGCACCAGCTCGATGATCGCCGGCGGCAGCCTGTGGAGCCTGACCGAGCGGGGGATCGCGGTGCCGATCGCCAAGCCGAAAGCCACGTCCCGGAGCGGCGAGACGCCCAGACGCGTGATCGAGCTGCGGAACTCGGTCCGCTGACGGGTGTCGAGGCGGCCGACAGCGCCGCGGACGGCGCCGCGGTCGCGGGCACCGGCACGGCCGTCCCGTTCGCCGGCCGGACCGCGACCGCCGCGCTCGGGACCGGCCGCGTCGCGGTTGCCCCGCTCGGGTCCGGCACCCGGCTCGCGGCCACCCCGATCGCCGGCACCGCGTTCACCCGCACCGCGTTCGCCCGCACCGAGATTCGCGGCCGGGCCGCCCCGGTCCGCCGGTCCGTTGCGCTCGGCCGCGCCGCCCGGGCGACTCGGTCCCTCGGCGCCGCGCGGCCCACCCTCGGCACCGCCGGGACCGCGCATCGCCCCGCCCTCGGGCGCGCCGCCCCTCATCCCGCCGCCGGCACCGCCAGCAGGGCCGCCGGCAGGGCCGCCGCCGGACGGACCCGCGCCCGCTCCGGCCCCACCACCCGGGCCGCCGGCGCCGCCGCCCGCACCACCGGGTCCGGCCCCTCCGCCGCCCGGGCCGCCCTGCGCGAACGCCGTCGCCGCGCCGGCGACGACGATGGCGGCCGCGACCGCGTCTCTCAGAACTCGCTTCATGGCCTCTTCCTCCTGCGGTGGTCGGAACGCCATCGACGCCCACGCCGGCCCGCAACGGGGTCCTGAGGCGAACCGTTCCCTCCCGTGGCACTGTGGACCCGCGGCCGGTGACACCGCCCTGCGCTGTCCTCGGCTAAGTCGGATCACGGCCTTGCGATCGGGCGCGTCACCTGTAACGTCGCGCCGCACCAAGAAGAGACCGGCCTCGGCCGGCACCAAGATTGATCGACGGAGACGCCATGTCCGCCTCGCGCGACGATACGATCGGTATCGCACCGAGCGACCTCGATGATGCTGCGGACCGCAAGCGCCGGATCTGGGCGATCGTCGGCTCGTCGTCGGGCAATCTCGTCGAGTGGTACGATTTCTACTGCTACGCGTTCTTCGCGCTCTATTTCGCGCCCGCCTTCTTTCCGAAGGGCGATTCGACCAGTCAGCTCCTGCAGACCGCCGGCATCTTCGCGGTGGGCTTCTTCATGCGGCCGATCGGCGGCTGGCTGTTCGGGCGCATCGCCGACCGCGTCGGCCGCCGGACCTCGATGGTCATCTCGGTGCTGATGATGTGCTTCGGCTCGCTGCTGATCGGCATCCTGCCGACCTACGAGCATGTCGGCACGCTGGCCCCCGTGCTGCTTCTCCTCGCCCGCATGCTCCAGGGCCTGTCCGTCGGCGGCGAGTACGGCACCTCGGCGACCTACATGAGTGAGGTCGCGATCAAGGGGAAGCGCGGCTTCTTCGCCTCGTTCCAGTACGTCACGCTGATCGGCGGCCAGCTCCTCGCCTCGCTGGTCCTGGTTCTGCTGCAGACGGTGATGACCGGCCCGGAACTCACCGCCTGGGGCTGGCGCATCCCGTTCTTCATCGGCGCCGCGCTGGCGGTCGTCGCGCTCTATCTCCGGCGCTCCCTGGCCGAGACGAAGGACAGCAGCGACAAGGAGACCGCCGGCACCTTCGCCGCGCTGGCCAAGCACTGGCGGGCGTTCCTGGTCGTGGTCGCCTACACGGCCGGCGGCTCCCTGAGTTTCTACACGTTCACGACCTACATGCAGAAGTACCTCGTCAACACCGCCGGCATGCCGAAGACGTCGGCCTCGCAGACGATGACGGTTGTGCTGTTCGTCTACATGATCATCCAGCCGATCTTCGGCGCGCTCTCCGACAAGATCGGCCGCAAGGCCAACATGCTGCTCTACAGCGGCCTCGGCACGCTCATGGTGGTGCCGCTGATGACGGCCCTCGGCACCAACAAGGACCCCTACCTCGCCTTCGCGCTGATCACCCTCGGGCTCGCCGTGGTGTCGTTCTACACGGGCATCAGCGGTATCGTGAAAGCCGAGCTGTTCCCCACCAACGTCCGGGCGCTCGGGGTCGGCCTCTCCTACGCGATCGCCAACGCCACCTTCGGCGGCACCGCCGAGTTCGTCGCCCTGTGGTTCAAGGACGCCGGCATGGAGAGCACGTTCTTCTGGTACGTGACCGTCCTGATGGCGATCGCCTTCGTGGCCTCGCTGATCATGCCGAACCCCAAGGTCCACGGCTATCTCGACGGCGCGGGCACCGTCGAGGAGGCGCTGGGGAAGAAGCCGCGCCTCGCCCACGCCTGATCGGCCGCCCGGCTGGACCGGGCCGGACTTTCACGCTGATATGCCTCCCGCCGGGCGCGCCAGACGCCCGCGGGAGGACGCCATGTCGAGGAACGCCGCCGCCGGGGCGCTGGCCCTGCTCTGTCTCGCCATTGCATCCCCGTCCGGGGCCGCCGAGCCGGGTGCCGCCGACGGGCCGTTCAGGCCGACGCAGCCCGCGGGCTACTTCTTCGTCGGCGGCCGCTACGCCACCGCGGGCGGCAAGACGACGGCGTCCGGCCAGATGTTCGTGGAGTACCGCGTTCCGGAGCGGGTGACGCAGCCCTACCCGATCGTCCTGGTGCACGGCACCGCCCAGACCGGGACCAACTTCCTCGGGACGCCCGACGGCCGGCCGGGCTGGGCCGACCGCTTCGCCGCGCAGGGCTTCGCGGTCTACGTCGTCGACCAAGTCGGTCGCGGCCGCTCGGGCGGCGACCCGGACACCTACGGCCCCTACGCCCGCCTGCCCGCCGAGGATCTGGAGACGGTGTTCACCGGGCAGGAGCGGTCCGCGCTCTACCCGCAGGCGAAGCTCCACACGCAGTGGCCGGGTGGCGCCGGGATCCGCGGCAACGCCGCCTTCGATCAGTTCTACCTCTCCCAGGTGCCCTACATCGCCAGCGCGCTGCGGAGCGAGGAGCTGGTTGACCCGGCGCTGATCGCCCTGCTGGAGAAGATCGGCCCGGCGATCCTGCTGACGCACTCGCAGGCGGGCGTCTTCGGCTGGGCGGTCTCCGATCAGCGGCCCGACCTCGTGAAGGCGCACGTCGCCGTCGAGCCGAACGGGCCGACCTTCTACGACATCCGCTTCAAGGGCGGCGCGGACTGGTACGAGCGCGTCGGCGAGGCGCGGGCGCGGCCCTACGGCATCACCCGGGTGCCGCTGCACTTCGAGCCGCCGGTGAGCGGCCCGGCCGACCTGACGGTCGTCCAGGCGGAGAGCGCCGCCGCGCCCGACAGGATCCGCTGCTGGCTCCAGGCCGAACCCGCGCGCCGATTGCCGAACCTCGCCCGGGTGCCGGCGGTGATCGTGACCGCCGAGGCGTCGTTCCGGGCGACAATGGACGATTGCACGGCGGCCTTCCTGACTCAGGCGGGCGCGAAGCCGGACCGGCTGGCGCTCGCCGACCACGGCATCCGCGGAAACGGCCACATGATGATGCTGGAATCGAACAGCGACGCCGTGGCGGACGCGATCTCCGGCTGGATCCGGGGCCGGGTCCAGGGCCAAGTCGAAGCACCGGCCCGGCCTTAACCCACCGCTTACCCTGTCGGGCGAGGGTGCCCCCGTCATCCGACGAGGGACTGCATGACCGACATGACCGACACCGTGGGCGTCGCGGGCGACCGCATCCGCTCGATCATCGAGCGCGTGGAACGGCTGGAGGAGGAGATCAAGGACCTGATGGAGGCCAAAAAGGAGGTCTTCGCCGAGGCCAAGGGCGAGGGTCTCGACGTGAAGGTGCTCAAGGAGATCCTGAAGATCCGCAAGCAGGACAAGGACGAGCGCGACGAGCAGGAGACGCTCCTCGACGTCTACCTGCGCGCCATGGACGCGCCGTCGCCGGCCCCGATCGCCGCGGCGGCCTGACAGGCTCCACCGGGTGCGGCGCCGGGCGCCGCACCCCCTGTCCCGACCCCGAGGCTACGCCGCGAGATAGGCGGCGATGTTGCGCCGGATCCGCTCCAGGGGCTCCTCGGCCGGGTCCGGCAGGACGAAGCGCTTGCCCGTGATCGTCTCGTAGGCGCGGATGTAGACCGCGGCGGTCTCCAGGACGACCTCGGCGGGGATCTCAGGGATCGGGTCCTTGTACGGGTCGCAGCGGGCGACGACCCAGTTGCGCACGAAATCCTTGTCGAAGCTCTCCGGAGCCGAACCGGCGGCGAAGCGCTCGGGATAGCTCTGCGCGAACCAGTACCGGCTGCTGTCCGGCGTGTGGATCTCGTCGGCGAGGACGATCCGGCCCTCGGGATCCGTGCCGAACTCGTACTTCGTGTCGGCCAGGATCAGGCCGCGCTCCGCCGCGAGCGCCGTCCCGCGCGCGAACAGCGCCAGGGCCGCCCTCGACACGGTCTCCCACTGCGCGCGCGTCAGCAACCCGCGCTCGAGGATCTCCGCCTCGGTGAGCGGCTCGTCGTGGCCGCCGTCGAACGCCTTGGTGGTCGGCGTGATGATCGCCTCCGGCAGGCGCTGGTTCGGCCGCATCCCGTCGGGGAAGGTGTGGCCGTACATGTCCCGCTCGCCCGCGCGGTAGCGCGTCAGGATCGAGGTCGACGTGGTGCCCGCGAGGTAGCCGCGCACCACCACCTCCACGGGCAGGATCTCCAGGCGCCGGCCGACCACCACGTTGGGATCGGGATAGGCGAGGACGTGGTTCGGGCACAGGTCGGCGGTCTGCTCGAACCAGTAGCGGGCGGTCTGGGTCAGGACCTGGCCCTTGAACGGGATCGCCGCGAGCGCCCGGTCGAAGGCGCTGATCCGATCCGACGTGATGAGGATGCGCCGGCCGTCGGGAAGGTCGTAATTGTCCCGGACCTTGCCGCGGTAGTGCCGGGGCAGCTCGGGCAGGGTCGCGTCGCGCAGGACCTGATGCGCGTGCGGGGCGAGATCTGCCGTGTTCATCGGGCTTTCCGTCAGGCTGAACGGCGACCGCGCCGCCGGACTTCTGTGCGCGGACGGGCCGGGAAATTCCAGTCCCGGCCTCACCGAGGGCGCCCGGTGCCGGCCCTCGCCCTGGTCGCGCCCGACCGGGACCCTACACTTACGCGGGGACCAACGACGGTGGACGACCGGCCGCGCGACGCCGAGCGCTTCTGCCGGACGGCCGAGGCGCGATGAACGAGACACCCCAACCGTCGGTCAGAGATCCGTTCCTGCGCCGGATCGAGACCGTGGCCCTGTTCCGGCTGTCCGACGCGGAGCGCGCCGCCCTCGTCGCGCTCCCGCTGCAGGTCGCCCAGTTCGAGCCCAACCAGGACATCATTCGGGAGGGCGACCGGCCGTCCCGGAGCTTCACGCTGCTCAGCGGTATCGCCTGCACCTACAAGTCGACACGCGCGGGCAAGCGGCAGGTGATGAGCTACCACGTCCCCGGGGACGTGCCGGATTTCCAGAGCCTGTTCCTAGAGGTGCTCGACATCAACATCGCCACGGTGAGCGCCTGCCGCCTCGGCTTCGTCCAGCACGACACGGTCCGGGCGATGCTGCGGGCGCACCCGCGCCTCAACGAGGTGTTCTGGCGCGCGACGCTGATGGACGCCGCCCTGGTCCGGGAATGGATGCTCAACACCGGGCGCCGGGAAGCGTATGCGCGGATGGCTCATCTGTTCTGCGAGCTGATGACCCGCCTCGACGCCGTCGGTCTGGCACCCGACCGGACCTGCGACCTGCCGATGACGCAGCCCGAACTCGCGGATGCCCTCGGGATCACGTCGGTCCACGTCAACCGGACGATCCGCGATCTCAAAGCCGCCGGCCTGATCACGCTCCGGGGTCGCCGCCTCACCGTCCACGACTGGGCCGGGCTGCAGGAAGCGGCCGAATTCGATCCGACCTACCTGCACCTGCGCGACGCGGAGACGCGCTGATCAGGACGCGCGGACGCGCGCGACCTGCAGCCGAGTATTGTCAGAAAATCGAGAATCCTGTCGCCGGCTCTACCGATCCGATGGTCGGGCGCTCAGCGGGATGATGGTGCCCAGGGACGGAGTCGAACCGCCGACACTGCGATTTTCAGTCGCATGCTCTACCAACTGAGCTACCTGGGCGTCGTCCGCGCCGGTGCCGGCCTCGGACGTCGCGGGGTATAGTGAGTGCTTGGCGGCCTGTCCAGCCTCGCGTGACATCGACGGGACCGGAAGGCCGAAAAATTCAGCGCTCCGGATCCGGCGGGGGCGGCGGCGCGTCGGGATCGAGCTCCTCGGGGATCGCGTAGCGCTCGTTGAGCCAGCGCCCCAGATCGACGTCGGCGCAGCGCTGGGAGCAGAACGGCTGGAAGTCCGGCGCGGACGGTTTCCGGCAGATCGGACAGGGCGGCGGCCGGCGTTCGCGGTTCATGCGAGGGCGCCCCACCCGGCCCGCACAGGATACCCCTCGCCGTCGAGCAGGCTCAGGGTCTCGTAGAGCGGCAGGCCGACCACGCCGCTGTACGAGCCGACCAGCTTGACCACGAAGGCCCCGGCCAGGCCCTGGATCGCGTAGCCGCCGGCTTTGCCGCGCCACTCGCCCGAGGCCACGTAGCCCTGGATGTCCCGGCCCGAGAGCCGCTTGAACCGGACGCGGCTCTCGACGATCCGCTCGCGGCGCCCGCGGGGCGAGAGCACGCAGACCGCCGTGTAGACCCGGTGCTGCCGGCCCGAGAGCAGGCGCAGGCAATCCGCGGCCTCGTCGGGGATCTCGGCCTTCGGCAGGACGCGCCGCCCGACCGCGACGACCGTGTCGGCCGAGAGAAGCCAGGTCGGCGTCGTCGTGTCCTCCAGGTGGAGCGCCGCCTCGGCGGTGGCGAGCTTCGTCCGCGCGAGGCGCCGCGCCAGCTCGCGCGGCGGCTCGGCCTTGCGCGGTGTCTCGTCGATCTCGGCGGGCAGGAGCGCCGCGGGCTCGATCCCGATCTGCTGGAGCAGCGCGAGACGGCGGGGCGAAGCGGACGCGAGCACGAGTCGCGCCGTCGGCTCCCGCGTCGCGCCGATCGCTTCAGGTTTGGCGTCCATGATGTCCCGTTCGCACAATCGACCGGAGCCGCGCGACCGGAGCCGTGCGCGCCCTGCGCGGCGGCACTTCGTCGGCCGGGACAGGCTCGATGCGCCTGCCTGATAAGGGAAGGGGTCCGGCTTGTGAACTCGAGCGGGTGCCGACGCCCTGGCGAACGCGCGTGGATTCGCCTGCGCGATCCCGCGCGGCCCGGTGCGTCCGCGGACAGCGTTGCTCAGGTCTGGCGGTGCCTCGGCGTGAGCGGGGCGCCGGGGAATCCAGCTCAGAGCCCGGCGCGGGAGCATCCGCAAGAACAGCGCAAGTTGTCGAGGCGGCACGTAACCCATCGTTAACCACGATCGACGCAGGATGGCGTCACTCCAATGGGATCGTCATCGATGCTGAACGCTGACCCGCTCGTGCCGCGCCCGAAGCTCGTCAATGCGGCCCTGCTCGCCCGCGCCCTCGACGGGCTCCGGCCGCAGGTCGCCTCGCCGGTCGAGATGTGGCAGCGCCTCACCGATCAGTACGTGGTCGACCTCGACGCGGTCGCGGCGCTCCTGCCCGCCGACGAGCCGGAGACGCGCTGGCTTCCCGCCCGCGACTGAGTCCGGCCCGGACGGCGTTGCACCTCTCAAGGGACGCGTCGTGCTGCGCTGGCACATGACGTGCTTCAAGTCTTCAGCAACCGGAGGAAGCGACCAGGCAACGACAACGCGGTGGCTCGCACGCCGGAGCACCCCGCGGACCTTTCGATCACTCGAAGCTGAGGTCCGTCATGTCGGAATTGCTCTCCGTTGCCCTCGTCTGTGCCGGCACGCTGCTGGCCCAGGACTGCTCGCGCGACACCGCCCTCGACGTCATCATCGCGCCGGCGCACACGCCGATGGAATGCCTGATGCACGCCCAGACGATGGCCGCCCAGGCCGGGTTGCCCGGGGGCAGCGACCGGTACCTCAAGGTCGCCTGCGAGCATCGTCGGAGCGAGTCCGACCCGCGCCCGGTCATTCGCCGCGCCTCGTGACGGCGGGGGTGTGCCGGACGATTCGGCACACCCGAATGTGATCGGCGCAGCGCGTGATGCATCAAAGTCACGTCACGACGATTCTTGTTCGCATCCGCCTATCGGACAGTTGCCGCACTCGGGAACGGGACCCATCCTGCTCGGCCACGCTGATGCAACCCTCACTCCGGCATCCGCCAACGTTGCCGCCCCGATGGCCCGCGTGCCGGGCAGGGCTCAAGCGAGTGCCTGCCCGATGCTGTACGACGCGTTCGATCTGCAGACCGACATGGCCGCCCAGACCCGGGCGTGGGGGCGGCTGCTGAACGACATCTGGTCGCCCTGGGTCGGGTGGGGCGAGCCGGCGACCTGGATGTCCGCCGGGGCCCGGATGATGATGCGCGCGGGCCTGACCTTCGCGCGGCCGCCCTACGGCATCGACTCGGTGAATGTCGGGAACCGGAGCGTCCCGGTCTCCGAGGAGGCGGTCGAGGTCACGCCCTTCGCCACGCTGCTCCACTTCAAGAAGGACATCCACACCGAGCAGCCCAAGGTGCTGATGGTGGCGCCGATGTCGGGCCACTTCGCCACGCTGCTCCGCGCCACCGTGCGCACGATGCTGCCCGATCACGACGTCTACATCACCGACTGGCACAACGCCCGGGACGTGCCGCTCTCCGACGGGACCTTCGGCTTCGACGACTACGTGAGCCACCTCATCCAGTTCCTGCGGACCATGGGCGAAGGCGCCCACATGGTGGCGGTGTGCCAGCCCGCCGTGCAGGCCCTGGTGGCCGCCGCCGCGATGGCGCAGTCGAAGGACCCGGCCGCCCCGCGCAGCATGACCCTGATGGCCGGCCCGGTGGATTGCCGGATCAACCCGACGGGCGTGAACGAACTCGCGACCTCCAAGCCGATCGAGTGGTTCGAGAAGAACCTGATCGCGACGGTGCCGTCCCGCCACAAGGGGGCTGGCCGCAAGGTCTACCCGGGTTTCGTGCAGGTCTCGGCCTTCATGGCGATGAACGCCAAGCGCCACGTCCAGGGCCACGCCGACCTGTTCTGGCACATGGCCAACGGCGAGCACGACAAGGCCGAGGCGATCGAGTCCTTCTACGACGAGTATTTCGCCGTGCTCGATCTCGCCGCCGATTTCTACCTCGAGACGGTCAAGACCGTGTTCCAGGACCACGCCCTGGCCCGGAACGCGGTGTCGTATCGGGGCGAGCCGATCGACCTGCGCGCGATCCGCCGCACGGCGCTCATGACGGTCGAGGGCGAGCGGGACGACATCTGCGCCGTCGGCCAGACCATGGCGGCCCACGACCTGTGCTCGGACCTCGCCCAGTACATGCGGACCCATCACCTCCAGGCCGGCGTCGGCCATTACGGCGTCTTCGCCGGCCGGCGCTGGGAGTCGCAGATCTACCCGCAGGTGCGGAACTTCATCCAGGCGCACAACTGACCGCGCCCCGGTCGGGTCGGCGTCGCGCCGATTTGACCCGCCGACCTGCGCGGCCCACCATGCTAGGCACGTGTGACGGGGCCCGCCGGGCGCGGCTCCGTGGGCCACTCCTTCGGCGTGAGGCGGAACGGTCGGCGTGATCGGCAGCAACGGCACCGAGAGCAAGACCCGGGTGGGCGGAGCGGACGCGGCGTCCACGCGGCTCGACCGGCTCGTGGCGCAGGCGCGGGCAGCCGCCCTGTGGGAGCAGGCCTGGCCCGTGCTCTGGCGCGGCATCGGCGTCTTCCTGCTCTTCCTGGTCGTCTCCTGGGCGGGCGTGTGGCTCGACCTCACGCCGCTCTGGCGCCAGATCGGCCTCGGCGCCCTCGCCATCCTGCTCGTCGCCGCGCTCCTGCCGCTGGTCCACATCGCCCGGCCGGACCGGCGCCTCGCCCTGGCGCGGCTCGAC
Organism: Methylobacterium sp. yr668; assembly: GCF_900116245.1. Classification (NCBI taxonomy): domain Bacteria; kingdom Pseudomonadati; phylum Pseudomonadota; class Alphaproteobacteria; order Hyphomicrobiales; family Methylobacteriaceae; genus Methylobacterium; species Methylobacterium sp. yr668. The sequence goes on along the minus strand of NZ_FOZY01000024.1, from coordinate 56,768 downwards.
CGCGAGGCCGCCTCCCGCGATCCGAAGCTGCGGCACGGGCCGGCCTCGGCCGCCCAGGACAGCCTCGCCGTCGGCGCCGCCGATCCGGGGAGCCGGCTGCTGTGGGACCTCCACCAGCGCCGCGCCGCGCAGGCGATCTCGGCGCTGCGGGTCGGCCTGCCGCGACCGGGCATGACCCGGCACGATCCCTTCGCGCTGCGCGCCGGCCTGGTGGTCGCGGCGGTCGCCAGCCTGTTCGTGGCCGGCCCCGAGTGGCGCCAGCGGATCGGCGCCGCCTTCGACTGGCAGGAGCCGGCGGCGCCCGGCCCGAACTTCCGCGTGGACGGCTGGATCGACCCGCCGCTCTACACGCGGCTTCCGCCGCTGCTGATCGCGATGGACGGGAGCGACCAGCACCTGCGCGCGCCGGTCAACGCGCAGCTGATCGTGCGGATCGCCGGCCAGGGCAAGGCCGCGTCCGAGACGACCCTCACGCCCAATGCCGGCCTCGTCCCGGTGCCGGGCCAGGAGGCGCGCGCCGACCTGCGCGAGGAGCGCTACCGCATCGTCGGCGGCGCCGCGCTGACGATCGTGACCCCCGCGGGCAAGCAGCGCCTCACGGTCGACGCGATCCCCGACCGGCCGCCGGAGGTGACCGCCGTGGGCGGCCCCGAGGTGAACGGGCGCGGCACCTTCAACCTGACCTACCGGGCGAAGGACGATTACGGGATCAGCTCGGCCGAGGCGGTGATCGAGCCGCTGAAATCCGCGCGGGCCCTGGTCCCGGTGCCGCAGATCAACCTGGCGCTGCCGGGCGACGCGAGCGGCGACACCGACACCAAGACCCTCGTGGACCTCACCGAGAGCCCCTTGTCCGGCGCGAAGGTCCGCTACCACATCGTCGTCAAGGACGAGGCCGGCCAGGAGGGGCGCACGGCGGACACCGAGATCGTCCTGCCGGCGCGGCCGTTCCGCGAGCCGCTGGCGCGTGCGCTCGCCGAGCAGCGACGCCGGCTCGTCATCGCGCCAGACACCGATCGCCGCTGGGTCCAGGGGGCGCTGGACGCCCTGCTGGTCGCGCCCGACACGTACACGCCGCAGCCCGCGATCTTCCTCGGCCTGCGGACCGCGACCGAGCGCCTGCGCCGCGCCCGCACGGATGCCGACCTCGTCGCGGTGGCCGACCTCCTCTGGGAGATGGCCCTCAAGATCGAGGACGGCGACCTGTCGGACGCCGAGAAGCAGCTCCGCCAGGCCCAGGACCGGCTGAAGGAGGCGATCGAGCGCAACGCGCCCGACGACGAGATCAAGCGCCTGACGCAGGACCTGAAGCAGGCGCTCGACAAGTTCCTGTCCGAGATGGCGCAGAAGCAGGGCCGCGAGCCCCGCGAGCAGAGCGAGCGCGGCCAGAGCAACGGGCAGACCAAGACCGTCACGCCGGAGGATCTCGACAAGATGATCCAGGACATGGCGGAGGCGATGAAGCGCGGCGACACCGCCGAGGCGCAACGCCTGATGGAGCAGCTGCGCAACATCCTGGAGAATCTCCAGACCGCCGAGCGCGGCGGACGCTCCGATCAGGCGTCCCGCGAGATGCAGAAGCAGATGCGCGATCTCGACGCGATGTCGCGCGAGCAGCAGGGCCTGCGCGACGAGACCTTCAAGGACGGCGAGGAGCAGCGCGACGGCCAGCGCCCGCAGAACCGCGGCCAGCCGCAGCAGGGACAGCGCGGCCAGCAGGGCCAGGGGCAGCAGGGCCAGCGCCAGCAGGGTCAGAAGGGTCAGCAGGGGCAAGGTCAGCAGGGGCAAGGCCAGCAGGGTCAGGGCCAACAGGGCCAGAAGGGTCAGGGGCAGCAGGGCGAGGGCCAGCAGGGCGGCGTCGGCGAGCGCCAGCAGGCGCTCCGGCAGCGGCTGGAGGACCTTCAGAAGCGCATGAAGGAGAACGGCATGCGCGGCGAGCAGGGCCTCTCCGACGCCGAGGACGCCATGCGCGAGGCCGAGAACGCGCTGAAGGACGGCGATTCGGACGGCGCGGTCGACGCGCAGGGCCGCGCCCTCGACGGCCTCAAGCGCGGCGCCGACGGCATGGCCCAGCAGATGCAGGAGATGGCCGAGGGCCAGGGCGAGGGCCAGCAGGAGGGCGGCCAGCAGCCGGGCCAGCAGGGTCAGGCCGGCGCGCGCGACGACGATCCCCTCGGGCGCCCGACCCGCGGCCGCGACATGAGCGACGGGCGGGTCCGCGTCCCCACGGCCGACGAGTCCGCGGTCCAGCGCGCCCGGCGCATCATGGAGGAGCTGCGGCGCAAGCTCGGCGACCCGAGTCGCCCCCGCGAGGAACTCGACTATTTCGAGCGCCTGCTCCGCCGCAACTGAGCGCCCGAGACCTCAACGACGCGCCGAGCCGCATCGCGGCTCGCGCCCCACCCGGATCCCCGACCGCATGTCGTCCAACACCCTCGTCCTGATTGCCTGCCTCGCCGTCGCCGCGGTCCTGGTCGCGGGTCTCGCCAACATGATGCGCGGCGGCAGCGTCAACCTCTCGCAGAAGCTGATGCGCCTGCGCGTCCTCCTGCAGTTCGTGGCGATCGTGATCATCATGGGCGTGGTCTGGTGGCGCTCGGCGTGAGGGCTTCGGGCCGGGTGTGACCGCGCCGCCGCACCGAACACCTTTCGATCCGGTGAAGGATGAATAGGCCGCCCCGCCGCGCGGGCCTCTGCTACGCTCGGTAGAAGCAAATCGCTGCGCCTAACCGGCCGAGCCCGCATGACTGCCCCTTCCCGCCTCCGTCTGTTCGGCCTTCTGACCGGGGCGGCGATTCTGCCGGCTTCGGCCGCCGACCTCGCGCCGCCGCCGCCCGCCGCCTACGCGGCCCCCGTCCAGCCGCTCAGCATCGTGTCGGAGATCCGGATCGGCGGCGCGGTGCAGGATCCCGGGAGCGCCGAGGGCAAGCTCCCCGGATTCAGCAAGGCGAACGTCAACGGCGAGATCCTGTTCGCCAAGCCGCGCATCAGCGACGATCCGTTCTGGCAGGCCTTCATGCCGCGGCCGACCGTCGGCGGCAGCTACAACACCGGCGGCCGGACCAGCTACGCCTATCTCGGCGCGACCTGGACGCTCGAGATCTTCCCCGAGACCTTCAACCGCCGCGTGTTCCTCGACGGGTTCTTCGGCGGCGTGGCCCATAACGGCTGGACCGGCCCGAAGGCCGAGACGCCCTACGGCTTCAACACCCTCGGCTGCTCGCCGATGTTCCGCGAGGCGGCCGCCCTGGGCTTCCGCCTGACGGAGCACTGGAGCATCATGGCGACGGTCGAGCACATGTCGAATGCCGGGCTCTGCGCCAACAACCGCGGCCTGACCAATTTCGGCGGCAAGATCGGCTACACGTTCTGAGGCACGCCACCCCGTGGTCAAGCTCAACCGCATCTACACGAGGACCGGCGACAAGGGGACGACCGCGCTGGCGGACGGGCAGCGGCGCTCGAAGGCGGACCTGCGGGTCGAGACCTACGGCACCGTCGACGAGACCAATGCCTGCATCGGCATGGCGCGCCTGCACACGCAGGGCCCCCTCGACGGGATGCTGGGGGCGATCCAGAACGACCTGTTCGACCTCGGCGCCGACCTCGCGACGCCGCCGACCCCCGAGCCCCTCCCCTACGAGCCGCTGCGGATCGTGGCGAGCCAGGTCGACCGGCTGGAGCGCGACATCGACGCGCTCAACGCCGCGATCCCGCCGCTGAAATCCTTCGTGCTGCCCGGCGGCTCGCCGGCTGCCGCAGCCCTGCACCTCGCCCGGACCGTCTGCCGGCGCGCCGAGCGGCTCGCGGTGAGCCTCGCGGCGCGGGAGGACGAGACGGTCTCGCCGGAGTCGCTGCGCTACCTCAACCGCCTGTCGGACTTCCTGTTCGTGGCGAGCCGGGCGGCGAACGGCGACGGGGCCGACGACGTACTCTGGGTGCCCGGCGCCAATCGCTGAGCCGGCATCGCGGTTTTCGCGGGGCCGCCACGGCGCCGCGTTGACAAGGCGGAAATGTGGCCGTTACGGTCCGGCGCCTTGCGTGCCCCGGCCACGCTGCGCCTCGCGCGCCCGTGGGAGTGGCCTGCACGACGACAAGAATCCTCCGGGGAAGGATCGTGACCGCCATGAAGGTGCTGGTGCCCGTCAAGCGGGTGGTGGACTACAACGTCAAGATTCGCGTCAAGGCCGACGGCTCCGGCGTCGAGCTCGCCAACGTCAAGATGTCCATGAACCCCTTCGACGAGATCGCCGTCGAGGAGGCGATCCGCCTGAAGGAGAAGGGCAAGGTCACCGAGATCGTGGCCGTGTCGATCGGCCCGCAGCAGGCGCAGGAGACGCTGCGCACGGCACTCGCCATGGGCGCCGACCGGGCGATCCTGGTGAAGACCGACGTGAACTGCGAGCCGCTCGCCGTCGCGAAGCTCCTGAAGGCCGTCGTCGAGAAGGAGAGCCCGGAGCTCGTCATCCTCGGCAAGCAGGCGATCGACGACGACTCGAACCAGACCGGCCAGATGCTCGCCGCCCTGCTCGGCTGGCCTCAGGGCACCTTCGCGTACAAGATCGAGCCCGGCGAGGGCAGCCTCGACGTCACCCGCGAGGTCGACGGCGGCCTGCAGACCGTCAGCCTCAAGCTGCCGGCCATCGTGACGACGGACCTCCGCCTCAACGAGCCGCGCTACGCGTCGCTGCCCAACATCATGAAGGCCAAGAAGAAGCCCCTGGAGGAGCTGGCACCCGACGCGCTCGGCGTCGACGTCACGCCGCGGCTCACGGTGCTGAAGACCGCCGAACCGCCGGGCCGCTCGGCCGGCGTGAAGGTCGCCTCCGCGGCCGAGCTCGTCCAGAAGCTCAAGGTCGAAGCCGGCGTCATCTGATCCGAGGCGGGGCTCCCGGTCGACGGTCGAGCCCCGCGCCACCACCTTCGAGGGCACCAGCAGACCATGACGACACTCCTCTTCGTCGAGCACGGCAACGGCCAGATCAAGGACAGCACGCTGAAGGCGCTCGCCGCCGCCAAGGAGATCGGCGCGCCGGTCCACGCCCTCGTGCTGGGCACCGGCTCCAAGGCCGTGGCCGAGGCCGCGGGCAAGCTCGACGGCGTCGAGAAGGTCCTGAACGCCGAGGACGGCGTCTACGACCACGACCTCGCCGAGCCGGTCTCGGCGCTCATCGCCGCCATCGCCGAGCCGTACGACACGATCATCGCCTCGGCCTCGACCACGGGCAAGAACGTGCTGCCGCGCGTGGCTGCCCTGCTCGACGTCGCGCAGGTCTCCGACATCATCAAGGTGGTCTCGCCCGACACGTTCGAGCGGCCGATCTACGCCGGCAACGCCATCCAGACCGTGCAGGCGCCCGCCGGCAAGAAGGTGATCACCGTGCGCACGGCGGCCTTCAAGGCGGCCGAAGAGGGCGGCGCCCCGGCGCCGGTGGAGGCCGTATCGGCGGCCGCGCCCGAGGCGGGCGGCTCGAGCTTCAAGGGCGAGGAGATCGCCAAGTCCGACCGGCCGGAATTGGCCTCGGCGCGGATCATCGTCTCCGGCGGCCGCTCGCTCGGCTCCTCGGACAAGTTTCACGAGCTGATCGAGCCGCTGGCCGACTCGCTCGGTGCCGCCGTCGGCGCCTCGCGAGCCGCCGTGGACGCGGGCTACGCGCCGAACGACTGGCAGGTGGGTCAGACCGGCAAGGTCGTGGCGCCGGACCTCTACGTCGCGGTGGGGATCTCGGGCGCGATCCAGCACCTCGCCGGCATGAAGGACTCGAAGGTCATCGTCGCCATCAACAAGGATGAGGACGCGCCGATCTTCCAGGTGGCCGATTACGGCCTCGTCGGCGACCTGTTCCAGGTCGTTCCCGAGCTGCAATCCGAGATCGGCAAAGCCAAGGGCCAGTAACGGCACCGGATCTGGCAACCCGCGAGCATTGTCGCAGAACGCGGCTTCACGGGTTCCTTCCGGATCGAGGATTGGTCTAGAAGGCAGCAGCGGCGAGACTTCGCGCGGTGCCGTCGCGTCCGTGCCGTCCAGAGAGCTGGGCGGCAGCGCTGCGGCATCCGCCTTGGGGGCACAGGTCGGCACATGCATATGGAGATCAAGCGGGTCGGCATCGTCGGCGCGGGCCAGATGGGCAGCGGCATCGCGCAGGTCTGCGCCACCGCCGGCTTCGAGGTTCTGCTGAACGACCGCGATCCCGCCCGGCTCGAGAACGGGCTGTCGGTGATCGAGGGCAGCCTCGCGCGCCTCGTCTCGAAGGGCACGCTCACCGAGGGCGACAGCGGCGAGGCCCGCTCGCGCATCGTCCCCGCCCGCGATTTCGCTGCCCTCGGCCCGTGCGATCTCGTCATCGAGGCGGCGACCGAGAACGAGGCGACCAAGCGCGAGATCTTCACCACGCTGTGCGGGTCGCTGCGGCCGGAGACCCTGGTGGCGACCAACACGTCGTCGATCTCCATCACCCGGCTGGCGGCGGCGACCGACCGGCCGGAGAAGTTCATCGGCATCCACTTCATGAACCCGGTGCCGGTGATGCAGCTCGTCGAGCTGATCCGCGGCATCGCCACCGAGGACACGACCTACGAGTCGGCCAAGGCGTTCATCGCGAAGCTCGGCAAGACGTCGACGATGTCGGAGGATTTCCCGGCCTTCATCGTCAACCGGATCCTGCTGCCGATGATCAACGAGGCGATCTACACGCTCTACGAGGGCGTCGGATCGGTCGAGTCGATCGACACCGCCATGAAGCTCGGCGCGAACCACCCGATGGGCCCGCTGCAGCTGGCCGACTTCATCGGCCTCGATACCTGCCTCTCGGTCATGCAGGTTCTCTACGAGGGCCTCGCCGATTCGAAGTACCGGCCCTGCCCGCTCCTCGTGAAGTACGTCGAGGCCGGCTGGCTCGGCCGGAAGGCCAAGCGCGGCTTCTACGATTACCGCGGCCCGACGCCGATCCCGACTCGCTGAGAGAGTCGGCCGCGGGACGGCGCATCCCGTCCCGCGCGCGACGCCTTACTTCGGCGCGCCGTTCGCGCCCGGCTGGGCCGGCTGCGGATAGGACGGGTTGCCGCCCGGAACGGCGGTGCTGTTCGACGGCGACGACCCGCCGGACTGGCCGTTGACCGAGCCCGTCACCTCCTTGCGCGACGCGTCCTGGCTCTGGCTGGCGTAGTCCTTCGGCGAGTTGGCGCCGTTCCACGTGAGCAGGCCCACGGTCGCGATCGCCAGCAGGACGAGACTCGCCACCAGGACCCAGAGCACCGGCTTGCCGCGCTCGCCCTGGCGGCTCTCGTTGGGGTTCAGTCTCTCGGCCATGTGCAAAACCTTCCTCGGCGGGACGCCACACGCCGGAACGGGCGCTGCGCGACACGATCTCGTTACCGGCCGCCAACGCGGGGCCGCCGAGGCAGGTTCCTGACGGGGCCGGCTCAGCGCCCGGTCGTCAGCAGGATCTTGCCGAGATGGGCGCTCGATTCCATCAGCTCGTGCGCCGCCCGCGCCTCTTCGAGCGGGAACGTCGCGTGGGTGACGGACCGGATGCGTCCGGCCTCGAGTTCGGGCCAGATGTCCCGGCGGAGACCGTCGGCGATCGCGGCCTTGTCGGCCTTCCCGCGCGGCCGGAGCGTTGAGCCGGTGAAGGTCAGGCGGTTGCGCATGATCGGCGTGATGTTCAACCCGTCGACCTTGTAGCCGCCCATCAGCGCGATCATCACCAGCCGCCCGTCCGGTGCCAGCGACTTCAGGTTCCGGGCGAGGTAGCTGGCGCCGATCATGTCGAGGATGACGTCGACGCCGCGCCCTCCTGTGAGGCGCTTCAGTTCCTCGGCGAAGTCGGCCTGCTTGTAGTCGATCGCGGCATCCGCCCCGAGATCCTCGCAGAACCGGCACTTCTCGGCGGAGCCCGCCGTCGCGAAGACCCGGGCGCCGACATGCTTGGCGATCTGGATCGCCGTGGCGCCGATGCCGCTCGACCCGCCGTGGACGAGGAAGCTCTCGCCGCGCGTCAGGCGGCCGCGCTGGACCACGTTGGAGTAGACCGTGAAGAAGGTCTCCGGCAGACCGCCGGCATCGACCAGCGAGACGGCCTTCGGTCGCGGCAGGCAGTGGGCCGCCTCGGCCACGGCGTACTCGGCGTAGCCGCCGCTGATCACCAGAGCGCAGACCTCGTCGCCGGCCGACAGGCCCTCGACTCCGCTGCCGAGCGCGACCACGCGGCCGGCGACTTCGAGGCCGGGAATCTCGGTGGCGCCGGGCGGCGGCGGGTACACCCCGGACCGCTGCGCGACGTCGGGCCGGTTCACGCCGGCCGCCACCACCTCGATCAGGACCTGGCCGGGCCCCGGGCTCGGCACGGGCGCGTTCTCCAGGCTGATCACCTCCGGTCCGCCGGAACCCGCGTAGCGGATCTGGCGCATGGTCCCGGGCAGGTCGGTGGTGGCCATCAGCGATTGTCCTCAGCGCGCACGTCGTCTCGGCCGCGCTCACGGTGTCGCGGTCCGGCTCTACTTGCGGCAACGGGCGCGCTTGGCAAGCCGCGGGCGCGCCCGTTGCCGATCGGGAGAGCCGCCTAGCGGGCCGCCGCCTTCACGGCGGCCGGGAGGACGATCGCGCCCTGCGCGAGGCTCTTCGGCCAGACCGCGACCTGCTTGCCGTCCTGCCACTGCGCCATCAGGCCGGTGACGAAGCCCGGCCCGTACTTGATCGAGTGGGTGAATTGGTCGTCCTTGCCGTAGAACTGCGTGCGCCCGACGGTGCCGACCCAGTCGGTCTTCTCCAGGGCGTCGACGAGCTTGTCGGCCTCCGTGGTGCCGGCCCGCTTCACCGCGTCGGCGGCGTAGTAGACCTGATCGTAGGCCATGTACCCGGCGTAGGACGGGTCGCTGCCGAAGCGCTTCTTGAACGCGGCGCTGAAGGCGAGCGACTTGTCGGTGATCGCCGCGCCCGGCACCGCGATGCTCTGGAAGATCACGCCCTGGGTCGCGCCGTTGGTGTTCGACCAGAAGGTCGAGGATGTCGCCTGCGAGTTCATGCCGGTCATGGCGAGCGGCACCTTCTGGTTCTGCCACTGCACCGTCGGCTGCACGCCGACATGCGAGATGCCGGTGACGATCAGGTCGGGCTTGGCCGCCTCGATCTTGTTGTAGATCGGCGTGAAGTCGCCCGTGTCCGGCGAGAAGCGGATGTGGTCGACGACCTTCACGCCGATCTCGGGCAGGCACTTCTCGTAGCCGACGTCGAGCGGCCGGGTCCAGGCCGCGTCCTCGCTCATGATCGCGGCGGTCTTCACCTTCATCAGGTCGATCAGCATGTCCTTGGTGGAATCGCAGATGGACTGGGCGAGCGCCGCCGAAGTCAGGTAGCCATGGAAGGTGTACTTGTTGCGCGCGTAGTCCTTGTGGACCGCGGCGCTGATCTCGTTCGAGGCCGCGCCCGGCGTGATCATCGGCGTCTTGAGCCGGGCCGCCCAGGGCATCAGCGCCAGCACGACCTCGGAGATGTAGCTGGCGATGACGAGGTTGACCTTGTCCTCGGAGACCGCCCGCTGGAAGGCGCGGACCGCGTCGGAGGCGGAGGACTTGTCGTCGTAGGTGACGACCTGGATCTGGCGCCCGTCGATGCCGCCCTTGGCGTTGATCTCGTCGGCGGCGAGCTGGACGGCCTGCGGGATCGAGGCCCCGACCACGGACTGCGCCTCGGCGATCACGCCGATCCTGATGGGATCCGCGGCCCGCGCCTGCGTCGATCCCAGTAATCCGGCCACTGCGAACAGGGCCAGGGCCCGGCTCGAAACGCTGCGTTCCATAGGCATGGGCTTCCTCCTGCGGCCCGTGCGGCTTTTGCCGCCGCATCGGGTCCAGGACAGGATAGTGCAGCACGCGGATGCTTGAATACAGTGTGCAGATACGGAAAGCCGTGACAGACGGGCGCTCACCTGTCCGCGCGGCCGAAGATCAGGCTCAGATTGTTGGCGGGCATGGCCACGCGCCGGACCAGTGTCAGCCCGTGCCGGGCCGCTTCCGCCGCGACGGCGTCGAGGTCCCGCACGCCCCAGGCGGGATCCCGCGCGCGTAAGGAGGCGTCGAAGGCGGCGTTGCTCTCCGCGAACGGCCGGTCCGCCTCGCGGAACGGCCCGTACAGGAACAGGACGCCGCCCGCGCTCAGGGCGCGTCCGGCGCCGACCATCAAGCCCTCGGTGGCGGCCCAGGGCGCGATGTGGATCATGTTGATGCACACGATCCCGTCGACCCGCGCGACGGGCCACGCCGCGGCGGCGGCGTCGAGCGCGAGCGGCGGCCGGATATTGGCGAGCCCGGCCCGGAGCGCGTGCGCGGCGATGCTGCGCCGGGCGGCGGGTTCGGGATCGCTCGGCAGCCAGTCCAGGCCCGGCAGCGCCGCGGCGACGTGGACCGCGTGCTCACCGGAGCCGCTGGCGATCTCCAGAACGGTGCCGCTGTCGGGCAGGATCTCGCGGAGCACGGCCAGGATCGCGTCGCGGTTGCGCGCCACGGCCGGCGCCGTCAGGGCCTCGTTGACGTCGACGTCCCAGCCGAGCATGGAGGCCCTCCATCGGTCTGCGCAGTCCGTCGACGGGATGGCGGCCGGACGCGTCACGCACCCATATTGCGCGGGCGGACCCGTTGCCATACCGCATTCCACCGGTGTTCTGCCCGTTCGACGCGCTGTTCGCGCCAGCCTCCGCGTCTCTCGCGGTGCGAACCGTCCCGACCGGCCCGGCAGGGTTGAGAGCGCCGCCGCACTTCCGGACTTGCCGTCCTCCGAGACGTCCAGGGATTCGCCCATCGTGCCCGACCCGCAAGCCGCCCGGACACTGCCCAAGGTCGCGACTGGCATCACCGGTTTCGACGACCTGACCCATGGCGGTCTGCCGGCCGGGCGGCCGACGCTCATCTGCGGCGCCGCGGGCTGCGGCAAGACGCTGTTCGCCACGACCTTCCTGGTCAACGGCGCGACGCTCTACGGCGAGCCCGGCGTGTTCATGAGCTTCGAGGAGCGGGCCGAGGATCTGGCGGCGAACGTCGCGTCGCTCGGCTACGACCTCGACGGTCTCGTCGCCGCGGGCCATCTCGCCATCGACCACGTGCGCGTGGAGCGGAGCGAGATCGAGGAGACCGGAGAGTACGACCTCGAGGGCCTGTTCATCCGCCTCGGCTTCGCGGTGGACTCGATCGGGGCCAAGCGCGTCGTCCTCGACACGATCGAGACACTGTTCGCGGGCTTCACCGATCCGACCCTGCTCCGCGCCGAGCTGCGCCGCCTGTTCGGCTGGATCAAGGATCGCGGCCTGACCGCGATCATCACGGGCGAGCGCGGCGACGGGCCGCTCACCCGCCAGGGCCTGGAGGAGTACGTCTCCGACTGCGTCGTGCTGCTCGACAACCGCGTCGAGGACCAGATCACCACGCGACGGTTGCGCGTCGTCAAGTATCGAGGCTCCGCCCACGGCACCAACGAGTACCCGTTCCTGATCGATCACGCGGGGATCAGCGTCCTGCCGGTGACCTCGGCGGATCTCGTCTACGGGGTGCCCGACGGCATCCTCTCGACGGGGATCGCCGGGCTCGACGCCATGCTGGGACCACGGGGCTTCCATCGCGGCTCCGGGATCCTGATCTCCGGCGAGGCCGGGACCGGCAAGAGCATGCTCGCCGCTTCGATCCTCGACGCGGCCTGCCGGCGCGGCGAGCGCTGCATGGCCTTCGTGTTCGAGGAGAGCGGTGCCCAGATCATCCGCAACGCGCGCTCGATCGGGCTCGACCTCGCCGCGCACGTGGCGAGCGGCCGCCTCCGCTTCGAGGCCGCGCGGCCGAGCCTGTTCGGTCTGGAGACGCATCTCGCGCGGATGCACCGCGACCTCGACCAGTTCCGGCCGGACGTGGTGGTGCTCGACCCGATCTCGGCCCTGCGCGGGTCGTCGGGCGAGCTGCAGGCGACGCTCCTGCGCATGATCGACCTGATCAAGACTCGCGGCATCACGGCGATCTTCACGACCCTCCGCGGCGACGGCTCCCTGATCGAGGATAACGATCTCGGCGTGTCCTCCCTGATGGATGCCTGGATCAAGCTCCAGAACATGGAGGCGAACGGCGAGCGGACGCGGACCCTCTACGTCATCAAGGCGCGGGGTATGAGCCACTCCAACCAGATCCGCGAATTTCTGATGTCGTCGGACGGGATCCAGTTGGTGGATGCCTATATTGGTCCTTCAGGTGTTCTCACCGGCACCGCGCGCCTGGTTCAGGAGGCTCAGGAACGCGCGGCCGCGCAGCAGCACCGGGACGCGACCGAGCGCCGGCTCCGGGATATGGCGCGCCGACGCTCCGCCCTGGAGCGTCAGATCGAGGAGCTCAGGGCCGGTCTCGAGGCGGCCGTGGACGAGGAGGAGAGCCTGCGTACCGAGGACGCGGCGCGGGGCGTCACGCTCGCGGCGGAGCAGCAGGCGTTGAGCGCACGACGGAGTGCCGCGGAATGAGCGATACGACATCGGACGACCAAGCACCCGAGACGGATCCCGACCGCGATTCCGGCCACTATCACCTGCGCCTCTACGTCGCCGGGCAGACGGCCAAGTCTCTCGCTGCCCTGAGCAACCTGAAGCGGTTCTGCGAGGAGCACCTGGCCGGCCACTACGACATCGAGGTCATCGACCTCATGAAGAACCCTCAGCTCGCCGCCGGCGATCAGATCCTCGCGATCCCGACCCTCGTGCGCCGGCTGCCGTCGCCGCTCAAGCGGATCATCGGCGACCTGTCGAACACCGAGAAGGTTCTGGTCGGCCTCGACATCCGTCCCAAGGCCGACCGGCCTTGAACGCGGCCGCCTCCTCTCCGACGGACGCGGAGCACGTCCGGTTGCGGCTGTTCGTGGCCGGAACCGCGTCGCGCTCGCTGCGCGCGGTCGAAGTGCTGCGCCGCATCTGCGAGGCCCACTTCCCGGGCCGCTACGAGCTGGAGATCGTCGACATCTATCAGCAGCCCGACCTTGCCGAGCGCGACGGGATCCTCGCCGCACCCACGCTCCTGAGACTGGCGCCGGGGCCGGAACGGCGCCTCTCGGGCGACCTCTTGGACGAGGGCCGCGTGCTGCGCAGTCTCGAGATCGCGTCCGCCGCGGAGCCGCTCTGATGGGTGTGGACGCTCTGCTGCCCGGCGACGAGCCCGGGCTCGACGCCTATCGCGCCCATATCCGCGAGCTCGAGGCGCGGCTGGAGGAGAGCGAGGAGACCCTCGCGGCCATCCGCCGGGGCGATTTCGACGCCGTCGTGGTGGAGGGCCCGAACCATGAGCGCCTCGTCTACACGCTCGAGAACGCGGACCTGCCCTACCGGGCGCTGATCGAGCAGATGCAGGAAGGCGCGTTCACGTTGGCGCTGGACGGGACGCTGCTCTACTGCAATCGGCGGCTGGCCGAGATGCTCGGCGAGCCGCAGGAGCGCCTGACCGGCCGCACGCTCCAGGGTTTCGTCCACGCGGATGTCGACCTCGGGCGCCTGATCCGGCACGCGATGGACGGGCCCGTCCGCGAGGAGATCGCGCTGCACGCGGCGGGATCGGAGAGCGCGACCTTCCTGTCGCTCAGCCGCTTCGCCTGCCAGGGCGATCAGCCGCTCCTCTGCGGGATCCTCACGGATCTGACCGAGCAGCGACGCAATATGCAGGCGTTGGCGGAGGCCCATGCCAAACTCCAGTCCGAGAGCGCCGAGCGCGAGCGCGTGGAGGAGGCGCTGCGGCAGTCGCAGAAGCTCGAGGCGGTGGGGCAGCTGACCGGCGGCGTCGCCCACGACTTCAACAACCTGCTGACGGTGATCAAATCCTCCACCGACCTGCTCAAGCGCCCGGACCTGCCGGAGGAGCGCCGTCGCCGTTACGTCGAGGCCATCTCCGACACGGTCGACCGCGCCGCCAAGCTGACCGGCCAGCTCCTGGCCTTCGCGCGCCGTCAGGCCCTCCGGCCCGAGGTTTTCGAGGTGGGCGCCTCGCTGCGGGCCGTGGCGGAGATGCTGGATTCGGTCACCGGAGCGCGCATCAGCGTTCTGGCCGAGATCCCCGCCACCCCCTGCTACATCCGCGCCGACCTCAGCCAGTTCGAGACCGCGCTGATCAACATGGCGGTGAACGCCCGCGACGCGATGGGCGGTGAGGGCACCCTCACCCTGAAGCTATCCGGCGACCGGCCGATGCCGGCGATCCGCGGTCACGCGGGGTCGCGCAGCACCTTCGCGGCGGTGTCGCTGTCCGACACCGGCATCGGCATTCCGGCCGACGTGCTGCCGCGCATCTTCGAGCCGTTCTTCACCACCAAGGACATCGGCAAGGGCACCGGGCTCGGGCTGTCCCAGGTCTTCGGCTTCGCCAAGCAGTCCGGGGGCGACGTCGACGTGTCCAGCAGCCCGGGCCACGGCACGACCTTCACGCTCTACCTGCCGCAGGCGGAGCACGCGCCGGACATGTCCGTCACGCCGCGGAGCGAGGAGAGCGGGCTCGACGGCGCCAGCCTCTGCGTGCTGGTGGTCGAGGACAACATCGAGGTCGGCCGCTTCGCCACGCAGATCCTGGAAGATCTCGGGCACAAGACCGTCTGGGCGACCAATGCCGAGGAGGCGCTCGTCGAGATCGAGAGGATCCCCTTCCGCTTCGACGCCGTCTTCTCCGACGTCGTGATGCCCGGCATGGGCGGTATCGCGCTGGCCCGCGAGCTGCAGCGGCGCCTGCCCGACCTGCCGGTGGTCCTCACCTCCGGCTACAGCCACGTGCTGGCGCAGGAGGGCGTCCACGGCTTCGACCTGATCCAGAAGCCCTATTCGGTGGATCAGCTCTCGCAGACCCTCCGCAAGGTCGTCGGCAAGGGCCGCGCCGGAGCCCGGCGGCGGCGCTGAGGCCGGCTCCTAGCGGGTGCCGTACATCCGGTCGCCGGCGTCGCCGAGGCCCGGGACGATGTAGCCGTGGTCGTTCAGGTGGCTGTCGATCGCCGCGGTCCAGACCGGCACGTCCGGATGGGCGGCCTGGAACTTGGCGAGGCCCTCCGGCGCCGCCAGCAGGCAGACGAAGCGGAGGTCGGAGGCGCCCCGGGCCTTGAGGCGGTCGAGGGCCGCGATCGCCGAGTTGGCGGTCGCCAGCATCGGATCCAGCACCAGCACCGTCCGGTCGGCCAGATCGGACGGCGCCTTGAAGTAGTACTCCACGGCTTCCAGCGTCTCGGGATCCCGGTAGAGCCCGATATGCGCGACGCGGGCCGACGGGACCAGCGACAGCATGCCGTCGAGAAAGCCCACTCCGGCGCGGAGGATCGGCGCGAGCACCAGCTTCTTGCCCTGGATCTGCTGCCCCTGCATCGGCTGGAGGGGCGTCTCGATGGTGACGGGCTCCAGCGGGAGGTCACGGGTCACCTCGTAGGCCAGCAGCATCCCGATCTCGTTGAGGATCTGCCGGAAGCCCTTGGTCGAGCGGTTCTTGTCCCGCAGATGGGTCAGCTTGTGCTGCACCAGCGGGTGATCGACCACGGTGACCCGAGCCGTCGACATGCCCCGAACCCTCCCCTTGCGGTTGAGGAGCAATGCAGGAGCGAAGGCCGGGGTGCAACTCGTCCCGGTGATCCCGGCGGAAGGCCGGATCGACGGAGCTGCGTGAGGACTCGGGTAGGCATCGCGGCCGGGCGCGGAATCCTCTCGGAAGGATGGGGGCTCGGTCGGCGCGGACCGTCGCGTGCGGGTCCGGCACAAGCGTCACTTGTATCGTCGCCGTCAACGCTTTCGTCTGGATAAGAGAGTTTTTCGGCCGAAGCAGATACCCGAACTTGCGCGACGGTTGACCTTTATCTGATATAATAATGTAGCTTTGCTCGGTAAATTATCGGTTCTGGAGTATTATTATAAGTAAAAATCGTTCTATGATGTTTCTAAGGCGCGAGTTGCGCGAGATCCTGAAGTGGCTAGATGCAGTCGCCTGCGTCGGACCGCCCGATGCGACCGTCCCGCACTCGGATCTGGCCGAGGATCGTCATGCGCGTATCCATTCCACTCAAAGCAATCCTGGCCCTTCTCTTCGCGGGACTTGCCCTGATCTCCGCGGCGCAGGGCGGTCTATCCCTCCGTCAGCTGGCCGGGATCGGGCAGGCTGCGACGGCGCTGGCCAGGGACTGGGTGCCCTCCCTCGAGAAGGTCGGCGCGATCGAAGTGGCGGCCTCCGAGGTGCGCATCAAGCAGTACCGGCTCATCCTGCTGTCGGATACGCCGGAGCACCGGGACGCCAATGAGGCCGCCCTGGCGAACACGCACGCGCGGCTGCGCGACGCGCGCCGGGCTTACGAACCGCTGATCACCACCGCCGAGGAGCGGCGGCACTACGACGCGTTCGGCGCGTCCTGGACCCGATTCGCGGAGGTGGATCGGGACGTGCGGCGCCTCGTGGAGGCGGGGCGGCAGACGGAGGCGACCGCGCTGCTGATCCGGCCCGACGTCGTGGCACTGTACGACGGTGCCCGGGCGGCCCTGGCCCGTCTGGCGGACCACGACGAGAAAGCGGCGCAGCAGGACGCGGACGCAGCGATGATCCGGGTCGAGGCCGCGTCCGCCGCGGCCGTCGCCAGCATCGGCCTCGCGCTGGTGTCCGCCCTGGCGGCGGCGATCTTCGGCCTGCTCTACATCTCGCGGCCGATCGCCGCGATGACCGCCGCGATGACCCGGCTGGCGCGGGGCGACGCCGGCACCGAGGTCCCGTTCCGGCACCGTCGCGACGAGATCGGCGCCATGGCGGCGGCCGTGCAGGTGTTCAAGGACAACCTGATCCGGACCCGGCAGCTCGAGGCCGAGGCCGAGGCGGCGCGGCAGGACGCGGAGCGTCAGCGCGGCCTCGCGATGCGGCAGGTCGCCGACCGGTTCGCCGACGCCGTCGGCGGGATCGTCGCGCAGGTCTCGACGGCGGCCGCCGGCCTGCAGGCCACGGCCCGCGGCATGACGGAGACCGCGGCCGAGACCGCGGGGCAGTCGACCACCGTCGCGGCCGCGGCCGAGGAGGCGGCCAGCAACGTCGGCACCGTGGCGGCGGCGGCCGAGGAACTCGGCGCCTCCGTGCAGGAGATCGGCCGGCAGGTCGACGGCTCGGCCGGCCTCGCGCGGGCGGCGGTCGCGGAGGCCGACCGGACCGGCGCGCTGGTCCGGGACCTGAGCGAGGCCGTGGCGCGGATCGGCGACGTGGTCGGGCTGATCTCGACCATCGCGGGTCAGACCAACCTCCTGGCGCTCAACGCCACGATCGAGGCGGCGCGCGCGGGCGCGGCCGGCCGCGGCTTCGCGGTGGTGGCCACGGAGGTGAAGGCGCTGGCCGAGCAGACCGCCCGGGCCACGGAAGAGATCGCGGGCCAGATCGGGCGGGTGCAGGCCTCGACCGGGCAGGCCGTCGCGGCGATCGGGACGATCACGGCCCGGATCCGGGACATCGACGGCGTGGCGACGACGATCGCGGCGGCGGTGGAGCAGCAGGGCGCGGCGACCCACGAGATCGTCCGCAACGTCGGTCAGGCCGCGGCCGGCACCGGCGAGGTGACCCGCAGCATCGTCAGCGTCGCTGGGGCCGTCGAGAAGACCGGTCAGGCCGCCGGGCAGGTTCTGGCCGAGGCGTCGCGGCTCTCGGAGCAGTCCGAGCACCTGAACGGCGAGGTGGCGCGGTTCCTCGATCGCGTCCGCGCGGCCTGAGACGGCACGCGGTGTTCAGGGGGTGCGTCCGGGCCGATGGGCCCGGACGCCGCGTCGCAGAATCAGACCGCGCGGCCGCCACCCTCGGTCCGGCGCTTGGCCATGAACGCGTCGAACTGCTCGCGGTCGCGGGCGCGCTTCAGCTCCTCCACGAAGTCCGAGAAGGCGCGGCTCTCTTCCTCGAGGGCGCGGCGCTGCGCCTCGAGGCGGTCGAGCTCGGCCCGGCGGTACTCGTCGAAGGCGGCGTTCCCGCTGCCGCCGCGGCGGTTCGCGGCCTCGAAAGCGCGGGCGAAGCGCGACGCGGGGCGCCCGCCCTCGAACCCCGACACCGTCCGGCGCGCGGCGTCCCGCATCTCGGCGAAGGCCGGGTAGCCCGCGAATTTCCAGGCCACGAGCGCGAGGCCGATCGGCCACCAGTAGATGAAGCCCACCACGATCGCGCCGATCTCCAGCGACCGACGCGGGAACGGGCCGGACCGGCAGAGCCTGCCGGTCGCCCAGGAAGAGGAGGATTGAGAGGTCACGGCTGTGCTCCGCTGTTCATGTGAACGCGGTTAACATGCGGGTCCGGCGGGGGCCTTTCAAGGCCGCCCACCGCCGCCGTCGCGCTCGCCGGGGCGCCCCGCCCCGTGGACCAGGGCGAGGACTCCGGCCCGCAGCAACTCGTACTTGTCGGGGAAGCCGGGGCCGCGCGGCAGATGGCCGGCGGCCGAGAGGGTGGCGAGGCCGTGCGCGAGGGCCCAGACCTCCAGGGCGATGAAGCGGGGCGCCACGCCCCCGAACCCGTCCGCGAAGGTCGCCTGCAGCGCTTCCACCAGCAGGTCGAAGGGACTCGGCCGCGCCTCCGCACCGGGGGTGCCGGGCGGCGAGTCGGGATCGGCCTCGCCGGCGGGTGCCCCGCGGGTCTCGAAGATCGCCGCGTAGTAGGCCGGCTCCTCCTCGGCGAAGGCGAGATAGGTCTCACCCATCCGGGTGAACCGCTCCAGCGGCGTCCCGCGCGACGTCAGGGCCCGCGCCAGACGCGCGGCGAGCTCCGCGAAGCCGCGCCCGGCCAGCTCCTCCAGAAGCGCCTCGCGGCCCCGGAAATGGCGGTACAAGGCGGCCGGCGTCACGCCGACGAGCCGCGCCGCGTCGACCAGGGTGAAGCCGCCGATCCCGCGCTCGGCGATGAACCGGCGCGCGGCCTCCAGCAGGGCCTCCTTCAGGTTGCCGTGATGGTAGCTCCGCCGGTCGTCCGGCCCGTCCCGCCAGGGTCGCAAGATCTCACATCCTTCGCGCGCCTATTACACCACACCGGACCTCTACGCCCCTGTCGAGTCCGAAGACCAACGCAGTCGGTTTTTCCGAGGTCGGCCTCTACATGACCGGTGAACACGACGGTTGTTTCAGGCGCATGGGGCGACGCTTGACCGCCCCCGGAAAACTGTAACAGTGTTACACATCCGCAACCGGGCTTCCACGGCAGGACAACGAGCATCGCGCATGGCTTTCGTGAGCCTTAAGGCGTGGCGAACCCGCTCGGCGGAGCGCGCCGCGATCGCGGCGCGCCTGAAGCAGGATCTGCGGACGGCCCTCGGCCTCGGAGAAGCCGACACGCTGGCGGTCAACGAGATCGCCTGCGCCGATCCGGGCTGCCCCGACATGGAGACGATCGTGCTGGTGATGCGCGCCGGCGCGCCCACGCGGGCCCTGAAGATCCGGCGCCCGATCGACGCGGTGGATCCCGACGACATCGCGGCGCTCGTGGCGGAGGACCGGTCGTCCGACGCGTCGCCGTCCGGCGTCTCGACAATGTGATCCGGCGCGGGGGCTTTCCGTCTTTGGGGCGCACCGGTCACAGGGACGGGGCCGGGCGCGCGACGTAGCATCCCGCCAACAGCAGCGCCCCCGCGCCGACGGGGTCGCGGGAGAATCGCACGCCATGAAGAGCCGCCGTCACGTCCTCGCGCTCGTCGGCCTCGCCCTCGCCGGCCCGGCCCTGCTCGGGGTCCCGACCGCTGCCCTGGCGGGCGAGACCCGCCCGTTCTCGGACGCGGCCTTCGACGCCGCGCAGAAGGGCGGGAAGCCGGTGCTGATCGCGGTCAGCGCCCCGTGGTGCCCGATCTGCCGGACGCAGAAGCCGATCCTCGCGAAACTCGCGGCCGAGCCGCGTTTCAAGGATCTCCAGATCTTCGACATCGACTTCGACAGCCAGAAGGAGCTGCTGCGCCGCCTGAACGTGCGGATGCAGAGCACGCTGATCGCCTACAAGGGCGCGACCGAGGTCGGCCGCTCGGTCGGCGAGACCCAGCCGGAATGGATCGAGGGCCTCGTCGAGAAGACCCTCTGACCGACGGCGCGTCGCCGGATCTCCCCGGTCCGGTCCCGTTCAGGGAAGCTCCGGCATAAGCCCGATCCAGACCCGCACGACGGGTCCGGCGGAGATGATCACCGGTGTCGAGCCCCCCTTTGTCAGACGTCCCGGGTCCCGATGCGATCGTGGCGGTGCCCGTGCGCAACGAGGAGGAGCGGATCGCCGCGTGCCTGCGGGCGATCGACGCCCAGGAGGGTGCTGAATCGGGGCGCGTCGGGCTCGTGCTGTTCCTGAACAACTGCACGGACGGCACCGAGGCCCTCGTCACCGCGCTGGTGCCGACGCTGTCGATCCCGGTCCGGGTGTCCGTCGAGAATTTTTCCGGCGCCCATGCCGGATGGGCCCGGCGCCGGGCCATGGACGCCGCCGCCGCCTGGCTGGGTGATGCGGGGAATGCGGGGATCATCCTGTCGACCGACGCCGACAGCCGGGTCCCGCCCAACTGGGTGGCGCGCAATCGCGCGGCGATCGAGGCCGGGGCCGACGCTGTGGCCGGCCGGGTCGAGCTCGACGCGGCGGAGGCGGCGCTGCTGCCGCCCTCGCTCCCCGCCCGCGGCCGGCTGGAGGACACCTACGACGCCCTGATCACCGAGGCCGAGGCGCGGATCGATCCCGATCCGAACGACCCCTGGCCCTGCCACCGGACCGCGATCGGCGCGACCCTCGCGGTGACCCGCAGCGCGTACCTCGCCGTCGGCGGCATGCCCGAGATCCCGCTCGGCGAGGACGGCGCCTTCATCGCCCGGCTGCTGGAACACGGGCTGCGGGTCCGGCACGCCACCGACGTCTGCGTGACCATCTCGGCCCGCCTCGCCGGGCGCGCGCCGGGCGGCGTGGCGGACACGATCCGCTCCCGCTGCGAGGAGCCCGACGCGCTCTGCGATGCCCGGATGGAGACCTTCCCGCGCGCCGTGCGGCGCTACCTCTGGCGGCGGCGATTCCGCCAGATGCACGGGCGCGGAGCGCTCGCGCGCAGCGACGGCTGGGCGCGGGCGATCGGCATCGTTCCGCCGGAGGCGCGGCGCATCGCGTCCCTCCCGCTGGGTCAGGCCATCGCGGAGGCGGAGCGCGCCAGCCCGCGCCTCGCCTACCGCCCGATCGGCCCGCGCCAGCTGCCCGGGCAGATCCGGATCGCGCGGGTCGGCGTCGTCGCGATCCGCCTCGGCCTGGGGCTCATCGGCGTGGCGCAGCGGCTCGCGGGCGCGGTCGCGCCCGGGCGGACGGTCTCCGACCCGCGCGGCAGCCGCATCTGACTCCGTCAGGGGCGGCGTTCCAGCACGTCCCGAGGCGCCACGCCGAACCGGCGGCGGAAGGCGCGGCTGAAGGTGGCCGCGTCGGTGAAGCCGCAGCTCGTCATCACCGACCCGATCCGCGTGCCGCCGCGGAGCCGCTTGTAGGCCCGGTCGAGCCGGGCGTCGCGGATCTTCGCCGCCACGCCCTCGTCGCCGGTGAAAGCCGCGTAGAGGCGGCTTCGCGAGACCCGCAGAGCCGTCGGCAGCGATTCCGGCCCGAAGGCGGGATCGTGCAGTCGGCGCTCGATATGGGCGAGGGCCAGGGCCCGCACGGCGTCCCCGGACAGCTCGTCGCCGGCCGTCTCGCCTTGGCGGTCGGCCAGGGCGCGCAGCAGGTGCAGGACGCCCTCGAGGGCGATGCCGGCTTCCGCCTCCGACATACCGCCGACCGTCTCGGAGAACGACCGCAGATAGGTCGCGAACAGGCCACTGAGCGGCGTTGCGCGGAGACCGCGCCCGGCGAAGGCGTGCACGCTGCCGACCTGGCTCACGAAGGCGGCGCGCGGCACCTGGAGGCGGATCTCCTCGTAGGAATCGCGGCTGCCGATCGCGAAGGGCTGGTCCATGGCATGGACTGCGATGTCGCCGGCGCCCAGCACGGCGCCGCTGTTGCCCTGCTCGATGTAGCCGCTGCCCTGGACGAGGAGCACGATCGCGATGTCGTCGCGCCCGTCCTGGCGCACGTGCTGCGTCGTGCGCTCGACCCCGATCGGTTCGCTCAGGGTGTGCAGGATCGCGCCGTGACGGGTGATCGCGAGCCGGCGGCCCGCCGCGAACGGGATGTCGGGGGCCAGCGGCGTCGCGTCGACGCGCGCCAGTGCCGTGCTGCGCCAGTAGTCGAAGGCGCGCTTCTGATCGACCGAGTCGGTCGTCTCGACGACGATGGGAACGGTTTCGCGAACACTCAAGGCACGGCGATCCCATGCGCCGACGTCGGCCGACGCTCACGCCCGCAACGGGAACGCCGTCGAGAAGGTTGCCGATCCGCGGGAGAGGCGCAACCTGAGCTAATTGCCGGCGCGGACCCGCCTCACCGATCCGCCGCCGCCACCCGAGGGTCGGAGCGGGTCGCGGACGCGTCGGCGAAACGCAGCACCACCGTGCGCCCAGCGGCCGGCGGCGACGGCAGGCTCGCGCGGAATCGTGCGGTCTCGGTCGCGGCGAGGATCGTCCGCGGCGGCGCGACCGTGAAGGTCTTGATCGTCCGACCGCCGGCGTCGCGGATCTCGACGCTCAGCGGCGCGACGGGCGCGTCCGAGCGCGCGACGCCGACGAGGTCGCCCTCGACGACGAGTTCCGCGGGACTGTCGTCCTCGGCCGGGTTGTTGAAGGCGACGACGTCGCGGATCTCAATCCCGCGCACGTTCACCGGCAGGCCGATGCGCGCGAACAGGGAGGCGGTCTGCGGGACGGCCCGGACCACGCTGGTTCGGGCGAGGCAGACGAGCGGGATCGCCGCCAGGAGCGTCAGGCCGAGAGCCAGAGACGGTGTCAGACCCGGGATCGCGCGGCGCGCCTTCCCGGCGGCCTTTCCGGCGGACTTGCGCTTGGCGGACCGTCGGGATTCGGGCGCCGGAACGTCGGTGGCATTCCGCACCGAGGCGGTCGCCTCCTCCCAGGCCGCGTCCGCGAGGGGATCGTTCTCGGCCTGCGCGGCGAGCTCCGCCTCGTGGCCGGCGAGGACGTCGGCGGGCGAGATGAACCACGTCTCGCGGCAGGCGGCACAGCGGACCGAACGGCCCTCCATGCCGACCTTGCTGGCGTCGATGCGATATTCGCTCGCGCAGCTCGGGCAGGCGATCAGCATCCGCGCCATACTCGCATCGATCGGCCGCGACCGGGCCAGACTGTGAATTGCTTGAAGAAGTGTGCCCGAACAGGGTTAAGGGGCCGTGAAATCCCCGAGGCCTTGAAAACGCCCGCCGCTCCGGCGATTCCCGAGGGACGGACAGACGAGATACGGCACGGCTTTGAACCTACAGGCGAGCATGAAGAGCCTGCTGCCCGGCGCGGAGCGGCCGGTGGTGCAGTTCGAGAATGTCGGCATGCGCTACGGCCTCGGGCCGGAGGTGCTGTCCGACGTGAGCTTCCGCATCGCGCCGCGCTCCTTCCAGTTCCTGACCGGCCCGTCCGGCGCCGGGAAGACGACGCTGCTGCGCCTGATCCTTCTGTCGGTGCGGCCGACCCGCGGGCTCGTCTCGATCTTCGGCGAGGAGGTGAGCGACATCTCCGCGAAGGCGCTGACCGGGCTCCGGCGCCGGATGGGCGTGGTGTTCCAGGATTTCCGGCTCCTCGACCACCTGACCACCTACGAGAACGTCGCCCTGCCCCTGCGCGTCCAGGGCCGGGCCGAGGCCAGCTACCGGGCCGAGGTGGTGGAACTGCTGCGCTGGGTCGGCCTCGGCGAACGCATGCACGCCCTGCCCCCGCTGCTCTCGGGCGGCGAGAAGCAGCGCGCGGCCATCGCCCGCGCGCTGATCGCGCGGCCCGACCTGCTGCTCGCGGACGAGCCGACCGGCAACGTCGATCCGGGCCTCGGGCGGCGGCTGCTGCGCCTGTTCCTGGAGCTGAACAAGCTCGGGACCTCGGTCATCATCGCCACCCACGATTTCGGCATCATGGACGCCGTCGATGCCCGCCGGATGGTCCTGGGCGAAGGCCGGCTGCGGATCGAGGAATGAGCACTCAGGCGATGCCGCGGACGAAGGCCGGTGGATCGGCCGTGCCGCCCGACCCGTCGATGCCGGCCAACCTGCGCCGCAACGCGCCGCTGGTGCCCACCGACACGGCGGCGGGGCGCTCCCTCGCGGCGGTCATCGCGATCCTCACATTCCTCGCCGGCCTCTGCGCGGGCGCGGCCGAGATGGTCGCGACCAACGCCGCCCAGTGGCAGGGCGACGTGGCGCGGGAGGTCACGATCCAGGTCCGGCCCGGTCCCGGCCGCGACGTCGACGCCGACGTCGCGCGCGCCGACGGCATCGCCAAGGCCGAACCCGGGATCGCGGAGACGCGGGTGTTCAGCAAGGCCGAGGCTGAGCGCCTGCTCGAGCCGTGGCTCGGGACCGGGCTCGACCTGTCTGACCTGCCGGTGCCGCGGCTCATCGCCCTCAAGCTCTCCAGCAGCCAGGCGGCCGACCTGAAGCGGCTGCGATCACGCCTCGTCGAGGCGCTGCCGGGCGTCGCCAGCCTCGACGACCACGCCCTATGGCTGCAGCGGCTCTCGACCGCCGCCAACGCCTTCGTCGGGATCGGGATCGGGCTCGTGCTGCTCGTCCTGATCGCCACCGGCCTCGCGGTGACCTTCGCGACACGCGGCGCCATGGCGAGCAACCGCGAGGTGGTGGAAGTGCTGCATTTCGTCGGCGCCGACGACGACTACATCGCCCGCGCGTTCCAGCGGCGGTTCTTCGGCCTGGGCCTGCGCGGCGGCGCGATCGGCGCCGGTCTGGCCCTCGTGGCCTTCGTGATCGCCGGGCTCCTCGCCCGGGCCGCGCGCTCCGGACCGGCCGGTCAGGAGGTCGAGGCGCTGTTCGGCGCGTTCCATATCGGCCTGCGCGGCTACGCCAGCGTGATCCTGATCGGCGTGATCGCGTCCCTCGTCACGGGCGTCGTCTCGCGCGTGACCGTGCGGCGCTTCCTGGCCTGATCCCTGCTGCGTCACGAAGACGTGGAAATAGGGGGTCTTCCGAGCGCGTTTACCATCTGGAAACTTTATCGTTGCGGTGTGGAAACAGCCGACCGCGCCGGCCTCCGAGCCGCCGCAATCGGCGCCGATTCTCCGGAGGATGACCACGCGTATGCTGCGCGCATCGGATCCGCCCTCGACCGACGCCGTCGGCTGGGCCTGGCACGAGTGGGGTCTCCCGCGCCGCGCCACCGCACGCCCGCGCGACCGGCGGCGGATCGCGCTCTGGACCTGCGGCCTCGGCGCCGGGCTCGGGATGCTGGCCCTGTTCGCGGGCTTTCTCGTGTTCGTCGGCGCGCTCGCCCGCCAGGAGCGGACGCCGACCGACCGGGCCGACGGGATCGTCGCGCTGACCGGCGGTGCCCAGCGGATCGGCGACGCGATCGACCTGCTCGCGGGCGGCTACGGGCGGCGCCTGCTCATCACCGGGGTCAACGAGCGGACCAGCCGCGACGAGATCGCCCGGCTGAACCCGACCCAGCGCGCCCTGATCGCCTGCTGCGTGGATCTCGACTACCGGGCGCGCAACACGATCGGGAACGCCATCGAGACGCGCCGCTGGATGCGCGCGCACCGATTCAGCACCGTCGCAGTCGTGACCTCGAACTACCACATGCCGCGGACGCTGGTCGAACTCGACCACGCCCTCCAGGACAGCGACCGCGTCCTGCCGCATCCGGTCGTGAGCGAGGCCTTCGATGCCGATCGCTGGTGGAAGAACCCGCCGGCCGCGCGCCTCCTGGCCTCCGAATACATGAAGTTCTTGGTCAGCTGGGTCCGCACGCGCTTCGAGGCCGATCCCGAACGCTCCCGCGCGGCGATCCTGATCGGGCGCGGCAAGCCGGTGAAGATGGTGGCCGAGCCGCTCATGCTCCGCGGCGTGGATTGAGGGCGCGGCGCGGGCCACGCCCGCCCCTACAGCCCCTTGCAGCGGGCCTTGATCGCGGCCGAGAACTCGCGGTCCGACCCCTGGACCTGGGCGAGGCGCTCGCCGCGCTCCGAACCGGACAGGCAGCGACCGTAGACGCTCGCCACGCGGCGCATCGTCTCCACGTGGCGCCGCCAGACGCGGCAGTTCTTGGCGTCGTCCCCGTCCGCCTGCTCGAGCTGCTCGAGGGCCTGGCGCTGCATCGACTGCGCCACCAGGACGTCGCGCGCGCAGGTGGTCTCGCCCTGGGCGGCGGCGCCGGAGATGCCGGCCGCGAGGGTCAGGGCGGCGGCCGTTCGGAAGCTCTGGATCATCACGCGGCCTGCGGTGCCGTCGAGCGCGTCAGGAGCGCGTAGAGCGCGCCGGCGTCCCGGGCGGCGCGGATATGCGCGAGCATGCCCGGCTCGCGCAGGATGCGGGCGACCTGCGCCAGGGCCTTCAGGTGATCGGCGCCGGCGCCCTCGGGCGCGAGCAGCAGGAAGGCGATGTCCACGGGCTGGCCGTCGAGCGCCTCGAAGTCCACCGGCCGGTCGAAGCGCGCGAACAGCCCGAAGAGACGGTCGAGACCGGGCAGCTTGCCGTGCGGGATCGCCACGCCGTCGCCGATGCCGGTCGACCCGAGCCGCTCGCGCTGGAGCAGCGTGTCGAAGACGGGGCGCTCACCGAGGGCGGGCAGGCGCCGCGCCGCCTGCGCGGCGAGGTCCTGCAGCACCTGCTTCTTGGCGCGGGCGCGCAGGGCCGGCACGACCGAGTCGGGGTCGAGGAATTCCAGAACTGGCATCGAACGACCGTTGCCCCGTCGCCCGTTCGCGAGGAAGCGGGCCTCGTCGCAGGGGCATCGACGACCGTTCCGGCCGCGCCCCCACCAGATTCAATAAGCGGGGAAACCAGCCGGTTCCGGCTCCGTTCCTCCCGACCCGCGGCGTCACTCGGTGGCGTTCGGCGGGTCCACCCAGCCGATCGCTCCGTCGCTCCGCCGATATACGACGTTGACGCGGCCGGTGCCAGCGTGGACGAACACAACCACTGGGGATCCCGTCATGTCGAGGGCCGTCACCGCCTCGCCGATGGTGCGGCGCTGGAGAGTCTTGGTGCTCTCGGCGACGATCGGCGGGTGGGCGTCGCCTTCGGCGGCGTCGTCCTCCTCCACCTCCGGGGCGGCGAACACCGCGTAGGCGGCCTCGACCGCCGCGTCGTCCCCCGGGCCCGTCGCGTGCTGCTTCAGCTTGTGCTTGTAGCGCCGCAGACGGGTCTCCAGGCGCTCCGCGGTCTGCTCGAAGCTCGACCGCGCGTCGTGCGCGAAGCCGTTGGCCTCGATCGTCAGGCCGGAGACGAGGTGCAGGACGCAATCCGTCCGGAAGGCTGTGCCGTCGCGCCGGAGCGTGACGTGGCCGTTGCAGGAATCGTGCATGTGCGAGTCGAGATACTTCGCCTGGATCGCCGACATCCGTTCCTCGACGCGGCCGCGCAGACTCTCGCCGAGATCCACGCCGTGGCCAGTCACTCGCAACGATCCCATGCTGCCTCCCCCGTTCCGATGCAGTCGGCCGAATTAGAGAGCCGGCTCGGGTTAAGTCAACGGAGCCCCTTGCGGTTCAAGCGCTTGCTTAACGCTGGGTTCAGCCGGCCTGTCCGTATACACGGGGCCTCCCGCACCTTGCCTTGCGACGTGAGACGACCGCCTGCATGATGATCGACCCCGGATTCTCCGCCACCGCGACACGCCGCGCCGTCCTGGGGGGCGCGCTCGGCGCTGCCGCTGGCCTGCTCCCGGCAGCCGCGCGGGCGGCCGACCCGGAGAAGGCCCCGGCCCTGCCCGGCGCTGGCGAGGCATTCGCGGCGGGCACGCTGACCGACCTCGCCCGCGCCCGGGCCGCCGCCCCCTACGCCGCCCCGAAGACCGGCGACGTGCCGACGGTTCTCAAGAACCTCTCCCGCGAGGCCTACGAGGCGATCCGTCCCGCGGAGGGCCGCGCGGTCTGGGCCGACCGGAATGCCGGCTACGTTCTGGAGCCGCTGCTGCGCGGCTCGATCTTCGAGACGCCGGTGTCGCTGTTCGTCGTGGAGAACGGCGTGGTGCAGCCGGTCGGGTACGACAAGTCCGCCATCGCGGCGCCGGGCCTCGACCTGCCCGACCTGACCGCCGACACCGCCTTCTCGGGCTTCCGCCTGCGCGCCCGCTTCGACGGTGCCGACGGGCTGTCGAACTTCGCCCTGTTCCAGGGCGCCTCGTTCTTCCGCCTCGTCGCCGAGGGCCAGGATTTCGGCATCAACGCCCGGGCGCTCGCCCTGCGGCCGGCGGATTCCCGCGGCGAGGAATTCCCGCTGTTCCGGGCCCTGTTCGTCGAGGCGCCGCGGGCGGGCCAGCCGGTCATCGTCCACGCCCTCGCGGAATCGGAATCGGCGACCGCGGCCTTCAAGATCACGTTGACGCCGGGCCGCGACGTCTCCACGGCGCAGATCGACGGGACGGTCTTCGCCCGCGCCGAACTCGACCATATCGGTCTCGGCGGCATGCAGGGCAGCTACCTGTTCGGGCCCCTCGACCGGAACCGCGTGGACGACCTGCGCGCCGCGGCCTTCTCGGTGGAGGGCCTGGCGATCCACAACGGCTACGGCGAGCCGATCTGGCGCCCGGTTCACAATCCCGAGGCGCTGCAGGTCTCGGCCTTCGTGGATCGCGGGCCCAAGGGCTTCGGCCTCATGCAGCGCGCCCGCGCCTACGACGATTTCGAGGACGACCGGCGCCACTGGGAGCAGCGACCGTCCCTCTGGCTGGAGCCCCTCGACGACTGGAACGAGGGCGCGGTCACGCTGCTGGAGATCCCGAGCGATTCCGAGCTCAACGAGAACGTCTTCGCCTACTGGCGGCCCAAGGCGAAGCTCGCGAAGGGCGCGGAGATGCGCTTCCAGTGCCGGCAGCACTGGTCCAAGGGCTGGCCGGACCCGCTGCCGCCGGAGATCGCCCGGGTGCGCGACAGCCGCTGCGGCCACGGCAGCACGGGGAACCGCCGGCTCTTCGCCGTCGATTTCGAGGGCGACGCGCTGTTCCAGCCCGGCGACATCGACGTCGACCTCGGCGCCTCGGCCGGGACGATCACGCGCCAGGAACGGTTTCGGTACCCCGATCGTAAGACGCTGCGGATCCTGTTCGAGCTCGATCCGGGGAGCGAGCGCGCGAGCGAGCTGCGTCTCGCGCTCCGGCGCGGCCAGGCCCGGGCCAGCGAGACCTGGCTGTTTCGCTGGACACCCTGAACCCCGACCCGATTGCTGAGGAACGGCCTCCCCCGTGCGACTGGACGAGACCATGATGTTGCCGCCAGCGACGGACGCCGGTTCCGGGCGCGAGACCGTGACCGACGGCGGCCGTTATCTGCCGCCCGAGGCTCCCCTGTCGATGCCCGTCCAGGATCTGGCGCGCTGGGATCCGGGGCTCGGTCACCGGCCGGAGCGCCGGGTCCGGACGCCCTGGCCTGAGCGGATCCTGGTGTTCGGCGGCGCCCTGGCGCTCACGGCCTTCGGCGGCTGGCAGATGGTCGAGACCGTGTCGGTCTCCGGCAGCCCGACCGCCCTCCAGCTCGTGCTGGTCGTCCTGTTCTGCCTGACCTTCTCGTGGATCGCCCTGGCCTTCACCAGCGCGGTGCTCGGCTTCGCGACGCTGCTGCGCCGGCCCCGGCCGACGCCGAACCCGGCCGCGCTGCGCACGCGGACCGCGGTCCTGATGCCCGTCTACAACGAGGCGACGGCCCGCACCTTCGCGGGCATCGAGGCCATGCGCGAGGCGGTCGAGGCGACCGGGCTGGGCGATCATTTCGACTGGTTCGTCCTGTCGGACTCCACCCAGCCCGATGCCTGGATCGCCGAGGAGCGGGCCTATCTCGACCTGCGCGGCCGGCTCGGCCCCGAGGCCCGGCTCTACTACCGGCACCGGCCGAAGAACCATCACCGCAAGGCCGGGAACATCGGCGATTTCGTCACCCGCTGGGGCGGGCGCTACGACCATATGCTCGTGCTGGACGCCGACAGCCTGATGAGCGGATCTGCCGTCGTGGCGCTCGCGGCCGCCATGGAGGCGGACCCGGACGCCGGGATCATCCAGACGCTGCCGCTGATCATCAACCGCAACACCCTGTTCGCCCGGCTCCAGCAATTCGCGGCCCGGATCTACGGCCCGGTGATCGCCGCCGGCCTCGCCGCGTGGTCGGGCCGGGACGGCAACTACTGGGGTCACAACGCGATCATCCGGACCCGCGCCTTCGCGGATTCCTGCGGCCTGCCGGACCTGCCCGGGAAGCCGCCCTTCGGCGGACACATCCTGTCCCACGACTTCGTCGAGGCGGCCCTGATCCGCCGGGCGGGCTGGGCGGTGTACATGCTCCATCGCCTGCCAGGCTCGTACGAGGAGAGCCCGCCCTCGCTGATCGACGTGGCGGTGCGCGACCGGCGCTGGGCGCAGGGCAATCTCCAGCACGCGCGGGTGATCGGCGCCGCCGGGCTGCATCCCGCCACGCGGCAGCACTTCGCCACCGGCATCGCCGGCTACCTCGCCTCACCGCTGTGGCTGCTGCAGCTGGTGGTCGGCATCCTGCTGGTACTCCAGACGGCTACGGAGCGGCCGGACTATTTCGGCGGCGCCGGCTTCTCGCCGGTCTTCCCGCGCTTCGATCCGGTCCGCGCGCTCCAGCTGTTCGGCCTCACCATGGCGGTGCTGCTGGCACCCAAGTTCCTCGGCCTGATCCTGGCGCTGCTGGACGGTCCGGTGCGGCGCGCCTGCGGCGGCGCCGGACGGCTCGTCCTGTCGAGCCTCGTCGAGATCCTGCTGTCCGCCCTGGTGGCGCCGGTGGCGATGGTGATCCAGTCGGGCTCCGTGATGGGCATCCTGCTCGGACGGGACACGGGATGGAACCCGCAGCGGCGGGACGACGGCTCGATCCCGCTGCGCGACATCGTCGTCCGTCACCGCTGGCACACGCTGCTGGGGCTGGTGGCGGGCGTCGCCGCCTTCGCGATCGCCACCTCGCTGTTCCTCTGGATGAGTCCGACGATCCTGGGTCTCGTTCTGGCGATCCCGATCTCCTGGGCGAGCGGCCAGCTCGGGCTCGGCCTGGCGCTCAAGCGACGCCTGCTCCTCGCCACGCCGGAAGAGGCCACCCCGCCGGAGATCGCGGTTCGCGCCGCGTCCCTCGCGGCCCGCAACGCGGAGCGTGGGTTCGACGAGACGGATGCCCTCGCGGCCCTCCACGCCGATCCCGACCTCGCGCGTGACCACACGCGGATGCTGCCCCTCGGACAGCGGCGGCCCCGGGGCGCGATCGATCCGGACCAGACCCTGGCCACCGCCAAGGTCTGCGAGGCCGAGACGGTGGCGGAGGCGCAGGCGTGGCTCTCGCCGAAGGAGCGGATGGCGCTCCTGCACGACCGGGCCCTGGTCGACCGTCTCGTCCGCCTCGACGCGCGCGAACGGTGATCGCGGTCCGTCCGCCCGCCGAGTGACGGGTCGCGGCGCGCGCCCGAGATCGCTCAGCGCGGCTCGCGAAGACGTGTCGGTGCGCCCCGATCGTGAGGTCCACCGAGGCCGCCAGCCGGACCGAGCCGTGAGAAGTGATTAACCATTCGGGTCCTAGATTCGCGCATCGTCATTCGGATCCGGTCATGACCCTCCTGTTCGTGTTCCTGCTCCTACCGCTCGCGGTGGCCATCGTCCTGGCCCGCGGCGAGCCGATCCGCACCATCAGCTGCCTCGGCGCGATGGGCGTTGGCTGCGTCATCGCCGCCACGAGTCTCGTGAGCCTCGTGCGCCACCGGATCCGGACGACCTGACACCGGACCGGAGCAAGCTACCGTCAGAGGAACCCGACCTGACGCGGGCCGCCGCCCAGGCTGCGCCCCGCACGGGAGACGAGCTGGGAGAAGGCCAGGGCCGCCGCCGTGGCCTGGGCGCGGGACGGGAAGCTGCGTCGCGATTCGAGAACGGGCTCGTCAGTCTCGTTGACGAGAACCCAGGACCACAGCGATCGGCTACGCTCTCGTATCTCGAATTGCACGGGCGCCTCCCTGTCCGGGACATGCGAAGCGAAAGACTTGCATCCGCGGGTGACATCCGGATGACGTTGTTTCGCGACCGTCAAGGCGCGCCGGCCGCCACGAACTTCCGCTGAAGACTATCGTCTTCGTGGACGGAGCGCGGGGAGATCGATGGTTCAGCATCGTGCCAGCTATCCATCGAGATCTGACCCGAACAATCGGGTGCGAAATCCGTGCCAGGTTGAGCGGACAGCCGGCCAGCTATCCCCAGGAACTGCGCTGGCCCCGTGACGGCCGCCTCGACATCCGCGCTGCCGACGCCGCGACGGGCCTGCGACGTGCGGACTTGACTGGATTGTCTGGATCTCGATGCTCTGACCCGTTGCGGGCGGGGTCGAGGGCATTCTGGCGGCAGCACCCGGTGGCGCTGCGAGGCGGATCGACGTGATGGCAGATCACAGCAGAGTCCCGAACGAACGGTCGCGTCGCCTTCTCGGCGATCTGGCCGAGACTCTCGGATGTTCGGTCGACGTCTTCTTCGATCCGGACCCGCACGACGACCGTGCGATGACCGAAGAATTGCTGACCCTGTGGTTCTCGATCAAGGATCCCGATGCCCGGCACCGCATCCTGGATTGTGCCCGGGCCGTGAAGGCCGAGGCCGGGGCGGACGCGCAGCCGCGCCCCTGACCGGCGCCTTGTTTCCGACGGCTTGGCGCTCCACCCAGGCAGCCCGTCCGTCGCCGCGACTCCAGTCGGAGAACCCATGAAATCCGTGAACGCTCTGATCGCCGAGGAACTCGGTGTCGGGGAGGTGCAGGTCGCGGCCACCGTGGCGCTCCTCGACGGCGGCGCGACCGTGCCGTTCATCGCGCGCTACCGGAAGGAGAATACGGGCGGCCTCGACGACACGCAGCTGCGCAGGCTGGAGGAGCGCCTGTCCTACCTGCGCGATCTCAACGAGCGGCGCGCCGCGATCGTCGCGAGCATCACGGCCCAGGGAAAGATGTCCCCGCCCCTGGCGGCGGCCCTCGACGCCGCCGACACGAAGGCGCGGCTGGAGGACCTGTACCTGCCCTTCCGCCCCAAGCGGCGCTCGAAGGCGCAATCCGCCCGCGAAGCCGGCCTCGAACCGCTGGCCCAGGCCCTGCTGAGCCGTCCCGACCGCGCGCCCGAAGCGGTCGCGACCGCTTACGTGTCAGACGCGCGCGGCGTGCCGGACACCGAGGCCGCGCTGGAGGGCGCCCGCGCCATCCTGATCGAGCGCTTCGGCGAGGATGCCGACCTCGTGGGGCGCCTGCGGGCGGATTACTGGCGGACCGGCCAGCTCGTCTCGCAGGTGCGCAAGGGCAAGGCGAACGAGGGGGCAAAGTTCTCGGACTACTTCGACTGGAGCGAGCGGCTGGAGCGCATGCCCTCGCACCGGATCCTGGCGATCTTCCGCGGTGAGCGGGAAGAGGTCCTCGACGTCGGCTTCGCCGCGGAGGGGGAGGAGTCGGCGCCGGGCCTTCCCGGGCCCTTCGAGATGGCGATCTGCCGCCGCTTCGAGATCGCGGCGCGGGGGCGTCCCGGCGATGCCTGGCTCCTCGACACGGTGCGCACGGCCTGGCGAACGAAGATCCGGGCCGGGATCAAGCAGGACCTGCGCGGCCGGCTGTTCGAGCGGGCCGAGGACGAGGCCGTGTCGGTCTTCGCCGGGAACCTCAAGGACCTGCTCCTCGCCGCTCCGGCGGGCGGCCGGGCGACGATGGGGCTCGATCCGGGCTACCGGAACGGCGTGAAGGTCGCGGTAGCTGATCGGACCGGGCGGGTCGTCGCGGTGGAGACGACCTACCCGCACGAGCCGCAGCGGCGCTGGCGGGAGGCCGTCGCGACGCTCGGCCGGCTCTGCCGGCTGCACGGCGTGGAGCTTCTCGCCGTCGGCAACGGCACCGCGTCGCGCGAGACCGAGCGCCTCGCCGCGGAGATCATCGCGGCGAACCCGGACCTGCCGCTGGCGAAGGTCGTGGTCTCCGAGGCCGGCGCCTCGATCTACTCGGCCTCCGAGATCGCCGCCAAGGAGTTGCCCGACCTCGACGTGTCCCATCGCGGCGCCGCGTCGATCGCCCGGCGCCTCCAGGATCCCCTGGCGGAACTGGTCAAGATCGACCCCAAGTCGATCGGCGTCGGGCAGTACCAGCACGACGTGAGCGAGGCGAAGCTGTCGCGGTCGCTCTCGGCGGTGGTAGAGGACGCGGTCAACGCGGTCGGGGTGGACGTCAACACCGCCTCCCCGGCCCTGTTGGCGCAGGTCTCAGGCCTCGGCGGCGCGATGGCGGCGCGGATCGTCGCCCACCGCGACGCCCAGGGCCCGTTCCGCACGCGGGCGGCGCTCAAGAAGGTCCCAGGGCTCGGCCCGAAGACCTACGAGCTGGCCGCCGGCTTCCTCCGCATCCAGGGCGGTGACGACCCGCTCGACGGGTCTGGAGTCCACCCGGAAGCCTATCCGGTGGTCCGCCGCATCCTTCAGGCGACGAAGAGCGACATCCACGTCCTGCTCGGCAACGCCGCCCTCCTCGGCCGCCTCGCGCCGGAGCCCTTCGTCGACGCGCGCTTCGGCCTGCCGACCGTGCGCGACATCATCGCCGAGCTCGAGAAGCCGGGGCGGGACCCGCGGCCGGAATTCAAGACGGCGCGCTTCCAGGAGGGCGTCGAGAGGATCGGGGACCTGAAGCCCGGGATGCAGCTCGAGGGTGTCGTCACCAACGTCGCGGCCTTCGGGGCCTTCGTGGATATCGGCGTCCACCAGGACGGGCTCGTCCACATCTCGGCGATGGCCCGGCGGCGGATCGCGTCGCCCACCGAGGTCGTCCGGATCGGCGAGGTCGTCCGGGTGCTGGTCCTCAGCGTCGACGTCCCGCGCAAGCGCATCGCGCTGTCGCTGCGGCTCGACGATCCCGTCGAGCCGGGCCAGCAGACCCGGAGGACGGCCGAGCCGCGGCAGGACGCGCCGCGAAGCCGACCGAGCCCGGGTCCGGCGCCCGGCGGGGCGCTGGCCGACGCCCTCCGGCGCGCGGGCGCCGCGCCGCGGCGCGAGTGAGGCACGCCTGACGTGCGCGCACGGCCACCGCGTCGCGGCCGGGACTTCCGACGGTGAGCCGAGAACATGGTTAGCGCTTCGTAAACCTCCGTGCGGTCAGAGTGCGTTCGTCGTGCCGCGGAGCGCGATTCGAAACACCTGATCGCGGTTCCGGGATCGCTGCGGCGACCCCACGGCTCGGAGGCTCTGATGCAAGCGCACGTTGCGGGGATCGACAACCCGAACCCGATGATCGGCCCGGCCCGCCTGATCCGGGCGGCCTTCGAAGGCGCCGACATGGCCGCCCTGGCCGCCGAGATCCTCGCCGAGGGCGGCGACTCCGCCCTCGACGCCGGGACGGCGCTGGACATGGCGACGATCCTGCTGCTGAAGCACCGCTTCACCGAGGGGCTCGCGCTCCAGAGAGAGGTGCTGGACGGACAGCGGGTCTTCTCGCTGCGCTCGAACCCGGATCAGGCGCGGATCCGCGTCCTCGTCCTGGTCACGGCCGGCGACCTGATGGCCAACACGCCGATCGACTTCCTGCTGAACGACGGCGATTTCGGCCTCACCTACCTCTATCTCCGCCCCGGCGAGCCGATCCCGCACGACCTGCCGGCGCACGACGTCATCGTCACGGGCATCGCCTACGCGCGGACCGCCGAGCCGCTCCTGGAAGCCCTCGCGGCGGCGGCGGACCGGTGGGCGCGGCCGATCGTCAATCACCCGCGCCACGTCCTCAAGACGTCCCGCCACGGGATCGCGGACGCGCTCCGCGGGGCGGATGGGATCCTGGCGCCGGAGGTCGTCCGCGTGAGCCGCTCCATCCTGAGCGCCGCGGCGTCCCGCAGAGCCGAGGGCCCGACCTACCCGCTCCTCGTGCGCCCTCTGGACACGCACGCCGGCAACGACCTCCAGAAGATCGACCGGTCGGAGGACCTGCATCTCTACCTCGCGCAGACGGAGGCCGAGGCGTTCTACGTCACGCAGTTCTGCGATTACCGCGGTCCCGACGGCCTCTATCGGAAATTGCGCATCGTACTGATCGACGGTGTGCCCTACCTCTGCCACATGGCCATCCGCGATCACTGGATGATCCACTACCTCAACGCCGGCATGCTGGAGGATCCGGTGAAGCGGCAGGTCGAGGCTGCCGCCATGGCCACGTTCGACACCGACTTCGCCGAGCGCCACCGCGCCGCGTTCGCCGAGATCCACCGCAGGATCGGCCTCGATTACCTGATCATCGACTGCGCCGAGAGCGCGGACGGCCGGCTGCTGGTCTTCGAGGCCGATACCGGGATGGTCGTCCACGACATGGATTCGGCGGAGCTGTTTCCCTACAAGGCTCCGCAGATGCGCCGAGTCTTCGCCGCGTTCCAGGACGCGCTGCGGGGGCGGGCTCGGGGGCGGACCGCCTAGGTCGGCCGCCTCGGCAAGGGAGGCTGCGGGCGTCGGGTGCTCCACCCGGCGCCTTCACCAGGGGATGCGGCCGAAGCGGTCGACCAGCCGCCGGTACTCGGCGTTGCTCTCGGCCTTGGAGGTGCCGCCCGAGCCGACATCCGAGGTCCCGGAGCCCGGATGCACGAGGCGGCACACCAGCGGCAGGACGAAACCGTGCCGCACGAGCTGCACGTTGGGGCCGCCGTTGCGCAGGACGTTGGCGAGCCACGGACGGACCTGGATCGCGTCCTGCAGCGTGACGGGCGCCGTCGCCTCGACGAGGTGGGCGCGGCGCAGGCCGGTCTCGGCGAGGCGGCCGAGCCACTCGTTGTCGTAGTGCCACTTCGCGGCCGGGCTGATCGCGCCGACCTGCGCGAAGGTGGTCCGCCGCATCAGCCAGCCCGACGGCGTCGCGAAGTCGTTGATCCGCACCACCTCGCCGGCCTCGTCGGTCTCGAGCTGCGTCGAGGAGACAAAATCGAAGCTCTCGAGGGCCCTCAGCGCGAAGCCCAGATAGGCCGGCAGCCAGTGATCGTCGTCCTCGAGGAAGCCGACGAGGTCCCAGCTGTCGTCGACGGCGCCGATGGCGGCGTTCAGTGCGGGGATCTGGCCCCTCTGTGGGCCGCGCGCGAAGGTGACCTGCGGGTGCGCGGCGAGCCGCGCCGGGATCTCGATCCCGGGGTCGATCCCGACGAAGAAGTGGATCGTCGCCGGCCGGTCGAGCTCCTGGGCGTTGGCGCTCGCGATCGCGTGCTCCAAAAAGTACTGGCCGGCCTTTCCGGCCAGGGTCGAGGGTTTGAGCCTCGACGGCGTGATGATCGCGATCCTCATTCCCACGCCTCACCGTGTCGGGCGTCGCGCGCCGCGGCGCGGAACGCTGTCAGAGCTTGAAGGATTGCTCGCCGATATGGCCGAGCTCCTTGCTGAGATACGGATCGCACCAGATCCGGAAGCCGGCGGCGCGTGCCCGGTCGCTGAAGTCGAAGTCCTCGCCGATGTTCACGCCGGCTTCCTCGTCGACGCGGAAGCGGAAATAGGGCTTCTTCAGCTTCTCGAAGACCGTGGACTTGATCAGCAGGAAGCCGGTCGGGATCCGGGACATCTCCAGCAGACCCTTCGGCGCGTCGGCCGGCTGCTCCGGGAGGATGTCGCCCAGGAAGTGGAACGGGGCGGTGCGGCGGGAATAGGTCGCGCCGATGATGTCGACCTGCCGCACGAGGAGCTTGAGGAGTGCGTCCTTCGGGAAGGTCATGTCGCTGTCGATGAACAGGACGTACTCCGCCCCGTACTTCTGCGCGTATTCGAGGCCGAGGTTGCGGGCATCGGCGACGATCGACGACTTCCCGACGACGATCGACATCGGCATCTCGCCGAGCGAGTGCATCATCGATCCGAGGCTCACGGCGAAGTCCGCGTGGACCATGGTCCCGCAGGGGATCGCGATCGCCACATGGGGCAACTTCGGCGACGCGGAAGGGGTCGCGGCGCCAACATCACCGGACGCTTGAGCGATCACATCTGAGCTCCCTGCAAGGTGCGCCCCGTACCCGCCGCGCCGACCGAACCGGATCGGCACCGGTCGGGCAGGCGCGACAGACTTGGTTTGCGTCACAGCTTATGGCTGCGGATGGTTAATGGATCTTGAACACGCCCTGCGATCCGTAAATACTTAGCGCTTCAAGGATCGATTCATTAACGATCACTTCGGACACACTCGGAGTCGGCAATTGATTTAACCCCCGCGAAACGTTTGGAGGGCGATTACTGACGTACCCGAGAAACGGGTGCATCAAATCAGAAAGATAAGACCTATGTCCTCGATCACCCTGTCGGCCGCCACGCGTCAGAACCTGCTCTCGCTGCAGGACACCGCCCAGCTGATGGCGACCACCCAGAACCGGCTCGCGACCGGCAAGACCGTCAACTCCGCCCTCGACAACCCGACCAACTTCTTCACCTCCCAGGCCCTCGACGGACGCTCCTCGAGCCTGAACTCGCTCCTCGACGGCGTCTCCAACGGCATCCAGTCGATCCAGGCCGCCAACCAGGGCATCACCTCGATCCAGAAGCTCGTGGACCAAGCCAAGTCGATCGCCAACCAGGCGCTCTCGACCCAGCTCTCCACCACCGGCACCGCCGCCAACGCCTACAGCGCCAGCACCGCCTCCTCGACGGTGCTCCTGACGATCAACGGTAGCTCGGTCTCGGCCACGGTCGCCGCCTCCTCGAGCGTCAGCGCCACGGTCGCGGCCCTGAACTCTGCGGTCAGCTCGGCCTCGACCTCTTCGAGCGGTTCGTTCGGCGCCGGCGCGATCTTCTCGGTCGACAGCACCGGCACCAAGATCGTCCTGAACGCCCAGGCGGATGTGGAATTCCAGAACTCGGGCAGCCAGACGGCGCTCGGCTTCACCGCCTCGGCCACCACCGCCTCGACCTACGGCACCGCCGCCAGCACCGTGGTGTCCAGCGACCTGTCGATCTCGGGCGTGACGCAGCGCGCCTCGCTGGCCAATCAGTACAACAACCTGCTCAACCAGATCACGCAGCTCGCCGGCGACGCCAGCTACAACGGCGTCAACCTCATTGCCGGCAAGGGCAATGACCTGAACATCAAGTTCAACGACACCGGTAGCTCGACCCTCAACGTCGCCTCGGTCGACGCCACGGCGAGCGGTCTCGGCCTGTCGTCGATCACCAGCTCGAACAACTCGTCGAGCCAGAACGGCCTCGGCAACTTCCTGCTGAACTCGGACGTCAACAAGACCCTGGCGACCCTGACCAGCGCCGGCAACTCGCTGACCTCCGCGGCGAGCTCCCTGGGCTCGAACCTGTCGGTGGTTCAGAACCGCCAGGACTTCTCCAAGCAGCTGATCAACGTGCTGCAGACGGGCTCGGCCAACCTGACCAACGCCGACCTGAACCAGGAGGCGGCCAACTCGCAGGCGCTGTCGACCCGCCAGTCGATGGGCATCTCGGCCCTGTCGCTGGCCAACTCCGCCCAGCAGGGCGTCCTCCAGCTCCTGCGGTAAGCGACACGCACCGCGAAGCGACAGAGGCCGGCCGGGGCAACCCGGTCGGCCTTTCTCTATGTCCGCGCCCGCGATCGTGGAGCCCGGCATCCGAAGCCGACGTCGAGCCGGCAACCGCCCCTGCTCGAGGGAGCGCCGCAGAGAATCCACGCGGCAAGGCGGCCCTCGCGCCGGAGATCCGAAGCTCCCGCCGCCCGCCCTCTGGACAGGACGATCCAGAGCCCGTTGCGACCGCGGGGTTGCCAAGCTTAACCGTATCGGCCAGCCTGTCCGTAGTTACTGCGTACCGACCCGAGCTGAGCCGGAGTGCCGATGCGAGTGAACCACCAGCGCCGTCTCCTCAACAAGGCAGCGGAGGCACGGGATTACCAGATTACGATCCGTCAGAGGGCGGACGCGTCCTGGCCCGGCGACCACAGCCGGCTGACGGCGCTCGAGAGCACCGGCCATCTCCGGCGGATCGACCCGCTCGAGGATCCGGGTTGTCCGGTGGCGGTCTGGCAGATCACCGCGGCCGGCCTCTCCCAGCTCCGGGCTCTCACGTCGGGAGCCGAGTGATGGCGTCCGTCAAGATCCGCGCGACCGACGACGGGACCTTCGTGGTCTACCGCAACGGCGCCGCCGTCGCGTCGGGATTGACCCGCGAGCAGGCCGAGCGCTGCGCGACGGTCCTGGGCTGGATCGCACAGGGGCGCTGACGGCGCGGCGGCTATTCGGCGGCCGTCCCGGGGACCGCGTCGCCGAGAGCCTCACGCCGCGCGCTGTTCAGGACCCGCTGACGCGCTCTCGGATGCTGTATCGCGTGCCAGAGGTGAAAGAGTTCGTGCGTCATGCCGAGGTCGACGGCCTCGCCATCCGGTCCGTAGAAGGCCTCGACCGGACAGCCAATGACGGCTGCGATCTCGCGCAGGCGCGCGACAGCTCGAACATCGATGGCCATTGGAGACAGAATTCCTACACGCCGGGCGCGCAAGGGCTATCATTGCCCAACCCTGAGCAGCAAGGGATCGCCCTGTACTAGGCCTGATCCGATCGTATCAGTTTGAACACTTCTGGGCATGTGGTCGACACACTGCGCGAGCGGATTGCAGCGCGTAACCTCACGAAGGCGTGAACAGTCTCCGCACAGTCCGGGGCCACAGGCCTGCCGGCGTCCGCGATCGGGCCGGCCACGGCGCAGCTCGTCGTGTTGCGCGACCCGGCTGACCGGAGCCGGGGGCACGAATCCGCGCCCCGACCTGTCCTCGCGGGCGCTGAACGGGCGATCGTCAAGCAATCGGCGGGACAGCTGCCACGGAATTAGCGGATGGAAGCTTCCCGTTAACGAAGCGTAAACCTTTGTGACGTGATTCTAGGACGGTGGACGGGCACGGGATCCGGCCACGCAGATCGGGCGAGGCTCCGATGATCGTCTTGATAGCCGCAGCCATCGTCAGCGGTCTCGCGACAGCCACGATCCTGGCGCCGGTGAGCGCCCTCGCCGCGCTGATCATCGCACCCCTGGCAGCCAGCGCGTCGGCCATCCTCGCCTGCATCTTCATCGCGTGGCGCAACACGCGCGACGATGTCGGGCCGCCCGACCTCGAGACGCAGGCCGACGCGATGGTGGCGGTCCTCTGCGAGGTTGCCCAGCAGGGCAAGATCGTCCCGGTCGCCGCGCCGGTCCGGGTCCGCGGCCACCGGTCGGCCTGATCCCGGCGCGCCGCGACCGGCGTATCGCCGGCCCGGGCCCGATTTCAGCGGCACCGGTCGCGGCCCATCCTGCCCGGAATGAGGCCGTCCGTACCCCTCTCCGCCGTCCAACCTCTCCCCGAGCGCGGTCAGTCGGGCATCGCGCAGGACGGAAGAGACGCTGGGCGTCCTTATCTTCGAGCAGGTGGGTCAGGGCATTCCGCGGACCCCTGCCGGAGAGGCGTTGTGCGACCATGTCGGGCGCGCCTCCGCCAAGTCGAACCGCGTCTTCGACCTCGTGGCGCTGCGGCTGGCGCGATTCCTGAGCGCCCATCCGGATTTCGGGTTGCGGCTCGCCGCCGGCATGAACCCTGCCCGCCTCATCACGGAGGCGTTCGTCGCCGACATCGTCTCAGGACCGCCCCGCAGCGAAAATTTGGTGCGGATGCCGCTGGGTTAGGAAACTGTCACGCCGCTCCGCGACCCGCTCGGGCGGCCCGCATCCGCGAGTTGGCCGACCTGCTGGCGCGGATTCGCGCGCCGCTGAACGGCAGAGTTTCCACAAGGACTGGAAAACGAAGTACGGCGACGGGGCGCGGTCGCATCGTGAGGATGCGTCGGGCAAACTGACCGGGACCGTTTTCCGCAGGATCGGATAACGGTATCGGAGAACGAAGGCGCGCCGAGACGCACCGCAAGACACACGCGAAGACGCATGTGGGGCCGATCCCGCCGCCAGCGGCATCGGGAGCGGCCCCGACGGAGGGGCGCCATGCAGATCGATGTTGCGGCCGTCGAGTCGACGGCGGGGATTGAATTTTCGGGACCGCCGCTGCGCGCCCGGGGCTGGCTGCGCCGGGTGGATGCCTGGCTCGGCCATCTCGTGGAGATCCCGGCGGCACTGCTCGTCCTCGCCGAGATCGCGGTGCTGCTCAGCGGTGTCGTCAGCCGCTACGTGTTCCGCGATCCCATCATCTGGTCGGACGAGCTCGCCTCGATCCTGTTCCTGTGGCTCGCCATGCTCGGCGCCGTGGTCGCCTTCCGGCGCGCCGAGCACATGCGCATGACCGCTTTCGTGGCCATGAGCGGCCCGCGCCTGCGCGCCTTCCTGGAGACGGTCGCCCTGGTCGCCGGCCTGATCTTCGTCGCCCTGCTGCTGGAGCCGGCCTTCGAGTTCGCCAGCGAGGAGACCTTCGTGCAGACGCCGGCGCTGGAGCTGAACAACGCGTGGCGCGCCGCCGCCCTGCCGATCGGCCTCGGCCTCATGCTGATCGTGGCGCTGATCCGACTCCTGGAGACCGCCGACTGGAAACTGACCGTGGGGGCGCTGATCCTGGGGGGCGGTGTTGCCGCCGCGCTCCTGGCGCTGCAGCCGTGGCTCGCCAACCTCGGGAACCTCAACCTGCTGCTGTTCTTCGTCGTCGGCGTCGGCGCGCTGGTCTTCTCCGGCGTGCCGATCGCCTTCGCGTTCGGCCTGTCGACCTTCGCCTACATCACGCTGACCACCGACGCGCCGTCCATGGTGGTGGTCGGCCGCATGGACGAGGGCATGAGCCACCTCATCCTCCTCGCCGTGCCGCTGTTCGTGTTCCTCGGCCTGCTGATCGAGATGACCGGCATGGCGAAAGCCATGGTCGGCTTCCTGGCCTCGCTGCTCGGTCACGTCCGCGGCGGCCTGCATTACGTGCTGGTCGGGGCCATGTACCTCGTCTCGGGCATCTCCGGCTCCAAGGCCGCCGACATGGCCGCCGTGGCGCCCGTGCTGTTTCCCGAGATGAAGGCCCGCGGCGCCAGGGAGGGCGATCTGGTCGCCCTGCTCGCCACCACCGGCGCGCAGACCGAGACGATCCCGCCCTCGATCGTGCTGATCACCATCGGCTCGGTCACCGGCGTGTCGATCACCGCGCTGTTCACCGGCGGCCTGATGCCGGGCCTCGTGCTCGCCGCGACGCTGTGCGCGCTGGTCTGGTGGCGCTACCGCCGCGAGGACCTGAGCCACGTCGCCCGGCCGTCCGGCCGCGCCATCGGCCGCGCCTTCCTGGTGGCGATCCCGGCGCTGGCGCTGCCGTTCGTGATCCGCTTCGCCGTGGTCGAGGGAATCGCCACCGCCACCGAGGTCTCGACCATCGGCATCGTCTACGCGGCGCTGGCCGGCCTGCTGATCTACCGCCAGTTCGAGTGGCGGCGGCTCTACCCGATGCTGGTGACCACCGCCGCCCTGTCCGGCGCGATCCTGCTGATCATCGGCGCGGCCACCGGGATGGCCTGGGCGCTCACCCAGTCGGGCTTCTCGGAGACGCTGGCCGTGGTGATGAAGGGCCTTCCGGGCGGCGCGCTCGGGTTCCTGTTCGTCTCGGCCTTCGCCTTCATCATCCTGGGCTCGGTGCTGGAAGGCATACCGGCGATCGTGCTGTTCGGGCCGTTGCTGTTCCCGATCGCCCGGGCGGTGGGCGTGCACGAGGTGCACTATTCGATGGTGGTCATCCTCGCGATGGGCATCGGCCTGTTCGCCCCGCCCTTCGGCGTCGGCTATTACGCCGCCTGCGCCATCAGCCGGATCCATCCCGATGCCGGGATGCGCCCGATCGTCGGCTACATCGTGGCCCTGCTGATCGGGCTGCTCGCCATCATCCTCGTCCCCTGGTTCTCGATCGGCTTCCTCTGACGATCTCCACCGCGGGGACGCGCCGCGCGCGATCAGATCATGCCCGCGCCGCCGGTCCGCGCGATCCGCTCGCGCTGCTCGGCGTAGCGTTCGGCCGCGGCGCGCCGCACTGCACCCTCGAGCCGGCTGACGAGATTCGCGAGGGTGGTCATCGTGCCGAGAT
Source organism: Methylobacterium sp. yr668 (assembly GCF_900116245.1). Lineage (NCBI taxonomy): Bacteria > Pseudomonadati > Pseudomonadota > Alphaproteobacteria > Hyphomicrobiales > Methylobacteriaceae > Methylobacterium > Methylobacterium sp. yr668. Next base: position 12,755 of record NZ_FOZY01000024.1, on the reverse strand, counting down.
CCCGGTCGTGGCCGGGCGGGGGCCCGGCGTGCTGCACTGCAATCTGCGCGCAGCTCCGGGAACATGTCAGGGTCTGCATCTCGGAGCTGTCATGCAGCGAGATCATGATGTACGCGCAGGGGCGTGGACCGGCCCGACTTTCCGATCGGAATGTCTGCCACCGGTCGGACCCCCTTAGGTCGACGCGGCTCCCTGTACTGCATCCCGCTTATGGAGGCCGATTCCGCCGCTGCCGTCCTCGAGAGCGAATTGAAGCGATCCAGGGCGGCGCGTCCACTGAGATCGTGGCGCTGACTGGATTGCTTCGCTCTGCTCGCAAAGACGGGATGCCGCATCAACCGGATGGGATCGCGACAGCCCTATCGGGCCTGCGGCCTCGCCTGCCCGTCGAGGGGCAGGTCGCCCCGCGCCTCAAGTCCCTCGCGGATCGCGCGCTTCGTCACCTTGCCGTAGCCGGATTTCGGCAGGGCCTCCCAGAAGAACACGCGTCGAGGCAGCTTGTAGCGGGCGACGGTCGCGGACAGCCACTCGATCAGCTCTCCCTCCTGCACCGCGGCCCCGGGACGCGCGACGCAGACCGCGACGCCGACCTCGCCCCAGCCGGGATCCGGGACGCCGAGGATCGCGGCCTCGGTGATCGCCGGATGCGTGAGGAGCTTCTCCTCGATCTCGCGCGGATACACGTTGGAGCCGCCGGAGATGTACATGTCCGAGGCGCGGCCGGTGATGAACAGGAAGCCCTCGGAATCGAGATGGCCGAGATCGCCGGTCCGGAACCAGCCGTCGCGGAACGCCGCCGCGTTGGCCTCCGGATTGTCGTAGTAGCCCGCGAACACGGCCGGGCCGCAGACGCAGATCTCGCCGGTGACGCCCGGTGGGCACTCGCGACCCTGCATGTCCTGGATCTGGACCTGCATGCCGGTGCGCTCGAATCCGCAGGTGCCGACCTTGACGTCCGGCCCGTCCTCGGCCGCGTGCAGGCGGGGCGGCAGCACCGTGATGTTGCCCGTCACCTCGCCGAGGCCGAAGTATTGCACCAGCACCGGCCCGAGCACCCGCAGCGCGTGCTGCTGGTCCGCCCGGTACATCGGCGCCCCGGCGTAGATGACGTGGCGCAGGCTGGAATGATCGTGCGTCGACACCGCGGGGTGCTCAGTCAGCAGCTTGACGATGGTCGGCACGGTGAAGAGGTTCGTGACGCGCCACGCCTCGATGAGAGCCCAGACCTCCTCGGGATCGAGCCGCTCGCCGGCGGTCAGCACCGTCTTGGTGCCGGCCGCGACCTGCGCGAGCTGGTGGATGCCGGCGCCGTGCGAGAGGGGCGCCACGACCAGGGACGCGTCGGCCTCCGTCGTGCCCGGCATCAGGTCGCAGAGATGATTGGTGATGACGAAGGCCATCTGGCCGTGGGTCAGGACCGCCGCCTTGGGGCGGCCCGTGGTGCCGGAGGTGAAAAAGAACCAGCACGGATCGTCGTGCTCGACATCGGCGACGGGCGCGGCCGCGCTCAGATGGTCGGCGACGAGCGCGTCGTAGCCGGCCCCGAAGGCCGCGTCGCCGATCGCCACGACGCGGTCCAGATCCGGGCAGGCCTCGCGCACCGCGGCGGCGTGCTCCGGGAAACCCGCGCCGCAGATCAGCGTCGAGGCGCCGCTGGCACGGGCAAGATAGGCGATCTCCGCAGGCGTCTGCCGGAAATTGGCCGGCACCCAGACGGCCCCGAGCCGGAAGCAGACGAACATCGACTCGAACAGCTGGTTGCTGTTGCGCGCCTGGACCAGGACGCGATCACCCTTGGTCACGCCACGGGCGGCGAGCGCCGCCGCCATCGCGTCGACCCGGGCGTCGAGCTCGGCCCAGGTCCAGCGCCGCTCGCCCCAGGCGAGCCCCACCGCGTCCGGAAACCGGCGCGCGGCGCGGCGCAGGAAATGGGCGAGATTCATCACCCGCCGGGAGCACGGCGCGACCCCGCCGCGCGGCGCCCCCGCGGCGCTCATCAGGTGAGCTTCCCGCAGGCCTTCTCGAGCAGCGACCAGCCCTCGTCGCCGTACCGGCTCTTCCACTCGGCGTAGAAACCGGCCTTGCGCAGCTTGTCGCGGAAGGGCTCCGGGTCGGGCTTGTTGAAGACCATCCCGTTCTTCGACAGGTCTGCCTGCAGGTTTGCGTTGAGCTGGGCGACGTCCGCCCGCTCCTTCATCCCGGCGGCGTTGATGTGGCGGGCCACCGTCTCGCGCAGGTCCGCCGGCAGGCGCTCCCAGGCGCGGCGGTTCGCCAGGAACCAGTACCCGTCCCACATGTGGTTGGTGAGCGAGCAGTATTTCTGCACCTCGTAGAACTTCGTCGTGGAGATCACCGCCAGCGGGTTCTCCTGGCCCTCGACGATCTTGGTCTGCAGGGCCGAGTAGGTCTCGTTCAGGTTGATCGACGCGGGAGCCGCGTCGAAGGCCTTGAACATCGAGGTCCAGAGCGGCGAGACCGGGACGCGGATCCGGAAGCCCTTGAAGTCGTCGGGCGTGGCGATCGGCTTGGTCGACGAGGTGGTCTGGCGGTAGCCGTTGTCCCAGATCTTCTCCATGGCGACGAGGCCGGCCTTGGCGATCTGCTGGCGGACCCAGGCGCCGAGCTCGCCGTCCATGGCCGGCCAGACGGCGTCGTAGCTCGGGAAGGCGTAGCCGATACCGTTGATCGACGCGTTCGGCACCAGCGTCGAGAGGATCAGCGGCGACATCGTGAAGAACTCGACGCTGCCCGATCGCAGCTGGCTGAGCGTGTCGGTGTCGGAGCCGAGCTGGCTCGTCGGGAAGATCTTGAGGTCGAACCGGCCGCCGGTCTCCGTACGCAGCGCCTCCGCCATCTCGCGGGCGCGGATGTTCATCGGATGCGTGTCGGGCAGGTTGTTGGCGTACTTGTACGTGAATTCTGCCTTCTGCGCCCGCGCCACGTGCGGTACCGCCACGGTACCGGCGATGAGGGCCGTCGAGCCGGTCGCCAGGAATCGGCGGCGGGACAGGGGCGTGCGGTACGGGGACATGGCGGCCTTTCCGGTGCGGGCGCGGGGCCCGGCGTTTCCTCGGGTCCGCGTTGGTGCGGACTCCTGATTGCGGCCTCGATAGCCGCTGACCGGTGCCAGTCAACGGACTTTCGCGGCCGCGTCCCCGGGAATGATTGCATCCGGCCGCCGCTGATACGGGGCGGCCGGAGGCGGCCCCGGCCGCGCGAGACCGTGGCGACGCGGCGACGGCGCGGATGGCGCGCTCGGCCTCAGTCCCGGCCGGGCAGATGCACCGTCCAGGGTTCCTCGAAGGTGTGTTCCTCGAGGTTCACGCCCGGGCCGCCGCGGTCGACCACGACGAAGTCCTGCGGCTGGCCGTAGGGCGTCAGCACCCCGTGCCACGTGTTGCGCGCGTAGCAGACCCCCTGCCCCGGCGCCGTCACGAAGGCCTGGGGCGGGCCGGGACGGCCCTCCGCGTCCGGGCAGACCACCACCAGGAACGGCGCCGCGCTCAGCGGCAGGAACGCCTGCGCGCCCAGCGGGTGCCGCTCGACCAGGCCGAGCCGCAGCGGCACCGGGTAGGGCTGCGCCTCGACCAGACCGATCACCACCCGCGACCCCTCGCCCACGACCTCGACCGCCGCCAGATCGTGGAAGCGCCGCGCCATCCCGCCGTTCATCGGCCGCGGCGCCACCGCGGCGGCGTCGATCACCGTGCCGAACGGCGCGAACGCCTCGGCCGTCAGCGGCCGGGCGACGACAGTGCGGGCGCCCGCGCTCACCGGCCGAGCCCGCGCGGCGCCAGCGCCGGGTGGCGGTTGACGTCCTTGTACAGCAGGTACCGGAACGGGCCCGGCCCGCCCGCGTAGCAGGCCTGGGGGCAGAAGGCGCGCAGCCACATGAAGTCGCCCGCCTCGACCTCGACCCAGTCGCGGTTGAGCCGGTAGACCGCCTTGCCCTCCAGCACGAACAGTCCGTGCTCCATGACGTGGGTCTCCTCGAACGGGATCGAGGCGCCCGGGCGCATGCTGACGATGTTGACGTGCATGTCGTGGCGCAGGTCGTCGGAGGCGACGAAGCGGGTCGTCGCCCAGGCGCCGTCGGTGCCGACCATGCCGGCCGGCTCGACCGCCGATTCGTGGGTGACGAAGGACGTCGGCGCGTCGAGGCCGGCGGCGGGCTGGTAGGCCTTGCGGATCCAGTGGAACCGCACGGGCGCGTCGCCGTCGTTGCGCAGGGCCCAGGCCGCCCCGGGGGCGAGGTAGGCGTAGCTGCCCGGCCGCAGGGCGTGGCGCGCGCCCTCCAGGGTGAGGCTGGCCGTGCCGGCGACCACGAACAGGACGCCCTGGGCCTGCGGCTCCGGCTCGGGGGCCTGGCTGCCGCCGCCGGGGGCGACCTCCATGAGGTACTGGGCGAAGGTCTCGGCGAAGCCCGAGAGCGGCCGGGCCACGATCCAGGCCTGGGTCCTGTCCCAGCCCGGAAGGAGGCTGGTGACGATGTCGCTCATCACGCCGTGGGGGATGACCGCGTAGGCCTCGGTGAACACCGCGCGGCCGGTCATCAGCCGCGTCTGGCCGGGTAGGCCACCGCACGGAGGGTTGTAGGCTCCAGCGCTCATGGTCGGTCTCCGGAATTCGATTTCAAGCTGTAAACGTCTGTCGGGGATCTGGTCACGCGGTGCGCGGCTCGGCGACGGGTGCCTCGAGGATCTCCGCCGTGTCGGTGGTGTCCTCGCCGTTCAGGACGCGGTTGGCCCGCGCCCGGTCGATGTCGCCCTCCCAGGCGGCGATGACGACGGTCGCCACGCAATTGCCGATCAGGTTCCCGAGGGCGCGGGCGATGCCGACGAACCAGTCGACCGACAGGACGAGGACCAGCCCGATCACCGGGATCTCCGGCACCGCCGACAGCGTGGCGGCGAGGACGACGATCGCCGAGCCGGGCACGCCGTGGGCGCCCTTGGAGGTCAGGAGCGCGATGCCGAGGATCAGCATCAGGTGGCCGAAGGACAGGTCCGTGTTGGTCGCCTGGGCGATGAACACGGTGGCGAGCGTCAGGTAGAGCGAGAAGGCGTCGAGGTTGAAGGAGTAGCCGGTCGGGATCACGAGGCCGACGGTGGATTCCTTGATGCCGAGCCGCTCCAGCTTGCGCATGACCTGCGGCAGCACGCAGTCCGACGAGGCGGTGCCGGCGACGACGGTCAACTCTTCGCGCAGGTAGGCGAGCAGCTTGAAGAGGCTGAACCCCGCGAGCCGCATGATGCTGCCGAGCACCACGACCACGAACAGCGCGACGCCGGCGTAGAAGAGCATCACCAGCATGCTGAGCTGCTTCAGGGATCCGACGCCGTACTTCCCGACCGTGAAGGCGACCGCGCCCAGCACGCCGAGCGGCGCCAGCCGCACGATGAAGCCGATGATCCGGAACAGGACCTCGGTGATGCGCTCCAGGCTGTCGGCCAGGGGCTTGCCGCGCTCGCCGAGGAGCGAGAGGCCGGCCCCGAACAGGATCGCGAGGAGCAGGACCTGGAGGATGTCGCCCTTGGCGAAGGCGTCGATGAAGGTCGTCGGCACGATCTTCATCAGGAAGTCGACGGTGCCCGTCACCTGCCCGACCCGGTCGGTGTAGCTGGTGAGCGACTTGGCATCGAGGGTCGCCACATCGACGTTCATGCCGTGACCGGGCGCGAAGACGTAGGCGAGGACGAGCCCCAGCGCGAGCGCGATGGTCGTCACCACCTCGAAGTAGATCAGGGACTTGAGCCCGACGCGACCGACCTTCCGGAGGTCGCCCGCGCCGACGATGCCGTGCACGACGACGCCGAAGACCAGCGGCGCGACCACCATCTTGATGAGCTTGATGAAGACGTCGCCCAGCGGCTTGAGGGTGACGGCGAAGTCGGGCCAGAGCCGGCCGACGAGGATGCCGATCATCAGGGCGGCCACAACCTGCCCGAACAGCGACCCGTACAAGCGCTTCATCGCGATCTCCCTCGGAAGGCTCGCCCCGATCCGACCGCGATCGTCCCGCCTCTCATGGGCGGGTCCGGTCGAGCCCGACCGCGCGGCGCGGCGGCATTGTGCAAAGCGATGCCTGCTCGGCCTTCCCGGCGGCAAAATCGTGCCGAACGATCTAGACGTCAAATATCTATTTCATTTAGTTTGAAACGCTCAGAGTTTTAATCCGCCCATGGAACTGCGCCATCTCCGCTACTTCGTCGCTGTGGCGAAGCACCTGAGCTTCACCGCCGCCGCGGAGAGCCTCGGTGTCGCGCAGCCGCCGCTCAGCCAGCAGATCCGCGATCTGGAGGCGGAGATCGGGACGGCTCTCTTCGAGCGGACGACCCGGCGCGTGGCGCTGACGCGGGCAGGTCATGACTTTCACGTTCAGGCGATCGGGCTCCTGGAGCGGGCCGCCGAGGCCGTCGAGCGCGCCCGGGCGATCGGCGGGGGCACCGCCGGCATCATCAATGTCGGCCTGACGGGCTCGATGCTCGCGGGGCCGCTCGGGCACGCGATCCGGGATTTCGCGCAGGTCTATCCCGCGGTGGATCTCCGAATCCACGAGATGTCGCCGGATCGCCAGATCGCGATGCTGAAGGCGGGGCAGACCGACGTCAGCTTCCTGCGAGCCCCGCCGCAGGATGCCGATCTGGTCCGGGTCCGCGCGTGGAGCGAGACCGTGCAGGTCGTCCTTCCCAGGGGGCACCGTCTCGCGCGGGGCAGCCTCCGGCTCGCCGACCTGCGCGACGAGCGGTTCGTGTTCCTCCGGATGTCCGATTCGCTGTTCGCCAAGTATCTCTGGGATTGCTGCGTCGAGTCCGGGTTCGTCCCCACCATCACCCATCAGGCCGTCGAGGCGGCCTCATTGACGAGCCTCGTCGCATCCGGCCTGGGCATCGCCATCATCCCGGAATACGTCGCCCGGCTGGCGCATGCCGACGTGGTCTACAGGCCGCTCGAGGGACACCGCATCCGCGCCGACGTCTTCGCGCTGTGGTCGCCCGCGAAAGCCGCCCTGGTCTGCAACTTCGTCGATCTGGTCCGCGACGGTCGGAAGACGCTCGCCGACTAGGCGGATCACCCGGGCCTCGGCGCCGTGGCGGGTGCCTATAGGACACGCGCCCCCCTCGGATCGCCGGCCGTGGCGGAGCAGCCCGATGCTTTTCCCTCACTGAATTTCTTGTATCCGCCTTCTTTTGGGTTCGCCATATTCCCGAAACGAATCTGATACGCTATTGCAGCTTAAGGTCCGGAGCGCTTGAAGCCACAATGCCTTCCCAGTTCATCCGCTCCGCGGCCTGGGCACCCACGATTGCTTTGTCGTGGTTCTGGGGGCTCGGGTTTTTCTACGCGATCCATGTCACGCTGACATACGGCTGGCTCGGGTTCCTTGCCTTCGCCTTGCCGAACGCGACCGGTCTCGGCCTGTTCGGCTGGATGCTCGGCGCGCCCCGTCGGAATCTCGACGCGATCGTGGCCGCCGTGCAGGGCCCCTACGCGCTCCTGTTCATGGGGGCCCAGTTCTTCGCCGTCGCGATCACGATCTTCGGCTTCGCGGCCTACGCGTGGCTTCCCCTGTTCGGCCACGACGCCGCCGTGGGCGTGATCGCATTGGTCCTCGTCGCCTGCTCGCTCGGCCATGCCGTCCCGCTGCGCGGGATCCGCATCGTTCATTGCGGGGCGCTGGCGGTCGGGCTCGCCGCGAGCGTGATCCTGCTCGGCGGTCTGTCCGCGCAGCGGGACGGCTGGGACGTCCCGCTGCAGGCCTTCGACGAGCGCTTCTACGGGCTCGTCGTCCCCTCGCTGGTCGGCTTCCTGCTCGGCCCCTGGATGGACATCCAGCAGTGGCAGCGGGCGGTCGAGATCCGGCGCTCGGGCGGGTCGGTGCGCGCGGCCTACGTGACCGGCGCGCTCCTCTTCCTCGGTCTCCTGACGATCAACGCGCTCATCGCCGCGCGGGCGGGGCTCGGCATGCCGGTCGTCTCGTCCGACGGCCTGTCGGGAGCCTACGCGGCCGTGGCGCAGGCGATCGGGCGCGAACCCGCGACCGGCGTCGCGGTGGCCTTCGTGATCTGGACGGCGATCGCCGCCGCGACCACGATCGACAGCTTCTACAGCGCCACGCGCTGGCTCGGGATCTCGGTCACGGCTCGCAGCAATTCCCCACTCCTCGCCTTCGTGCCGGCCGGCCTCGTGGCGTCGCCGGTCTGGATCCTCGGTGCCGCGCTCGCCACAGCGGCGGCGGCGATCTGGGCGAACCTCTCGCTCCTCTACCTGATGATGCCCTTCGCCACGCTCCTCGTCGGGGCGGCGGCGTGTCTCGTGTGCGAGACGCTCGGCGCGACCCGCCGCTACGACCCGGTTCTCACCTCCATGATCGGGGCGACGGCGTGCCTGATCTTCGTGACAGGCTATCTGGCCCCGAGCTGGGCGCTGCTGGCCATCGCGCCGCTGATCGGCCTGATCGGCGCACTCCCGATGATCGCCGAGGTCCTCGGCTGGCGCGCGCCGCCGCCGGTCGCGGAGCTGATTCCGGCGGCGGAGCGGGCGCCGCGGGCGGCGCCGGTGCCCGTGGCGGTGGACCAGACCGACGCCGTCGCATCGCACGGGTTCGACGGGCACTGGTTCGTCCTGCGCCTCATCCCAACCTATGACGACACCAACTCGGTCGGGAACGTCTACTTCGCCAATTACGTGCGCTGGGTGGGCAAGGCCCGCGAGCTTTTCTTCAACATCTGCATGCCGGATTTCGACCTGAAATCGACGGACTTCTACATTCTGACAAAGTCCTTCCAGCACGACTTCCGCCGGGAGGCGATGGAGTTCGAGCCGGTCACCGTCCGTATCTCGATCGCGAGCCACAACAGGAAGTTCGTGACCCTGGCGCACGAGATCCACAGCGAGGTGAACGGCCTCCTCGGCCGGGGCGAGCAGTCGCTGATGTTCGTGGACACCGTCCACTATCGCCCGCTCGATATTCCGCGGGCGATCATCGAGGGCTTCCTGCCCTACTGGCCGAAGACGTCCCCGCACGCCGTCGCGGGCGCAAGCGGCACGACCGGCGTCGCGCCGCTCGGCGTCTGACCGCGCCTCACGCCGCCTGAACCGCCGCCGGGAGCAGTTGACGGCTGCGCGCCAGCGCGGCGGCCTGCTCGGCCGGCAGCGGCTTGCTGAACAGGTAGCCCTGGAACTCGTGACACCCCTGCTCCAGCAGGCAGGCGCGCTGGGCATCCGTCTCGACGCCCTCCGCGGTGATCGTCATGTCGAGGCTCGTCGCCATGTCGATGATCGCGTTCACGATCGCCGCAGCGCTCCGCTCCTGCGGCAGGTCGCGGACGAAGCTCTGGTCGATCTTGATCTTGTCGAAGGCGATCCGGCGCAGGTAGCTCAAGCTCGAGTAGCCGGTTCCGAAATCGTCGAGGGACAGCCGCACGCCCATCTCGCGGAGCTTGGCGAGCGTGGCGTTGATCGCCGGCGTGGCCTCCAAGAACACCGATTCGGTCACCTCGAGCTCCAGGCGCGGCGCGGCGAGCCCGCTCGTGCGCAGCGCGGAACGGACGAGTTGCGTCAGGTCCGAGTGCCGGAACTGCCGCGGGGACAGGTTGACGGCGATGCGGACATCCCCCGGCCAGCCCGCCGCGATCCGACAGGCCTCGCGGAGGATCCACTCGCCCAGCGGTATGATCACCCCGGTCTCCTCGGCGAGCGGGATGAACTCGCCGGGCGAGACGAAGCCGCGCACCGGATGCTTCCACCGGATCAGCGCCTCGAAGCCGCGCACGCGGCACTCCTTGGCCGCCACGATCGGCTGGAAGTAGAGGACGAACTCGTCCCGATCGAGGGCGCCCCGCAGGTCGGCCGTCAGGGCGCGCCGCGCCTCGATCCGCTCGTCCATCTCCGCTTCGTAGAAGCGGTAGCCGTTCCGGCCCTCGCTCTTCATGCGGTAGAGGGCGAGGTCGGCCCGCCGCATGATCTCCTGGCACCCGTCCTGTGGGGCGATCGCGATCCCGATGCTGACGCTGACGGACAGCCGGATGCCGTCGATGGTGAACGGCGACGCGAGCGCCTCGACGATGCCGTTCGCGAGCGACTCGATGCCGTGCAGGTCCCGGGCGCTCCGTCCGGTCGCGAGAACCGCGAACTCGTCGCCCGCCAGACGGGCGAGCTGGACGTCGGACGCCTCGAAGCTCCGCAGCCGCTCGGCGACCGATTTCAGGAGCCTGTCGCCGGCCGCGTGGCCGAAGGTGTCGTTGACGCTCTTGAACTCGTCGAGGTCGAGGGCGAGCACGGCGAACCGGTCCCCCTGCGCGAGCCGTTCCCGCGCCGTTTCCTGGAGCTGATGGAACAGGACCCGGTTGGGCAGATCGGTCAGGGAGTCGTGCAGGGCGAGATACGACAGCCGCTCCTCGGAGCGCCGCTTCTCGGTCACGTCGGAGCCGACGCCGCGATAGCCCGAGAAGGCACCGGCCCGGTTGAAGGTCGGCTTGCCGCTGAGGCACCACGTCCGCCGCTCGCCGGCGATGTCGAGCTGCAGGTGCAGGTTCCGGAAGGCGCGCCGCTCGGCGATGCAGCCCCACAGGGTGGTGCTCGAGTGACTCCTGGGCGGCGCCACCGGCGGCAGCAGCAGCCGCTCCAGGGGCAGGCCCATCAGCTGGCGCTCGGAGGAGCCGGCAACCTCGATCAGGCGCGGCGAGACGTGCTGGAGGCGCAGGTCGGCATCCGTTTCCCAGAGCCAGTCGCTGGCGCTCTCCTCGAACTCGTTGAGCAGGAGGTGGGTGAATTCCTGCTGCCGTTCCAGCTCGATCTGCGCGATGACCCGCATCGTCAACAGCCGGCTGAGATGCACGATCGTGAAGCAGATGAAGATCGCGTAGAAGAACAGCAGGACCGCGACGTAGATGTAGAAGGGCTCCCCGGTCGTCGCGAGGGCGATGAACGAGCCGAGTATGATCAGGCCGGAATAGCCGATGGCGACGCGGGGCAGCACCGCCGCGCTCATGCCGGTCGCGATCAGGCCCGCGATGCTGGAGGCGATCAGGAGCCGCCCGTGCGCGTCGGCCCCGGCGAAGAGCATGACCGGGATGGAGGCGAGCAGGAGGCCGTAGGCCTGGGCGGCCAGCACCACGCCCTGGACGAACGAGGACGGCACTTCGAGCGGTTTCGGACGGGAGCGCCAGCGCCAGCACTGCTGAAGCGAGACCACCGCCAGGGGCAGGACGAGCGCCTCGAGCCCGGCGAGGTAGACCCGGTTGCCCGGTTGCCAGAACAGGTAGACGATGACCTGTACGACGCTGAGGCTCACAAGAATCGTGAAGGGAACCAGGCGGAGCGCGACGTCGAGCTGCTCGACGCGGGCTCGCGCGCGAAGGTTCGCGTCGAGTGGATCCGCTTTGCGATCGGTATCGATCAGGAAAGAAATCAACATCTCGCGCGACGCAAACGCCCTCTGAGAAACCTTTACGATCGAAAACTGCGGGTCTCGCTATTTAGATGCATACACAATCGCTCGCTTGCACAAGTACAAGTCGCTCGTCGGTTTACAACTCGTAAATATCGCACCGGCACCCGGCGCTGCGGCTCGCATCCGCCGGGCGGCGGCGCTAAGAGGCGAGCGCGCCCCGGTCGCGGCTCAGCCAGAGCCGTCCGCCGGGCCGCGTAGGATGAAGCAGACGATGCCGCAAACGCTGGGCCTCAACCGCATCCTGGGCGGTGCGATCGGTGTCATCGCCCTGGTGTCGGTCCTGACCAGCGGCGCGGTCCTGATCACGGCCGATCAGCTGCGGGACGCGACCGATGCCCGGAGCCGGTCCAACCAGCTGATCCGCGCCCTCGACGGCTTCCGCGCGGCCATGCTCAATCAGGAGACCGGACTGCGCGGCTACCTGATCACGGGCCGCGACGGCAGCCTGGAGCCCTACCGCATGGGGCGCCAGACACTGGACGAGGCGATCGACAGGCTCAGGACCCTGATCGGCCACGATCCCGAGCGGACGCGCCTCTTGGCCGACGCGGTGGCCGCGGCCCGCAGCTGGCAGACCGAGGTCGGCGAGGTCGTCGTGCGAATCGCGGCCGATCCGGCGAAGCGGGACGAGGCGATCAAGATCGAGGCGGACGGTCAGGGCAAGCGGCTGTTCGACACCTTCCGCGAGAAGCTCGCGGCCATCGAGGGTCTCGAAGGAGCGGTTCGGGCCGCGCTGGCCGAGCGCGTCGCGCGGAGCGAGCGCAACGAGGGCCTCGCCCTCTGGGGCGGAACGCTGATCACGCTGCTGATCTGCCTGGGCATCGGGGTCGCCATCAACCGCCTCGTCGTCAGGCCTCTCGTGGCGGTGATGGGCTTCGTGGGACGGGTCGGCGAGGGCGACCTGTCGAGCACGCTCGACGTCCGCGCCGGCGGCGAAGTCGGCCGTCTGAGCACGACGCTGAACACGATGGTCTCGGGTCTGTCGGACTTGGCGCGGACGAACCGGGCGGCGACGGCGGACCTGAACGCGGCCGCGGCCGAGATCCGCGCCTCGGCGCAGGAGCAGGCGGCCTCGGTCGAGCAGCAGTTCGCCGCCGTGCAGGAGACGGCCGCCACGGTGGACGAGATCACCCATTCGGGGGCGCAGATCTCCAAGCGCGCCACCGAGGTGATCGCCACCGCCCAGGCCACCGCCCAGACCTCGCGCCAGGGGCTGCGCGCGGTGTCCGACACCGCCAAGGCCATGGACGCGATCCGCGAGCAGGCGGAGGCGGTGGCGGGCAACATCGTCAGCCTGTCG
>NZ_FOZY01000008.1:259952-283211 GCF_900116245.1 Methylobacterium sp. yr668 | reverse complement strand
GCCAAGTCGGTCCAGTCCTGGATTGCGGCCGTTGGCGTAAGGACGGCCTACATCAGCCCTGGCTCGCCGTGGGAGAACGGATATGTCGAGAGCTTCAACGCACAGATACGCAACGAGCTGCTGAATGGCGAGATTTTTTACACGCTCAAGGAGGCGCAGATCATGATCGAGGGCTGGCGACGGCACTACAATACGGTTCGGCCGCATGGCGCATTGGGCTACCGGCCGCCCGCGCCAGAGGTGTTCGTGCCAGCTATAGCCGCTTGGCCGGCTGCACCGGCCAAGCTCGCCGTGGTCCAGCGACCGACACTGCACTAACTTTGACCTTGGACCACCTCGTGGGGGCCGATCAATCTGCGTGCGCGTTCTTCAGCCCCGTCGGCACCGCCGCGCGGGGCTTTCTTTTGGCAGAGGTCGGCGTAGGATCCGTTCGGGTCTAGAGTTATCCCCCCCCGAGGCTCGGATCTGGGAGCCCGTCCGGCAGCCACCACTGCCGCGGCGGGCTTTCCTTTGACAGCTGTCCTGATAGGCTCCTGTCAGGGTGCTCGATCCTTGGCGGGCGGGCATCTGATCTACTCAGCCCGCCCGGTTCGCCGGCGCGGGCTTTTTCGTTGAAGATCAGCTTGTCCGCACTGCCGGCATCACGGGGCTTGCTCCCGCATGGCGGTTCACGAGCGCACCACTTATGATGGCGCGCGAGCGAAAATTCCGTCCTATGGTTGTCGTGTCGCGGTCCTAAGCTCCGGCATCCCGCGCTTGCGAGACCCTGTGTGCTCCCGCCATCCTGATGCGGAGAGACTATGCCTCGCTACTTTTTCGACATTCACGACGGCCGCATCGCTCGCGACGAAGTCGGCGTCGAGTGCGCCGATCTTCAGGCCGCGGTACTGACTGCCAAAGAGGCGCTCCCGTCGATCGCGGCTGACGAAGTGCCAAAGGACGGCGAACGCCAAGCCATCACGGTGCTGGTGTCCGATGAAGAGGGCCACGCCGTCTATCTGGCGGCGTTGACCTACACGGGGACGTGGCTGCTCCGATAGCGCAACATCGGCGGCAGGGCGGCTGACCGGTGATGTCAACGTCGTCCGAGCCGCTTTGCGTATCGGCTCGGCTCATTGCTGGCGCGATTGGCCGTTTCACCGTGCCAACAAAGCTTTTGATGCAGCTATTGCAGCGAGGCTGCGCGCTTTGAGTTCGGCCTCCTCGACGGCCTGAGCCTCCGTGGAAGCCACCTTGTGTCGCGTCACCTCAATGACCGTTCGTGACGCGTCCGCCAGTCGTCGAGCCTCATATATAACGTCGTCGGCACGGATCGGAAGGTCGGTCATGGTCTGACTGTACCCGCTTCCGGCGCCAGAGTTCCAGCAGCACACTGGCCCGACAGCCAAATCGCTCAGTACACGCTGGTGAGATCGGACGCTCCCCCGCTCCGTGAGCAGAGCGGTCGGCGCCGAGCGGCAAGGAGCCAGATGAAGGCTCCCGGTCAGCCGCGCGCGGATCGCCAACCAGCAGCCTTCGCCTCGTCCTCGCTGCAGAACATGCGCTCGCCGGAGCCCCTGGTGATGACGGTCCGGTCGTAGTCCCGCGTCCCGGGCACATGGTAGATCTTGTCACCCTTGCGCGAGATGTTGCCCTTGATCGCGCAGGCGGTCTGTACGGGCGCCGGAGCAGCGGCCGGGGGCTTCTCCATATCCGGCCGGGTCTCCACGCCGCCGGCGCGCTTGGCGCGCCTCCAGTCCGACGGCGGATCGAAGGTGCCGGCCCAAAGGCCGCGCTTCAGCGCCCTCGCGGTGGTCTCGACCCCGACGTAGTCGCGCGAGTAGCGCTGGTAGGCCGTGGCGTAGCCCTGGCTCACCATCCAGGCGTTCAGATCTTCGTCGCCTTTCCGGCACACCGCAACGGTTCGGCCATACCGGTCGGTATCGCGCGGCTCACAGGAGATATTCGCCTCGCTGATCCGGCCCGCCAGGGCGAGCGCCGCGACTTGCCCGCACCGGTAGGACTCGCCGGCAGCGTCCTGGCAAAGCTGAGCACTCTCTGGCGCGTCGATGCCGTGCAGGCGGACCCGAGTGCTGCGGATCACCACCGTGTCGCCGTCCGTGACGGAAGCACGCCCTACGATCGGCTCCGCCGCCAAGACCGGACCGGAGAGTAAAATGAGGACGGTGAGAGCGTGACGCATCTCGAGGGGATAGCTCATTCGCAGCTTCGGGCAACCTCTTGCGTGAGTTCGAGCAGATCCATGGTCAGCAGATGGCGAAGTCGGCGCAGCTTGCGCCTCCGGTCGCCCTTCCGCAATGATCAAGTGGCTTCGGACCCAGTACTTTTACTAATAGTCTCCTCGTCCTTAATAGCCCGGTCTATAGCTTCGATCTCGGCTTGCACATTTTGAATGCTCTCCTCCTGATCCACGAGTTTTCTTCGGTTCATCACCATCTGGTCGCGCAGTTTTTGCAAGGCATCAATCGGACTCAGCATGATGCTCCTCCCTTTGACGCGCGAGGTGCTGCACATGGCCTTCCTCCGCCAATTAAAATGTTCCCCTTGAGGTTCACATCTCGCGCCAACCGCAATGATCTAAGAAGCATGGTTCGCTCTTCGAAATCTACTCGACGCGCCTCTGTCTCTTCGCGAATAATCTTTGCATTCGCTTGTGATAGACCTTCTCTAGAACTCGATGTCACTAGTTGCGCACGGATATTGAATGGCACGCGGGACATCGCGGAAACCCCATTATCATCAGAATTATACAGATGGTGTCTAGGCGATCAAATTACGACCGCCGCCTTCACTGAGATTTTTTGCCGAGCTCAGGCCAGCACGAGTTTGACAGCGGCCCGTCGACTGCTCAATTTGGCCTGGAAGCATCAACGTGCCGGCACCTCAGCAGAGCGCAACCCGGCAGGATAGTTGCCAGCACGCATGTCGCGACCTGGGCTTGCGGCGCCATATTTCGCGACATCGTTCAGAACTACGGGCGGCAGACGGCGAAGGCGAATTGAGGCCTTCGGAACAGATCGCCCGCTCGCGTGTCTTCCTAGTACCTCAAGCATTGATTCATCTCAGCTCGCCCGGCCTAATGCCGCGGCGGGCTTCTTGTCTTGGCTTCATCAGGAGCATGATTTTGATACGTTTCACGGTCTCATATGCAAACGGAACAGGTGCGGTAATCAGTGGACATGACACGACGCAGTCGGCTTACGAAGAAGCTCGTGAGTATATCCGCAAGGGCTACCATGATGTGGTGCTGACGGATCTCGGAACTGGTGCGAGAAGTAGTTCGACAGATATCAAAAAGAGCCTTGAGCGTATCGACGAGTTTTATCGCGATGCGTGGTAGATCCAATGCTCGGTCGCCCTCACGCTGGTGGCCAACTGCGGGTGGCCGCGAGGGATCTTCGAAGGGTCACAATGGGTTGGATATTCCAAACAGGCTCCGCCTGAAGGAGGGGTCATGGATCTGCGCCAGTCGCCGACACTGAAGGTAATTTCTGAAGGGGCTCACGCCCGCGTTGTCGGGCGCCCCAAAGATGCATGCCCATATCCAGCCTGTTCGCCCGAGCGGAAGGCGTGGCTCGAAGGTTACGATGGTACGCCAAGCGAGGATGGACCTGACTCTCCGATAGCGGACGCCTGATCGACGCGCAACATCACGCGATACTTACCGCTGAACCGCCTCGATGTTGTACTCAGAGACCGAGTCCGGCTGACAGGCGTGCCACTCCTGCTTCTTGTCGGTCTGCCTCTTGCGGCCATAGCTGTAGCCGGCCTGCGCCAATCGCCCGCTCAGCCGGGCGCGGAGGCGGCACTGTTTACGGACAACGACGGGTCGGCGCCCCCGCAGGCCTGCGAGGCTTTGAACTCTGCGGTCAACAGCTCGGGAACAGTCGGATGCTGCTGTGCCTGAGCCTCACCAACACAAGCCTAGTCATTTGCCCGCTGCGCCTCGCAGGTGGTGGACCCCGGATAGACGTAGAGAGCAAACCCCGTTGCTTCGATGTTCGCCAACCGGTCTCTTTCGGCCGAACCAATCAGCCCACTTGCGAATGTACTGACCTGAGCGGCAGACCAGTTCGGTAGCAAAGCCGCGATCAACCCTCGACACGCCTGGTCAAATTTCTGGCGCGCCTTGATGTCCCGCAGGTCCACGGACATCCAACGGGTGATGATGATCGTGGCGGCAGGTTGCGAGTCGTACGCGTGAGCCGTGAGTGAAAGCCCTGGTTCCAGTTTCCAGGTACATGTGCCGGGCGAAAGCTGCGGTTCGCCGCAGGTTGCCGTGCGCCAATCGATTTGCTCACCAAGCCGGGCGGACGCCGCATTGATGCGAGATGCGGCGTCTGCGGCAGGAAAGCCGAGGTGCTGTCCAAGCGCTGAGCTCGGCGCGACGGCGAGCAGGATGGCGAGAACGGCAGCGAAATGACGAGTCATCGCCTCCTCCGGGATTGCTAATCACCCTAAGGCGCGAGCCGGTCGGGCCGTGCTCAATTGCTCCTACCTATTTGGTACTGAAGACGCGGCTATGTCGCTCTTTTCAGATAGCCATTCTCCTTCGTGCGCTCGTGTGATGCAGATGCTCGGCGGTGGCCGAACGCGCCGCCTAGCGCTGTCGGCTGTCAGCTGTGTCAGAGCATTCACGTCAGCCGGTCTCGCCCAGCCGCCCCCCCCACTCGCCGTCACCTCCTGGTGCGACCAGATCGAGCGCCTGTCCGAGCACGCCGTACCCCCGGTCCCCTCGCCGTTCTCGGCGATGAAGATGATGCCGGCGGCTTCAAGGTCGCTCACCGCAGAAGCCTGACCGTCATGCTTGCACTGGTGATGAACGCGGCCGCCGCGAAAGCCGCGACGCTGAGCCACCAAAGCACGCGGTCGTACACGGAGGGTCTATGGTAGCCGATGAGCGGATCCTCGATCCACTCAATCGGCTGGTTGGGGTCGCTAAGCAGCAGCCGGTTGAGGCTTTCGGGCAATGGGCGCACTGGCCGGTTGGGGACGTTCCTATCCTTGGCCATGCTCTACCTATCTGCGAGCACCTCGCCTGCCGCGCCTGCTCCACGAACCGAGGTTGGGGTCAGACAGGACTGGCGAGGACATAGTCGATTATAGCGGCGAATGTGTAGGGCTCGCTCGACAGGTATCCGCTTCCTGCGCCGGGCATCGCATCAAAGGCACGTTGCCCTACCTGCCCAGCCGCGCGCATCGCTTCACTGGGTTCCCGCAACTCTTTCAATACGGCGCGGACGATGGCTTCGGCATCTTCATGATTTGCAAGTAGCGATCGATGCTCGCAGGCATCAAACGCCGCCGCACATAGGCGTTTGATGTCTGAGTTCATGGCGGGCGTGGTAGGCATGCTTCAATTTTTGTTTCGATTGTTCGAATGAACAAGCCGAGTGAGTACCTCTTCAAAGCGCGGGTCTCTTTTCACTCCATCCACGACGGACGCAGTCGCGATCAAATCGCGCTGCATGTCGAGCTCCAATAAAGGCCATGCCAGAATCACGGCCGCCCCTAATTGAGCCAAGGCGACGATGTCCTGTTCGCCGTGCGTGTCGATAAGCGCACGATCTTGATCGGCCATGAAAGCCTCCTGCTTGGCGTCCGGCATACGCCACCGGGAGGGAACGCGCGACGGCCAAGAAAGGAGCGCCCTTGAGGACCGGAGCGCGAACGGGGCCGGCCTCACTTCAGGGAGCCTTTCAGCTTCAGGCGCTCGTTCGGCGTTGATGCATACCGAGCGACGAGCACGTCTCATAACATTGTCGGTCGTAGCCGGTATTGGGGCTCCCAATTCACCTTGCACCGCTCCCGCCAACCTCCCGCCTGCCGTTGCCTCATGGCGCGACCAGATCACTGCGGGTTGTGCTGTGAGGCTCCGCCTGCCGATGGCCAGCTGGAGTTCCGCCGCTAAGAAGCGTCCTTTGATCACGGGGAGCGGGATCGTCGCGCGCTTCCTAGCTCGGCTTCCCAAGAAGGTACGATACTTGATTGCGCGATCGCATCTATGGCCGAATAACTAATCTACGTAAAGGTCCGCGATATTAAGCAGCCAAACGACATCAAATGATGGATGGATCCACGATAACAACCTGCTAAATGCAGCTCTTGAAACAGACGAGGGCCTTGATGCGCGACTCAGCCTTGGCGGCCCTGGAGGTTTCGGTAGCGCCTCCGGATGTCAGCCCAACACCTGAGACGCTCATCCTCCGCGAGCACATCCGTCGGATCCTACGCAAGCTCGCGTGCCTCGCGGCCGGCGCTCAGTACAGCTGAAGGGAGCGAAGCACGACGCCATCGGCGGTGTGGATCTCTACGCACCATCGCTCGTCAGGATCGGCCAATTCGCCCCGCGCGTGCATCTCGGCGATCAGCTGCGTCGCCTCAGCCACGGCAACCTCGATCGAGCTAGCCAATACACCCTCCTCGTCCTCGATAACCTCGCCCGGGCCCCTCAGACGGAAATGGTATCGCTCTGCCATGTCACTCCTGCTCACGCCTTTGGGACAGCACTTCAACGGCGCGAGGGTTAGCATTTGATGGACAGACCACTTGGTATGGCTGCCACACCAAGCTGATGAACACGGAGATGCGTTTGCATCCGGGAGGAGCCCTGCCAACCGGTCTGGGAGTTCGTGGCCAAGGGGCGCGGCTGATCGCGCTGGTGATCGTGCTCTCGAACAACGACGGCTGCGCCATCGCCCGGACCAGCGAGGCCAAGGCGCTCGGCATCAAGATGGGCGACCCGTACTTCAAGATCCGCGAGATGTGTCGGGCGCAGGGCGTGCGGGTGTTCTCGTCGAACTACACCCTCTACGGCGACATGTCGGGGCGGACCAACGCGGTGTACCGGCAGTTCAGCCCGCAGGTGGAGATCCACTCCATCGACGAGAGCTTCCTGAACCTGTCGGACGTGGCCCCGGTCTTAAGGGTCGAGCTCGCGCGGGACCTGCGCGCCACGGTGCGGGCCTGGACCGGGATCCCGACCTGCGTCGGCATCGGCCCGACCAGGACGCTGGCCAAGCTCGCCAACCACATCGCCAAGACCGTGCCGGTGCTGGGCGGCGTGTGCGACCTGACCGACCCGGCGGCCTACGCGCACTGGCTGTGCCGGATCGACGCCGCCGAGGTCTGGGGCATCGGCCGGGCGTCACTGCCCAAGCTCCAGGCGATGGGTGTCGAGAGCGTGGCGGACCTGCGCGACCTCGACCCGCGGCCGGTGCGCAAGGGCCTAACCGTGGTGGGCGAACGGATCATCTACGAGCTGCGCGGCGCGGCCTGCCTGCCGCTGGAGATGGTGCCGGCCCGGCGGAAGGCTGCGCCGTCACGCGCTCGTTCTCCAGCCGGATTACCGAGCGGGCGGTGCTGGAGGAAGCGGTCGCCGCGCACGCGACGCGGCTCGGGGAGAAGCTGCGGCGCGAGGGGCTGGGCACCAACCACGTCACGATCTTCTATCACACGAGCGAGCACGACCGGGACGCGCCGATGCGCTCGGTTTCGACGACGGTGCAGCTGCCGGAGCACAGCTCGGATACGCTGGCGCTGATTAGGGCGGCGCGGCACGGGGTAGCGAAGACGTGGCGCGAGCCGGGCGGGCGGCCGTGGCGGTACAGCAAGGCCGGGATCGTCACGAACGATCTCGTGCCGCTGTCGCACAGCCCGCGGGCGCTGATCGGCGCGCTGGACCGCGAGCGCTCGGGCCCGCTGATGGCGGCGATGGACGCGTGCAACGCGCGCTGGGGCCGCGGCGCGGTGGTGCCGGCGCGGGCGGGGGTGGTGAGCCGGCGCGACTGGAACACGAAGTTCGAGATGCGCACGCCGCGCTACACCACGCAGGTCGGCGAGTTGCCGGTCGCCTACGCCTGAGGGGACGCATCGCCGGCTGTCCGCCACCGCGTCCGGGTCCGGCGGATCACGCTGAAGGCGAGGCCCTCGGCCTCCAATTGCTCCAGCGCGCGGGTCGCCTGCAGCGCGCGCTCCCGGCCTGGGATGCCGGCCCGCTCGGCGATCTCGCTTGCGGTCGACGGCTCGGACGTCAGCGCCTCGAGAGCGCGCGGGCGGAGATCCTGGCGCGGCCTGGCGCCTTGAGGCGATGGGGCTTTCAGCATGGCGCTGGGCTAACGCGCGCCGCTGTCGTCGACGAGTCCGCAGCTTGCGGCGAGGCGCCATAGGACGGCATCCGAGAAGGCCCCGTCACCAGGCGGGTCCGGAGATGGCCGTCATCTCCGATCAGATGACCAAGGTTGCGTCGGAAGCAGCGACGATCATGTCTGTCTCAAGGTCCACGATGTGCCACCAATCGGGCTTTCCGTATGTAAACCTGCCTTCTCGCAGAGCCTTCTCTGCGTCGCTCTTGCTGGTGAAGCGACCCGAGAGATCGAGCCACCCTTTGCCGGCGATGTGATCCCAGCCGACGAAAAGCGCAAACCTCTTCATCTTCCCCCCTACTCTTGAGCAGCATCTGAAGTACGACCTAACACGCGGTTGCGATGCTTCATCCGCGGCCGCTTAGGCTTTCCATCACAGGCCACCATGCACCAGCTTAAGATTGGCTCTTTTCTGTCCGCCACCGCCGCTTCCGTCGACGGTCAGCATGTTTGCTAATCCGAATACAAGGTTCTCAATTTCCTGAACGGGCAGATTGAGCGCCTCCGCAATGCTCTGTTTTGTGACGCGCTCTTGCCAAAGAGCATCAAAGACCTTCTGCCAGACCGTCGATTTTTCTCTCGGCATCGGGACCGGCTCGTCTTCTCGATAGCCCTTCTCAGTGATCTGAATACAAAATGTGCGATATTGCCAATCTGATGTGATGTTGAGCTTGTGAAGTCTGTAATTGAGGGCCGCCACAGAAACGCCCCAGCGTTGTTTGAACTGGACCATTTGATTGAGTGTGTGGATGCGGGGGAGCTGAGCCTCTACGTCGGCGCTGGGCATCAAGAACGAAGAAGCAAAGCGCTGAGCCTCATCTTCAACATCGCGACGCCCGTTTGCCCCGCCGTGTTTATGCAGCACAAGATGGGCTAGCTCGTGAGCCGCATCAAAGCGACTATGCTCCCATGTCTTGAAAGTATTTAAGAAAATGTAGGGCTTGTTTTTGCGCCACAGAGAAAAGGCATCTACCGTCTTTGTGTTCTCTGCAAGCGAGAACACACGAACGCCTTTCGACTCGATTAGCTTAATCAGGCTTTTGATTGGTCGCTCACCGAGCCCCCACTTCTCCCGAAGTGACCGGGCCGCGCCTTCTGGTGTCTCCATGCTGAGATCGAGCAAGTCGCCTTCCGGAAGGGCAAATCGATCCTCGACCCAGTCGGACAACATGAATGCCAATGCGCCAGCCGCAAGGGCGGCGCCCCGCTCCCGGGCTGACATAGCGGACATGCTTCTGAAGCTGGCTGCGGCCGCTTGGGGCTCATCGAAATCCGGCCCGCTGAAAAACGCGCTCGGAAACTTCAGCTCTCGAGCGATAGCGTCGATCATATGCGGCGGCGGCTCCACCTTGCTCTGCTCGTAGCGAAGCACTGTGTGAGGCGTGACTCCGAGCCGCTCGGCGAGGGCCTTCTTCGTGAGACCGCGTCGCCGGCGCGCGAGCGACAGTCTTTCCGGGTGAAACATCCTTAACCCTTGCGACGAACGTCGACCTCAAACTCCTCACCGTCATCCTGATCGGGCCCAGTCCACTGGACGTCGTCCCATTCGCCCTGGCCGAGGATGAAGATGCGCTCGTTGAACGCCACGAAGTGATCGCTGTCGAACTCCGTGGGGCGAGAGAGCTCCGCCCGAACTTCTCCGCCATCATCGTGAACGCACAGATACCAGATGGAGAATCCGTCGTGCGCCATCGCCGGCTTGCCCCGGTCATGGTCCGGGAGCAACTCCATCTGCCCATTGAGATCAACGACGCGCCCGGCAGCAGCCCCTTTCGGCGTGCGGTTGCGCGGGGATCCGTACGTCAGGCCGGTATCGGATGTCGCGTTCATCACGCTCACCCGGAGCCGGAGCGCCGGGTGCTTGATCACCTCGATGCCATCGAGCGTTTCACGCTCCCAGCCGTCGCGGAACTGCATGCGCTAGCCCTTCACGCCAGCATTCCAAGACAGGAAGCCGGCGGCCGACTTCGCATCATTCAGGGTGCAGCCAGCGCGAGCGGCGACCATCGCCTTCACGACCTCGATCAGCTTCTCGCGGTCGAGACCGAGCTCTCTCAGGCGGCGGTCGCGGTCCCAGGGTTCCTTGTGGATGACGGTCGGCATCGGCCAGAGCTCCGTGTCACTTTTTTCTTCCTCAAATGTGGGGCCAAAAAGTTACATGGTCAATGGCGTCGTCGCTCATCCCTTCACCGGGTGCGCCAGCAGGATCGCGGTCCGGACCATGTTCCGTTCCCAGGCCGGCTTGTCGGTGGTCAGCGCTTCAGCCGCGCGGGTGTTCGTGCGGAGCGTCTCGACGAGGTCGAGGGTCCAGCCCTTTGCGAGGGGGTAGGCCTCAGTCGTCAGATCCGCGAGCACGGCGTCAACGGCCGCGTCGATCTCCGTGTCGGTGATCTCCTTCGTCTTGAACAGCTCGGAGACGGTCAATGGTTCTTTAGCCATGGCGACGGCCTAGCGCGGGCGGCTACGGCCGTCTATGCGAGCCGATGTCCCCTGCATCACTCCGAGCTGTGTCCATGGCTAGCGCCGTGCTGACATTCGCGATCTCGATCCTGCTTACCGCACCGGCTTGGGCTGAGCCCAGGAAGTTCCCGCCCGCCTGCTCGGAACGCTTCGTTAAAGAGTGGACGAAAGAGCGAGACGCTGCGCTCCGCGCCCCGCCGAAGAAGCCCTGCACCATGCAGGCCGATACGGGGATCTACGTCTGTGATCAGAATGGATGCCAGCGGCCCTGGTAGGGCAGCACGTCCTGCTTTGGCGGCCGGACTGGCCTGCGCCCGTCAATGCAGCTTGGTCGACGTGGAGTCCATGAGGTTGACCCGCACAGCGAGGGCGAGGAGATCGCCGTCCGTCAGCGTCTCGCCGTCGACGAGCCAATAGGGCAGGCCGCCAGTCCAGGGCTCCACCGTGTGGCCGCGTGCGCGGAGCGCATCAACGGCCTTCTGAATCGGATCGGCTTCGTGCCAGCGAATCGGGTGGTGGCCATCGCTCATTGAGCCAGACTAGCGCGAGCCGTCGACGCGCGTCGAGAATGGATGACCGCAAAGCGCTTTGTGCGGCTGGGAAATCGTTTGATTACCGGCTCGCCCTGCTTACCATGTGCTTACCGGGACCGAGTTCCGGTAAGCAGGAAGTAGGCTAAGTCTTGGTGGGCGCCCTAGGGTTCGAACCTAGGACCCGCTGATTAAGAGTCAGCTGCTCTACCAACTGAGCTATGCGCCCGATCGCTTCTGCGACCGCCCGGTGGCCACCAAGTCCGTCCGGGGTGGCGGGCTGATACCAACGCGGCCGGGGCCTGTCCACCCCCGGCCGCCGCTTTTTCTCATTCCGCCGCCGCATGCTGTGCATGCACGCGCACGGAATGGGCCGACAGCTTGTTCAGCGCCGACAGATACGCCTTCGCCGACGCCACGAGCGTGTCCGGATCGGCGCCGCGCGCGGTGACGCTGCGCTCGCCGTCCCGCAGGCGCACCGAGACCTCCGCCTGCGCGTCCGTCCCGCCGGTCACGGCATGGACCTGATAGAGCTCCAGCTGCGCCTGATGCGGGACCAGCGCCGAGATCGCGTTGAACACCGCGTCGACCGGCCCGTTGCCGTCCGCCTCCTCGATCCGGGTGCCGGTCTCGTCGGCGATCCGCAGCGTGGCGCGCTGCGGTCCGCGGGTGCCGGCGATGACCGACAGCGAGACCAGCCGGATGCGGTCGTGGGCCGTGGCGAGGTTCTCGTCGACCAGCGCCTCGATATCCTCGTCGTAGACGTGCTTCTTCCGGTCGGCCAAGGCCTTGAACCGGTCGAAGGCGTCCTGGAACTGGTTGTCCGACAGGTGCAGTCCGAGATCCTCCAGCTTGGAGCGGAACGCCGCGCGGCCGGAGTGCTTGCCCATCACCAGGGAGGTCTTGGTCAGCCCCACGGAGGCCGGCGTCATGATCTCGTAGGTCTCGGCGTTCTTCAGCATGCCGTCCTGGTGAATGCCGCTCTCGTGCGCGAAGGCGTTGCGGCCGACGATCGCCTTGTTGAACTGCACAGGGAAGTTCGTGGCGTGGCTCACGAGCTTCGAGGCGCGGGTCAGCATGGTCGACTCGACGCCGGTCTCGTAGGGCAGCACGTCGGCGCGGGTGCGCAGCGCCATCACGATCTCCTCGAGCGCCGCGTTGCCGGCCCGCTCGCCGATGCCGTTGATCGTGCACTCGACCTGCCGGGCGCCACCCTCGATGCCCGCCAGGGAATTGGCGATCGCGAGGCCCAGATCGTTGTGGCAGTGTACCGAGAACACGGCCCTGTCGGCATTCGGCACGCGCGCGCGGACGTTCGCGAACATGTCGCGGTACTCCGATGGCGTGGCGTAGCCGACCGTATCGGGGAGGTTGATCGTCGTGGCGCCGGCCTTGATCGCCGCCTCGACGCAGCGGCACAGGTAGTCGAGCGGCGTGCGGGTCGCGTCCATGGCCGACCATTCCACGTCCTCGACGAGGTCGCGGGCCTGGGCCACGGTCTTCAGGATGATCTCGACGACCTCGTCCTGGCTCTTGCGCATCTGGTGCGCGAGGTGAATCGGCGAGGTCGACACGAAGGTGTGGATCCGCGCGCGCTTGGCGTGGCGCACGGCCTCGCCGGCCCGGGCGATGTCGGCGGGGATCGCGCGGGCGAGTCCGGCGATGGTCGCGCGCTTGGTCCTCCGGGCGATCTCCGAGACCGCCTCGAAATCGCCGTTCGACGCGATGGGGAACCCGGCCTCGATGATGTCGACACCCATCGTGTCGAGCAACTCGGCGACCGCGAGCTTCTCGTCGAAGGTCATGGTGGCGCCGGGGCACTGCTCGCCGTCGCGGAGCGTCGTGTCGAAGATCAGGATCCGGTCGCGGGCGGAAGCGGTGCTGGTCGTAGTCATGGCATTACCCTGTCGCGGGCCGCCCGGCACGTGATGGCGCGGCGCGGCGTGGTGCCCTCGCGGGCGGATTCGCGAATGAAAGAACTCCCCTGAAGGCCCAGGCGCGCGCCCGGACGGCCCTCAGGGGCGGGTAAGCAGAAGCGGAAGAAGGAGCCCGGAGCGGCGCGCACGGGACCGAAGCGCCGTAGCGGCGGCGCGGGCGGTCTCGATCGCTGAGCCGGCTCTGGCCAAGGCTCGTCTCTCCTGTCGGCGACCCGCGCGGGACGTTCTCACGGCGCGGTGCCGCCCGTAGGTATCCCCGGATCGACCGGAACACAAGCGAGACCGGCGCGTTCGGAGGCGCGGACCGGGACGGGCGCGGCCGGCGCCTCCGCGAGGATCGCTGCCGCGAGATCGTCGTAGAACAGCATCTGCCCCGCGGCCCAGACCTCGAACTCCGCCAGCAGCGTCGGGTCGAAGGCGGTCAGGTGGCCGCCGGCGATCCGGATCCATCCCGCGGTCTCGGCCTCGCCGAGCAGGTTGCCGACATGCGCCCGCGACACGTCCAGCCGCTCGGCGAGGCTGCGCAGGCTGAGCGACACCGCCGCCGGCGCGCCGGGCACCGTGGCGGCATAGTGGGCCCCGACCAGGGCCGTGAGCAGCGGGTAGCCGCAGTCCCGTCCGGCGAAATGGAGCACGCGCGGGAACGGCGCGATGAGCGTGCCGTGCCGCAGCACGTGGGCGGCCGAAAGGCGCACCAACTCCCCGAGCCGGTCGGGGCCGTCGAGCACCCCGGCGCGGCCTGGGTCGCGACGGGTCACCGCGTCCATGGCGGCGACGAACAGGCGCCCGCTCCGCGCGATCTCGGTTACCAGGGCCGGCGCCGCCTGCAGGCATTTCACGCGCCCGTCGCCCCGATCCGCCACCGCGGTGACGAATCGCCCGGCCTTCAGGGCCGACACGAAGCCGGCCGTCTGCCTCGGGCTCGATCCCACCATCGCCTGGAGGACCGTCAGGGTGGGGCGGGGACCGCCGTGGTGCCGCCACGCGTAGTCGTTGTGGATCAGCATGAACGAGACCACGTAGCGCCCGATCTGATTGAGCAGCTTGTGGCTCGGCCAAACAATCTGCGCCGGTTCGATCATGCCCTGGCAGTAACCGGCGACCGCCGGGCGGAAATCGCGCTCGGATCGAAGCAGAGCGATCCGCGCCCGGAAATGATCGTCCAACATCCGCGCCCCGAATCAGCCGGATCCGGCCGAAGGAATGCCGTGCACCCGGCCTTCGGTCCAGGATTCCCTGCAAAGTTTGGACTCGGTGGTGAAGAACGCGCCGGGATACGACTCGCAGTGCTTGTCTCAGCGCTGCCGGAGCGAGCGGTCCGCCGGGCCTGGCCGGCGTCAGATGCGAAAGGGACCGTCCACCGTGTGCGATCTGCATCGACCCTCTCTCTCCCGGCGCGGCCTGCTGGCCGCGGCCGCGGCCGGTACCGTGATGGGGGCTTCCGCCGGGATCCGGCGGGCCGAGGCGGCCCCCGACGGCGCGCGATCGACCGCCATCACGCCCGAGGCGGCCCTCACGCAGCTGCGCGACGGCAACGGCCGCTACGTCGCCAACACGTCGACGAACCGGGACTTCTCGGCCGGTCGCGCCGCGCGGGCCGCGGCGCAGTATCCGATCGCGTGTATCGTCGGCTGCGCCGATGCCCGGGTCGCCCCGGATTTCATCTTCGACCAGGGACCGGGCGATCTGTTCGTCGTCCGCGTCGCCGGCAACTTCGTCACCACCGACGGTCTCGCCAGCCTCGAATACGGCGTGTCGGTCCTGGGCGCGCCGCTGATCCTCGTCCTCGGCCATTCCGATTGCGGGGCCGTGAAGGCGACGATCGACGTCATGAAGACCAACGCGTCGCTCCCCGGTCATCTCCCCGTGCTGATCGAGGCGATTCGCCCGGCGGTGGATCTGGCCGAAAAGGCGCGTGCGCAGGATCCCCTCGCAGAGGCAATCGCCCAGAATGTCCGGCACAGCGTCCGGCGCCTCGAGCAGGCCGGCCCCATCATCGCGGAGGCCGTCGCCGCCGAGCGGGTGAAGGTCGTGGGCGGCTTCTACGACATCGGCACCGGCCGGGTCGTGATCCTCTGACCGCGGTGCCCGATCCGTCCCGGCCTGCGGGCCGGCGCTTTGCCGAAGCTTGCCAATGACGGTGCAGCCTCGATAAAGCCCGCCGGCACGTCGAGACCGAACCCGCGAGACCGTCATGGCCAGCTACAAGCTCCTGCTCCTCCCCGGCGACGGGATCGGCCCGGAGGTCGCCGGCGGCATGCAGGTGGTGCTCGACACCCTCAAGGAGACCGGTCTCGCGACCTTCGAGACCGAGACCGACCTCGTCGGCGGCAGCGCCCTCGACGCGCACGGCGTCCCGCTCGCGGACGCGACCCTGCAGCGCGCGAGGGACGCGGACGCGATCCTGCTCGGCGCGGTCGGCGGTCCCAAATGGGCCGGTGTCGCCTACGAGAACCGCCCCGAGGCCGGCCTGCTGCGCCTGCGCAAGGAGCTCGACCTCTTCGCCAACCTGCGGCCGGCGATCTGCTACCCGGCGCTGGCGGAGGCCTCGGCGCTGAAGCGCGAGCTCGTCGAGGGTCTCGACATCATGATCGTGCGGGAGCTCACCGGCGGCGTCTATTTCGGCGAACCGAAGGAGATCACCACGCTGGAGGACGGCTCCAAGCGGGCGGTCGACACCCAGGTCTACACGACGGCGGAGATCGAGCGGATCGCCCACGTGGCCTTCGACCTCGCGGGCAAGCGCTCGGGCAGGGTCGCCTCGGCCGAGAAGCACAACGTGATGAAGTCGGGCGTTCTCTGGAAGGAGGTCGTCACCAAGGTGCACGCCGAGCACTACGCCGACCTGCAGCTCGAGCACATCCTCGCCGACAACTGCGCCATGCAGCTGGTGCGCCGGCCCAAGCAGTTCGACGTGCTGGTGACCGACAACCTGTTCGGCGACGTGCTCTCCGACATTGCCGCCATGCTCACCGGCTCGCTGGGCATGCTGCCGTCGGCTTCCCTCGGCGCGGTCGACGCGAGCGGCCTGCGCCGCGCGCTCTACGAGCCGGTCCACGGCTCGGCGCCCGACATCGCCGGCCAGGACAAGGCCAACCCGATCGC
This sequence comes from Methylobacterium sp. yr668, assembly GCF_900116245.1. Taxonomy (NCBI): domain Bacteria; kingdom Pseudomonadati; phylum Pseudomonadota; class Alphaproteobacteria; order Hyphomicrobiales; family Methylobacteriaceae; genus Methylobacterium; species Methylobacterium sp. yr668. The sequence continues at coordinate 267,035 of NZ_FOZY01000008.1, read as the reverse complement.
CATGATCGGCTCGCTCGCCATGTGCCTGCGCTACTCCTTCGGCCTCGGCGACGCGGCCGACGCCCTCGACGGCGCCATCACCGACGCCCTCGCGGGCGGCGCGCGCACCGCCGACATCGCCGGCGAGGGCACGAACCCGATGGGCACGCGCGCCATGGCCAGCGCGGTGGCGGACGCGCTCCGCACCCGGGTCGGCTGAGACACGTCTTCGGCGCGTCGCAGCACCGGGGTCGGTCCCCAGCCGCGTGTTTCGACGCATGGCGGTCGGGCGCGACCTTCGCTATGACGCGCCCATCGAGGATTGGGAGCGTCATGAAGGCCGGAGACGGGGCGTCTGAGCGCGCGAGCGCGGATTTCGGCTTCGAGCGCGTGGCGCTCGACGAGAAGCAGGGGCGCGTCGACAGCGTCTTCCACTCGGTCGCCCGCCGCTACGACATCATGAACGACCTGATGTCGGCGGGCCTGCACCGGGCCTGGAAGGCGCAGCTCGTCTCGATGCTGCGGCCGCCGCAGAACCGCGCCTTCGCGCATCTCGACGTCGCCGGCGGCACCGGCGACGTGGCCTTCCGGGTGCTGGCCGCGGGCGGTTTGCGCACCCGAGTCACCGTCCTCGACATCAACGAGTCGATGCTGCGGGTCGGCGCCGAGCGGGCGCGGGAGCGCAAGGTCGACGAGGCCGGCGACCGGATCGCCTTCGTGACCGGCAACGCCGAGGCGCTGCCGCTGCCGGACGCGTCCTTCGACGCCTACACGATCGCCTTCGGCATCCGGAACGTGCCGCGGATCGAGACGGCGCTGGCCGAGGCGCGGCGGGTGTTGAAGCCCGGTGGGCGCTTCCTCTGCCTGGAATTCTCGGCCGTCGACATCCCGCTGCTCGACCGCATCTACGACGCCTACTCGTTCAACGTGATCCCGCGCATCGGCGCCCGGGTGGCCGGGGACGCCGAGTCCTACCGCTACCTCGTGGAGTCGATCCGGAAGTTCCCGACCCGCGGCGCCTTCGCGGGCATGATCGAGCGCGCGGGCTTCCGGCACGTCACCGACCGGGCGCTGACGGGCGGGATCGTGGCGATCCATTCGGGCTGGAAGGTCTCTTGACCGCCGCCGCGCGCGACGGGAGCCAGCACCGGTGATCAGCGCCGCCGTCAACTTGTTTCGCGGCGCGCGGGTCGGCTTCGTGCTGGCCCGCGAGGGCGCCCTCGCCCTCGTCGACCCCTCTGAGCTGCCCCCGCACCTGCGCCTCGCCCTGCGGATCGGCCGCTCCCTCGAGCGGCCCGGCCTCGACGACGGGGCGGCCCGGCTCTCTGCGGCGATGACGCGCCTCGGCCCGTCCTACGTGAAATTCGGCCAGTTCCTGGCGACGCGGCCCGACATCGTCGGCATGCGCGCGGCCTTCGACTTGGAGAAACTGCAGGACCGGGTGCCGCCCTTCCCGCAGGCGGTCGCGCTTCGCACCGTCGAGGCCGCCCTCGGCAAGCCCGTGAGCGCCCTGTTCGTGTCGTTCAGCGAGCCGATCGCCGCCGCCTCGATCGCGCAGGTCCACAAGGCGATCGTGCAGGATCCCGACGGCACGCAGCGCGCCCTCGCCGTGAAGGTGATGCGGCCTGGCGTCCGCGAGCGCTTCATGCGCGACCTCGAGGTCATGCGCTTCATGGCGCGGGTGGTGAACGCCCTGTCGCCGCAGGCGGAGCGGCTGCGCCCGCGCGAGGTGGTGGAGATCCTCGCGCGCTCGGTGCTGATGGAGATGGATTTCCGCCTTGAGGCGGCGGCCGCCTCCGAGCTCGCCGAGAACACCAAGGACGATCCGGACTTCCGTGTGCCGAGGCCGGAATGGGAGCTGACCGCCCGTGAGGTGTTGTCGGCCGAGTGGATCGAGGGGACCCGCCTGCACAGCGCCGCGGAGCTCGCCGCCCGGGGGCATGATCCGCAGATAATCGGCCGGACCGTCATCCAGAGCTTCCTGCGGCACGCGATCCGCGACGGCTTCTTCCACGCGGACATGCACCAGGGGAACCTGCTGGTCGATGCCGAGGGCCGGCTGGTCGCGGTCGATTTCGGCATCATGGGCCGCCTCGGCCCGAACGAGCGCCGGTTTCTCGCCGAGATCCTGCTGGGCTTCATCCTGCGGGATTACCGCCGGGTGGCGAAGGTCCATTTCGAGGCGGGCTACGTGCCGGCCCACCACTCCGTGGAGGATTTCGCGCAGGCGATCCGCGCCATCGGCGAGCCGATCCACCAGCGCCGGGCCGACGAGATCTCGATGGCCAAGGTCCTGACCCTGCTGTTCGACGTCACGGCCCTGTTCGACATGAGCACCCGCACCGAGCTGGTGATGCTCCAGAAGACCATGGTGGTGGTGGAGGGCGTCGCCCGCTCCCTCGACCCGCGCCTCGATATGTGGACCACGGCCGAGCCGGTCGTGCGCGCCTGGATCGCCCGCAACATGGGGCCGGTCGGCCGGGCGCAGAGCGGCCTGGACGCCCTCAAGGTCGTCTCCGACGTCGTCGGCGACATCCCGGACCTTGCCATGCGGTTGAAGCGCGTGCTGGTCCGCCTCGACGAGGCCGGCACCGGCGATGCCCGCCGGCTGGAGCGCTTCGCCCGCAACGAACGCTACCGCGCGATCTGGTCGACGCTGGCCCTGTGGGGCATCGCCGTCGGCGCGCTGATACTGGCGTTCCGGGGTCTCTGACGCGGCACCATCCCCGATCCGGGACCGGGACCGCGCGTCGTCCGCGGGCGCTCAGCCGGGCTCGGGTCCCTGGGCGGGCGCGTCCTCCGTCGCGGGGACCAGGGCACGCAGCTCGCGGGCCAGCTCCTTGAGCCCGGTCGAGCCCTTGGCGAGCACCCTGTCGGCCTGACCGGCCAGACGGCGCCGGTCCTCGGCCGTGATGTCCTTGGCGGTGAGCACCACCACCGGCACGTCGCTGCTGTCAGGCCGGGCCCGCAGCGCCCGCAGGAACGCGAATCCGTCCATCTCGGGCATCATCAGGTCGAGCAGGATGAGGGATGGGCGCTCCGTCTCCAGGGCTGCCAGGGCACGCAGGCCGTTCTCGGCCTCGCGGACCGGGAAGCCCTCGCGCACGAGATAGGCGCAGACGTGCTCGCGGACGTCGGCCTCGTCCTCGACGACGAGGATCGCGCCGTCACCCGAGGCGAGGCGGAAGCGGTCGACGATCTGGCGCAGGCTTCCCCAGTCGATCGGCTTCTGCAGGTAGTCGGTGGCGCCGAGGGAGAAGGCGAGGTTCTGCTCGTCCAGGACCGTCACCATCACGATCGGCGTCGCGCCGATCTCGGGATCGGCCCGGATGGCCCGCAGCACCGCCCATCCGTCCATCTGCGGCATGGTGACGTCGAGGAGCACGGCCCGCGGATGCAGGCTGCGAGCGAGATCGAGCCCGCGCCGCCCGTCCTCGGCGACCGTCACCGAGAAGCCCTCGCGCTCCAGGAAGCGCGCCAGCAGATCGCGGGTGGCGGCGTCGTCGTCGACCACCAGGATCGTCCCGCGGTCACCGTCTCCCGATGCGGCCGGGTCCGCGTCCTCGGCCGCGGCGGCCTCGAAACGGTCCGGCAGCGTCAGCGTGAAGGTGGTGCCATGCCCTTCGCGGCTGTCCACGGTGATCGAGCCGCCCAGCATCTCGGCGAAGGCCCGGGTGATCGCGAGGCCGAGCCCGGTGCCGCCGAACCGGCGCGTCGTGGAGGCGTCGGCCTGGGTGAACCGCTCGAACAGCTTGCCGACCTGCTCCCGCGTCATGCCGATGCCGGTGTCGGTCACGCAGAAGCGCAGCGCACCGTCCGCCCGGGCGACCGCCAGGGTGATCCGGCCATCCTCGGTGAACTTCGCGGCGTTGCTCAGGAGATTGATCAGGCACTGCCGCAGCTTGGTCACGTCGGTATGCGCGCTGCCCAGGCCCGGCTCCAGCTCCAGCGCCAGGGTGTTGCCCTTCTTGGCGACGAGACCCTCGACCGTGACCGCGACCTCCTGCACCACGGCGGCGACCTCGAAATCCTCCGCGTAGATCTCGACCCGGTCGGCCTCGATCTTCGAGATGTCGAGCACGTCGTTGATCAGGCCGAGGAGGTGGCGGGCGTTGGTCTCGATCTTCTTCATGTCGGTGACGAGATCGGCCTCGCCGATATCCTCCAGCTCCTCCTGCACCATCTCGGAATAGCCGATCACCGCCGAGAGCGGGGTGCGCAGCTCGTGGCTCATATTGGCCAGGAACTGGCTCTTGGCCGCGTTGGCGGCCTCGGCCGCCGCGCGCGCCGCCTCGATCGCGGCCTCGGCCTCCTTGCGCTCGGTGATGTCCGTGTGGGTCCCGACCCACTCCCGCAGGGTGCCGTCGGGTTCGAGGATCGGGACGGCGCGCACGCTCATGTGCCGGTAGGTCCCGGAGGCGGCGCGGATCCGGTGCTCGGTGGCGTAGGGTTCCAGGCTGGTGACAGCGCGGGTCCACGCGGCGCGGGTATGCGCACGGTCCTCCGGGTGGACCGCGTCGAGGAAGCCGAGCCCCGCGTAGGCGGCCTCGTCCTGGCCGGTGAAGCGGGTCCAGGCCGTCTGGCGGCGATGGAGGCTCCCTTCCGGGTTGGCGGTCCAGACGATGGCGGCGCTCGCCTCGATCAGCGAGCGGAAGCGCTCCTCGCTCCGGCGCAGCCGGGCCTCCGCGAGGTGGCGGATGGTCTCGTCGACCACCACGAGGCCGACGCCCTCGACGCTCTGGTCGGCCGCCGCGCTCTCCTCGCCCCGGAGCGGATAGAAGCTCATCGAGAAATGCCGCACGCCGCCCGGCGCCGAGGGGGTCGGCACCGCCACCGGCACGTTCGGCGAGACGAGGCCTTCCGTCAGGGCCGCGGCCAGCTTCGGGGCCAGCTCCTCCCGCAGCGTCGGGAGCATGGCCCAGATCGGCGCGCCGAGATCGGCCCCGAAGCCGCGCTCGCTCATGGTGGCGAGCGCCCGGTTCATGTGCCGGATCTTCAGGTCACAGTCGAGGAAGCCGAGCCCTACCGGTGCGTTGGCCAGCACCCCGTCGAGGAGGCGGGACATCCGCAGGGATTCCTGCCGTCGCACCAGGGCGAGGCGCGCCAGCAGCACGATCGCTCCGAGGGCCGCCGCCGCGGAGAGGAGGAACAGAAGGAGTCCGCGCCACGCTTCGCGCGCCTGGATGGTCGCGAGCTGCTCCAGGGTCGCGGCCTGCCGGGCCGCCGACTCGGCGCGGATCGCGTCCATCAGCTGCTTGCCCTCGCCGGTACGGACGAGGTCGATGGCGGCGTCGAAGCCCCGGTTCCGCCGCGCCTCCACCACCCGGGCGGCGAAGTCGCGCTTCTGCGCGATCAGCCCGGCGAGCGACGGGCCGCCGGCCCGGACCGACTCCTGCGCGGCGGCGCCGAGGCCGGTCAGCTCCGTGTCGATCTTGGTGAGGGCGGTCGTGTAGGGACGGAGGTAATCCTCGCTGCCGACCAGCACGAAGCCGCGCTCCCCTGTCTCCAGGTCCTTGACCTCGGAGATCAGGCGCTCGATCCCGGCGATCGTCGCGTTCGCCCGGGCGGTCGCGGCCCGGTCGGTCTCGCCGGTCACGTAATTGGCCGTGCCGCTGCCCAGGGCGACGATCAGCAGGATGAAGGCGACGGGCGAGCCGAGGAGCCAGCCCAGCGGGCCGGCGCCGCGCCAATTGCGCCGGCGCAGGCCGAAGATCGATCCGGCGCGCGACGGGGCGCTCACGTCTCCACCAGCCCGGTGGTGGCGCCCGACGCCTCGGAATCGGGCTGGCCGTGCGGCTGGCCGAGATATTCCCGCGACCGCATCTCGATGAGGCGCGAGACGGTCCGGTCGAACTCGAAGGCCTCGCGGCCGGTCCGGGCGGTGTAGAGGTCCTGCGCTTCGGCGGCCGCGGAGGCCACGAGCTTCACGTGCCGGTCGTAGAGCGTGTCGACCAGCGTGATGAAGCGCTTGGCCTCGTTCCGCTCCGCCTCGCCCATCACCGGGATCCCGTCGAGGATCACCGTGTGGTAGGCGCGGGCGAGTGCCATGTAGTCGGAGGCGCCGAGGGGCTGGCGACAGAGATCGTCGAAGCCGAACCGGGCCACGCCGGTCGCCTGCTCGGGAACCGCCACGGCCCGGCCGTGGACCGTGACCGTCGCCGGGAGGCCGCGAGCCTTGCCGGTCAGGGCCTTGAAGGCGGCGTCGAGGGCCGCGCGCGCCGCCGCGTCGGCGGGGACATGGTAGACCGCCGCGCCGCCGAGCTTCTCCAGCCGGAAATCCGTCCGGGAGTCGAGGCGGACGACGGTCACGCGTTCCTGGAGGTTCGCCACGAAGGGCAGGAACAGCGCCCGGTTGAGGCCGCCCTCGTAGAGTCGGTCGGGCTCGACGTTCGAGGTCGCGACGACGGTGACGCCACGCCGGAACAGATGGTTGAACAGGCGACCCAGGATCATCGCGTCGGCGATGTCGGTGACAGTGAACTCGTCGAAGCACAGCAGGGTCGCCTCGTCGGCCAGCTGGTCGGCCACCGGTCCAATCGGGTCGTCGCCCTTGACGGTGCCGGCCTTCAGCGCCTGACGGTAGGCGTGGATCCGCTCGTGCGCGTCGGCCAGGAAGCCGTGGAAATGGACGCGCCGCTTCGGCTCCGGCGCCGCCTCGTGGAAGAGGTCCATCAGCATGGTCTTCCCGCGCCCGACCGAGCCCCAGATGTACAGGCCCTTGATCGCCTCGGCCTCGTCCTTGCGACGGAACAGCCACCCCAGGGCGCTCGTCTTGCTGGCCCGCTTGCGGCGCTGGAGGTCGACGACCAGCCGGTCGAGGGCGCGCACGAGGTGCGCCTGGGCGGGATCGCGCTCGATGGCGCCGGTGGCGACCAGCGCCTCGTAGCGCTCGTGGACCGGGCCGGGCGAGACCGCACCGGCGAGCGCCGCCGGCGACGGGGCGATGGGCTTGCCGGATCTGTCGTTCACGCCGCCGGTTCCTCGCTGCTGATCGCGGTACCGGTTCGGCACCCCCTGCACCCGCGTCGGCGGTCAACGACCCGGGGCCTGTTCCAGTGCCGCGCAAGCTCGGCCTGAATCAAGCCCGCGGCCGAACAGCCGCGG
>NZ_FOZY01000008.1:0-259656 GCF_900116245.1 Methylobacterium sp. yr668 | reverse complement strand
GAGGCGTCCCATCGAGGCGTCCCATCGAAGCCTCCCATCGGTCCCGCGCATGGCAGGCCCGCGGCCGGCCGGCCCCGCACTCTGCTGCATTGCACAATGAATTCGGGGATGCGACATCCCGGCGGTCTCTTGGGAGGAGCGTCCGGATCACCCCGCGCGGTAGCGCGCACGAACCGGAGCTTCATCATGGCGGTACAAGCCCTCGATGGGCCGACCCACACCATCCGGCGTCTCTGGCCGGCGGACCGCGCGGCGGTCCTCGACTATTTCCTGCGGCTGGATCCGGAGACCCGGGCGAGCCGCTTCATGGGCAATGTCAGCGAGGCCGGAGTCCGGGCCTACGCGGCGCAGGCGCAGACCGCGGAGGGCGTGATGTACGGCGCCTTCGTGGGCGGCGTGCTGCGCGGTCTCGCCGAGCTGCGGCCGATGGGGCCGGGCGCGTCCCGCTACGCCCTGGGGCCGCACGCTGAGGCGGCCTTCGCGGTCGAGCAGACCTTCCGCCGCAAGGGGATCGGGGCCGCCCTGTTCGCCCGGATCGCCCGCGCGGCGCGGCATCGCGGCGTCAAGGATCTCCACGTCCGCTGCCTGTCGGGAAACGGGCCCATGCTGCGGCTCGCGGCCAAGCACGGGGCGGCCCTCCAGCACGAGGGGCGCGAGACCGAGGGCGCCCTGCACCTCGCGCGTCCGACGCCGTTCTCGCTCTGGTACGAGGGGATCGCGGAGGCGTTCGACTTCACCCTGGCGGCGGGCTTCCCGGAGCGGGTGCAGGCCGGGCGCTGAAGGCAGGCTCAGCCGGCGATGTCGCCGACGAGGGCGAAGGTCAGGAGATCCACGGACGTCGCCCCGCCGCGCAGGAGCGCGCGGGCGGCGGCGTTGCCGGTGGCGCCGGTGGTCATGACGTCGTCCACGAGGAGGACCCGGCGGCCGCGGACGCGGTGCTGCTCGGCGGAAGCGACCCGGAAGGCGCCGCTCAGGTTCTCGGCCCGCGCCGCGCGGCTCAGGCCGACCTGGGATCGCGTGGCCCGCACGCGCACGAGGGCCGTGGCGACGCACGGCCGCCCCGCCGCATCCGCAATCGCCCGCGCCAGCAGGGCGGACTGGTTGAAGCGCCGCCGCCACAGGCGTCCGCGATGGAGCGGTACCGGCACGAGGCACTCGGCCTCGGCGATCAGGGTCCGGCCGCTCGCGGCCATCATCCGGGCCATCACGCCGGCGAGATCGAGCCGGTCCTCGTACTTCAGGCGATGGACGAGCCGCCGCGCCACGGAATCGTAGAGGGCGACCGCCCGGGCGCGGCCGAAGACCGGCGGTTCCGCGATGGCCCGGGGCGACACCAGCGGGCCGACCCCGAGGTCGAGCGCGAAGGGCGTACCGTAGCGCTGGCACACCGGTTCCTCGATCAGGCTCAGGCTCGACCAGCAGGACGGACAGAGGGCGCCCGGGTCGGCGGTGGCGCCGCCGCAGCCAGCGCAGGTGGGCGGGTAGATCAGGGAGACGACCCCGCGCGGCAGACCGCGCAGGGCCGTGGCGACGGCCTGGAAGGCCGTCATGCGCGCGACGCGCTCCCGCAGACCCGGCTTACTGGGCCGAGACGGGGCGCGCCTGCGGCGCCATCTGCTGCCGCTCGACCTGACGGTCGCGAGCGTTGGCGCGGTGGCGGCCGATGGCGCAGCCGGCCGCGGCGCCGACGAGGCCGTGATGGCCGGCGTAGTGACCCGCGATGCCGCCGACGATGGCGCCCTTGATGCAGCCCTTCGCCTCGGCGCCGCCCGCGGCGGCCAGGGTGGTGAGGGCCACGGCGGCCCCGACGAGCATGCGCTTCATGATGTGTGCTCCCTGAGGAATCTCGGCCGTTGGGCCGGTTGCAGCAGGAACAGCGACGCTCCCGAGTCGTTCCAGCATCCTAGCGCAGCTCACGAGACCGTGCGCGGCGACGGTGGCGCGACGCGACCGCAGATGCCATCTGCCCCCCGATGAATGCTCCCGCCGCCCTGTTCGACACGCGCCTCGCCCGCCGCCGCCTCGCCCGTGCCGGGCGCCTCGGCTACCCGGGCTTCCTCCTCGACCGCCTCGCCGAGGATCTCGACGACCGGCTCGGCGCCGTCCTGCGCAGCTTCGTCTCTGTTCTCGACCTTGCCACGCCGCGTCCCGTGGCGACCCGGCTGCTCGCCGCCCGCTATCCGGCGGCGCGGCATGTCCGCCTCGCGGCCCTGCCGGAGCCGGGCGGCGACCTGATCGTCGGAGATCCCGAAGCGCTGCCGCTGGCGACCGGGAGCCTGGACCTCGCCGTGTCGCTGCTGGCCCTCCACGCCGTGAACGACCTCCCCGGCACGCTGATCCAGCTGCGCCGCGCCCTCCGTCCGGATGGGCTGTTCGTCGGCTGCCTGCTCGGCGGCGCGACGCTGACGGAGCTGCGCCAGAGCTTCGCCCAGGCCGAGAGCGAGGTCGAGGGTGGGGTCAGCCCCCGCGTGGCGCCCTTCGCGGCGGTGCGCGAGGCCGGCGGCCTGCTGCAGCGGGCGGGCTTCGCGCTGCCGGTGGCCGATACCGACACGCTGACGGTCCGCTACGCCGACCCGTTCGGCCTGATGCGCGACCTGCGGGCCATGGGCATGACCAACGTGCTCACCGAGCGGCGGCGGACGCCGCTGCGGCGGGCGACGTTGCTGCGCATGGCCGAGATCTACGCCGAGAGATTCTCGGACCCGGACGGTCGCGTGCGGGCGACCTTCGAGGTGCTGTGGCTCTCGGGCTGGGCGCCGCACGAGACCCAGCAGAAGCCCCTGCGGCCCGGGACCGCGAAGACGCGCCTCGCCGACGCGCTCGGGACCGTCGAGCTGAAGCCCGAGGGAGGGAACACGCCATGAAGCTGTTCGGACCGGACCACCCGATCACCGTCGAGCCCGAGTCCCGCCGCGTCCGCGTCGTCGTGGCGGGCGCCGCGGTCGCCGAGACCCGGAACGCCCTGCGGCTGCAGGAGGCTCAGTACCCACCGGTCTTCTACGTGCCGCGAAGCGACATCCGCGCCGATTGTTTCGTCGCCTCGGCGCGGACGAGCCACTGCCCGTACAAGGGCGACGCCCACTATTTCGACCTCGTCGTCGACGGCGATCGGCGCCCCGACGCGGTCTGGAGCTACGGCGACCCGTACCCGGCCGTCGCGGCGATCCGCGACCACGTGGCTTTCTACCCGGACCGGGTCGACGCCATCGTGCTGGAGGACTGAACCGGCCGCGCGCCCGGTTCAGTCGCGCACGAGGCTCCAGAACCCGTGCTTGCGGCCGTGCGCCCGCCGCAAAGCAGCGCGGTAGGCCTGCGGATCCGGATCGACGTCGCCGGTCGCGATGCGCCCCGCCAGGGCGTCGAGCTCCGCGAGGTAGCGCGCGCCGTGCGGGTAGGCGGCGCTGCGGCCGGTCTCGAGGATCGAGTCGAGGAGCCGGCGATACAGGATCGTCGCGGCCCGGGGGTGATCCTGCGCCAGCGCCTCGGCGACCGGCGCCAGCACCGCGTACTGGTCGCCCTGCCAGGTCTCAGGCCGCGCGACGACCAGCGCGGCCGCACGGCGGAGATCCGGCCAGGCCGCCAGGAAGGCGAGCGCCCGGTGCGGCTGCGGGAAGGCCTCGGCGTGGTCGAGGGCGCGCAGGAGCGCCTCCTCGTCGTCGAAGTCCGGGAGCTTGGCGAGGAAGGCCCGCAGCATCGGCGCGTCGAGTTCGCGCTCGAACCGCCCCCAGCGCAGGGCCTGGGCCTCCTCACCTCGGCCGAGCGCGTCGAGGATCTCGATCTCCAGGGCCTGTCGCTCCCGTTCCGGTCCGCGCAGGTCGAAGCCGGCGATCAGGTCGGCCCGCGTGGCGATGCGCAGGCCCGGGTCCTGCATGCGCCGGATCCAGTCCAGCGCCTCGGTGGCGCGCCCGGCGTCGAGGAGCCGCCGGGCGATCGCCACGCGGTTCTCCCGCCCCGGCAAGGTCGCCCGCTCCAGGGCGATGAAGGTGTCGGTGTCGCCGCGCCGGTCGGCGACGGCCTGGCGCAGGCGCAGGATCTGGATCCGGGCCGCCTGCCGGTGATGGGTCGCGTCGCGGCGGGGATCCCCACCCTGCGGCAGCGCCGCCTCGGCGGCGGCGAGCCGGTCGTCGATCTCCGCGAGGGATGGCTCGGGCAGCGCCGGGATCATCTCGCCGAGGATGGTTCCGAGAGGGCCGAACGGATCCGCCGCGAACGGCTCGACGAGGCGCGCCGCTACCCGGACGGCGTCCTCCGGCGGCAGGGCGCCGGCGATCTCCACGAAGGCCGCTGAGGCGCGGTCGAACACGCCCTGCACGGCGCCGGTGCTGTCGTCCACGCGGTTCAGGACCGCGTCGGCGCCGTCGAGGAAGCGCCGGAGCCGGTCGAGCGCGGCCCCCGGATCGAGGGGCCGCAGCTCGTTGAGGATCACCGTCACGGTCGTGTTGAGGTCGGCCGCGAAGGTCCGGCGCTTCTGCCAGTCGATGTAGCCCTGGGCGCCCTCGAGGGCCGTCAGCCGCCGGTCGACGATCGCCGCGACGGCCTCGGGGCCCTGGAGCGAGGCGAGCGCGGCGCTCACCAGCTTCTTGAAGGCCGGGTTGCGCCCGGTCTCGCCGAGGATCAGCGCGATCAGCCGGTCCGGGCCGAGCGCCGCCAGCGTCTCCGGCGACGGGGTCGTCCGCCGCGCGCCCTTCGGCAGGGCGGGCGTCCTGCGACCGGCCGGCGCCGCGGCCGGGGTTACGCGCCGCGCACGCGCCACGAGATTTCCCGCCGTTGCGGACGATCGCGCATATTCGTCCCGTCCGCCGCGGCTACTCCACGACCCGGGCGCGGGGCCGGTCGCTGCCCTGCGCGGTCTCGTCGTGCCAGCCGCCGGCCTGATCCTGGTAGCGGATCCCCTCGGTCGACCCGGGGACCTGCTGTTCCGCCGCCGCGGCCTGCGCCGCCTGCAGCGCCTCCTCGCGGCTCGGGAACGTCTCGGAAAACACGTCGCCAACCTTGTAGGCGAAGCCGCCGTCGTGCTCGACGATGCGATAGGTTACCTCGGACATCACGCCTCCTGTACGCGCCCTCATCGTTGACCGCGAACCCGCCGGACGCGCCGGGGTTCCAGGCGACGGGGACTCGGCCTCCGATCCGCCGGAAAGTGGCCCTAACCCGGCCCGGTCCCGGCACGCAGACGACGACGATGCAGCTTCGCCCGATCCTCGCCCTCGCCCTTCTCCTGGTCGCCCGACCCGCGAGCGCCGAGGAGGGCTTCCTCGACAAGCTGTTCGGCGGCTCCGGGCGCGGGGCGCCGCCGAACCCCTTCGCGTCGAACTATCCCTCGGCGCCGCCGACCGCGGAGGAGGCGCGCGCCGCCCGGGAGCGGCGCTCGGTCCGCGGCGAGCGCGGTTCGCCGGCCGGTCCCCTGCCCCCGGGGCGTATCCCGGAGGAGTGAGGCGCCTCAGGCGTCCCCGACGACGCCGGCCTCGTCCTGCGCCTGCAGCACGTCCGGGCGCGGCATCGAGATGATGTTGTAGCCGGCATCGACGAAGTGGACCTCGCCGGTGACGCCGCCCGAGAGCGGCGACAGCAGGTAGAGGGCCGAACCGCCGACATCCTCCAGGCTGACCGTGCGCCGCAGGGGCGCGTGCGCCCGCTGGTGGTTGAACATCAGTCGCGCGTCGGCGATCCCGGCCCCGGCCAGCGTCCGCATCGGACCGGCGGAGAGCGCGTTGACCCGGATCCCGTCCGGGCCCAGGTCGCTCGCTAGGTAGCGCACCGAGGCCTCGAGCGCCGCCTTGGCGACGCCCATGACGTTGTAGTTCGGCATGACCCGGGTCGCGCCGCCGTAGGTCAGGGTCAGCAGCGAGCCGCCCTGGTTCATCCGCTTGGCCGCGCGCTGCGCGATCTCGGTGAACGAGAAGCACGAGATCGTCATCGTGCGCACGAAATTCTCGCGCGTCGTCACGTCGACGTAGCGGCCCTTGAGCTGCGCCTTGTCGGAGAAGCCGATGGCGTGGACCACGAAGTCGAGGCCGCCATCGAATCGGGCGTCCAGGGCCTCGAAGGTCGCGTCGACCGAGGCCAGATCCTCGACGTCGCAGGGCAGGACGATGTCCGAATCGAGCTTGGCGGCGAGGGGCGCCACCCGGCGGCCCAGGGCCTCGCCCTGGTACGTGAAGGCCAGTCGCGCGCCCTGGGCGTGCAGCGCCTTGGCGATCCCCCAGGCGATCGAGTGATCGTTCGCGACGCCCATGATCAGGCCGCGCTTGCCCGCCATCAAACCCGTCATGCCGACTCACATCCTGACCGAGCACGCCGGACCCGCGAAGCGGGCCCGGACCGGGGTCGCGACGAGCGAACCGCGGCAGGCTGCCTTAACGCGGCTCGCGCCGCGTTCCAAACGCAGCGGTGTCCTGCAACGGGCAAAAAAAAGCCCCGCCGGCGGGCGGGGCGATGGTGGCGCGGCGGCCGGGCTCAGAAATGCCCGTCCGTGTGGGAATCCGCTTCTTCCAGTGCGGCCTGCTTCGCGTAGATCGCCGCGACACCGGCGATCATGAGGCCACCCAATGTTCCGAAGATGAAAGTCCCCATCGCCACCACCAGATCTCAACAGCGGGTAAACGCCGGCCTGTGGCCGGCGGTTCCGCGCCGGGCGATCAGGCGTCGACGTGCTTCAGGACCAGGGTGGCGTTGGTGCCGCCGAAGCCGAAGGAATTGGTCAGCACGTGGCCGAGCTGCGCGTTGTCCCGGCGCTGCTGCAGGATCGGCATGTCCGCGAAGGCCGGGTCGAGCGTGTCGATGTGCGCGCTCTCGCAGATGAAGCCGTTGTTCATCATCAGCAGGCTGTAGATCGCCTCCTGCACGCCGGTGGCGCCCAGGGAATGGCCGGTCAGCGACTTGGTGGCCGAGATCGGCGGGCAATCCTCGCCGCGGCCGAACACCTCGCGGATCGCCTCGATCTCCTTGTCGTCGCCGACCGGCGTCGATGTGGCGTGCGGGTTGATGTAGTCGATCCGCGCGCCCTTCAGCCCGTCCAGCGCCTGGCGCATGCAGCGCACGGCGCCCTCGCCCGACGGCGCGACCATGTCGTGGCCGTCCGAGGTGGCGCCGTAGCCCGCGACCTCGCCGTAGATCCGGGCGCCGCGCGCCTTGGCGTGCTCCAGCTCCTCGAGGACCAGCACGCCCGCACCGCCCGCGATGACGAACCCGTCGCGGTTGGCGTCGTAGGCGCGGGAGGCACGGGACGGCGTGTCGTTGTACTTCGACGACATGGCGCCCATGGCGTCGAACAGCACCGAGAGAGTCCAGTCGAGATCCTCGCAGCCGCCCGCGAAGATGATGTCCTGCCGGCCGCCCTGGATGATCTCGGCGGCGTTGCCGATGCAGTGATTCGAGGTCGCGCAGGCGGAGGAGATCGAGTAGTTCACGCCGCGGATCTTGAACCACGTCGCGAGCGTCGCCGAGGCGGTCGACGACATCGCCTTCGGCACGGCGAACGGGCCGATGCGCTTGGGACCCTTGTCCCGCGCGATGCCGGCGGCCTCGACGATCACGCGGGTCGAGGGACCGCCCGAGCCCATGATGATGCCGGTGCGCTCGTTCGAGATGTCGCCCTGATCCAGGCCGGCATCCTGGATCGCCTGATCCATGGCGACGTGGTTCCAGGCGGTCCCGCCGCCGTGGAAGCGCATCGCGCGCCGGTCCACCACGCCCTCGGGATCGAGGGTGGGCGCGCCGGAGACCTGGCTGCGGAAGCCGTGCTCGGCGTAGCTGGCGTCGCGCGCGATGCCCGAGCGGGCCTCGCGCAGGGAGGCGAGCACCTCCTGCGTGTTGTTGCCGATGGACGAGACGATGCCCATCCCGGTGATGACGACACGGCGCATGATGGTGACACTACCTCCGTCGCGGTCCCGGTCGCCCGGGCCGCGTCACGGTCAGCTAAGGTGACGCGGACACAATCTCAACCGCCGAGACCGTCCGGCGTTGCGGCCAAGCCGCGAACCCGACGCGCGGCGGCTGCGGCTCAGCTCTGGAACAGGCCGACCCGCATGTCTTGGACCTGATAGACGCGCTCGCCGTCAGCCTCGAGCCAGCCGTCGCCGATGCCGAGCACGAGCTTGCCCTGACGGACCCGCTTCACGTCGACATTGTAGACGACCTTCTTGATCGTCGGCAGCACCTGGCCGGCGAGCTTCACCTCGCCGACGCCCAGGGCGCGGCCGCGGCCCGGCGAGCCCAGCCAGCCGAGATGGAAGCCCAGCATCTGCCAGAGGGCGTCGAGGCCGAGGCAGCCCGGCATAACCGGGTCGCCCTGGAAATGGCAGGGGAAGAACCAGAGGTCCGGCCGGATGTCGAGCTCGGCCGTCACGTGCCCCTTGCCGTGGGCGCCGCCCTCGGTCCCGATGGACGTGATCCGGTCGAACATCAGCATCGGCGGCAGCGGCAACTGCGCGTTGCCGGATCCGAAGAGTTCGCCGCGCCCGCAGGCCAGAAGATCCTCGTAGGAATAGTGCGACCGGCGGTTCGCACCCTGCGCTTGTGTCTCGGCGTCTGGCGGCATTGCGTTGGCTGTTTCCTCGGATGTGCGCGATCTTCGCGTCGCGGGCGACTATACTCGGCCCATCGGCTGGCGCGCGGGTTAGCACGGGGCGCCGCGCCTTCAAAGCCTGCAGCCGCGGGTATGCGGCAACGCTCGGGTTGCGACTGTCCGACCACTTCAATATACTGAGGAGACATCCGTTCCTTCAGGCCCCTCGTCGAGCGTTCAGTCCAGCGATGTCCGAACCGGTGCCATTCCAGGCCGTCTTCAACGGCCGGGTCCCCGCCCCCCAGTTGGAGGCCAACGGGACTCCGCGCCGCGGCTGTCCGCTGTCCGACCTGCGCGACCGTCTGCGTCGGGCCGGCCTGCGCCCGACGCGGCAGCGCCTGTCCCTGGGCTGGCTGCTCTTCGGCCGCGGCGACCGCCACCTGACGGCGGAGATGCTGTACGACGAGGCGATGCGCGCCAAGGTGCCGGTCTCGCTGGCGACCGTCTACAACACGCTGCACCAGTTCACCGAGGCCGGGCTCCTGCGCCAGCTCGCGCTCGACGGGTCGAAGGCCTATTTCGACACGAACCCGACCGAGCACCACCATTTCTACCTGGAGGACGAGAGCCAGGTGATCGACATGCCGGATTGCGGCATCACGGTCGATTCGCTGCCCGAGGCGCCTGAGGGCATGGAGATCGCCGGGGTCGAGGTGATCGTGCGCCTGCGCCGCAGCCGTCCGGCGGGCCGCCGCCAGGGCTGAGGCCCGGGTCCAACTCAGTACGCGAGCGACGCGAGGCCCGGCATCGTCCGGGCCTTCGCTTTTTCGGGCTGCCGGCGTGCCGGGAGCTGGCGCGCCGCCGCCGCCCGGAATGACGGACGGGCGCCGTCGGGGCGCCCGGACCGCTATTCCACGACCTCGTTCGGGTAGACGCCCCACAGGCGATTCTGGCGAATGTAGCCGTCGACGTCCCGCTTGTTGGGAAGCGCGACGATCATGCGGCACCACGTGCCGGTGCAGCTCTTGACGCTGCCGATCACGCCGGTCTGGAGCTTGGCCTCGTCGTCGGCGCCGTCGTCGGCCTTGGCCCGCAGCGACACGGCCGCCTTCTCGACACCCTTGTCGGGGCCGGCGTTCACGATGGCGGTGCGGCGCCCGGACAGCAGCGAGTGCAGCACCCAGCCCTCGGTGCCCTCCGAATCGCGGATCCTGCGCCAGGTTTCGAACTCGCCCACGATCTCGACCGGCAGGCCGGCCCGCTGGAACACCCAGAGCGTCCTGTGATCCTTCGAGGGGCCTTCGCGGAGGTTGACGCGATCGGTCTTCAGGCTCGCGTAGCGCGGCAGCGGCAGCTTGGTCACCGGCCCGACCCCGGCCTCGGGGCCGGTCGGCGGCGCCGCGCGGGCACCGGTCGCGAGGCCGCCGGCCAGCACCGCCGCGACGGCGAGGCTGAGGCATGACACGCGCATGGTCGTCTCCCTATCCAGACGTGGCGTTGCTGGGCGCCGGACATGTCGAAAGCGGGGCCGGTTCGACACGCGGACCGGTCCGCATCCGATTGTGTTCCGGCCCACCTCTGGTAGAGAGGCCGATGGGTCGGAACGGGCTCCGGAACCGGCGCCCCGTGACCGATCCTGTCTGGCCGAGTTCGGTTAACGGACGCTTGCGGGACGCGGTCCGGGCGGGAGCCGCCGGGCGCGAGCCGCAATCAAGGCCGCTGGGCTGACGGGGGAGAGAGACGTGTCGAAGCGCAAGCCGCTGGTGGTCGTGACGCGGCGCCTGCCGGATGCCGTCGAGACGCGGATGCGCGAACTGTTCGACGTCCGGCTCAATTCCGAGGACGCGCCGATGGCGCCGGACGCGATGGCGTCGGCCCTGCGCGAGGCCGACGTGCTCGTCCCCACCGTGACCGACGAGATCGATGCCGGGCTGATCGCCCAGGCCGGCCCGAACCTCCGCCTGATCGCCAATTTCGGCAACGGCGTCGACCATATCGACGTGGCGGCGGCGCTGGAGCGCGGCATCACGGTCACCAACACGCCCGGCGTGCTGACCGAGGACACCGCCGACATGACCATGGCGTTGATCCTCGCGGTGGCCCGCCGGGTCACCGAGGGCGCGCGGATTATCCCGGACGACGAGTGGACCACGGGCTGGTCGCCGACCTGGATGCTCGGCCGGCGCATCACCGGCAAGCGCCTCGGCATCGTCGGCATGGGCCGGATCGGCCAGGCGCTCGCCAAGCGCGCCCGCGCCTTCGGCCTGCAGGTGCACTACCACAACCGCCGCCGGGTGCCGGCCGCCATCGAGAGCGCGCTGGACGCGACCTACTGGGAATCCCTCGACCAGATGCTGGCGCGCGTCGACATCGTGTCGGTGAACTGCCCGCACACGCCCGCCACGTACCATCTGCTCTCGGCGCGGCGCCTCAAGCTGCTCAAGCCCGAGGCGATCGTGGTCAACACGGCCCGCGGCGAGGTGATCGACGAGAACGCCCTGGCGCGCCTGATCGAGGGCGGGGAGGTCTCGGCGGCCGGCCTCGACGTGTTCGAGCAGGAGCCCGCCGTCAGCCCGCGCCTCGTCAAGCTCGCCCGCC
Source organism: Methylobacterium sp. yr668 (assembly GCF_900116245.1). NCBI lineage: Bacteria > Pseudomonadati > Pseudomonadota > Alphaproteobacteria > Hyphomicrobiales > Methylobacteriaceae > Methylobacterium > Methylobacterium sp. yr668. The sequence continues at coordinate 248,549 of NZ_FOZY01000008.1, read as the reverse complement.
AGGGCAAGGTCGTCCTCCTGCCCCACATGGGCTCGGCGACCTACGAGAGCCGCACCGACATGGGCGAGAAGGTCATCATCAACATCAAGACCTTCATGGACGGACACCGGCCGCCGGACCGCATCCTGCCGAGCATGCTCTGAGCGGCGATCTCTGAGCCGCGGACGGCGGCGCCTCACAGGGCGTCGCCGGCCACCGCCTGGGGCTTGGACATGCCCTGCACACCCTGGAAGAGCCGCTCGCTGGTCAGCTTGAGGAAGTAGAACCCGAATTCGGGGTTCTGGTAGTAGAGCTGCTTCACGTCCGAGTAGGACACGCACAGCGCGTGTCCCGCCTCGACGCAGACCAGCGAGGCGGTGCGGGCGTTGCCGGGCGACAGGAGCCCGAGCTCGCCGACGATCCCGCCCTGGCGCACCTCGAGGTCGACCTCCGGGATCCGGAACACGCCGCTCTCGATGTAGTACATCTCGGTGGCGAGATCCCCCTTGCGGAACACCACCTCGCCGATGCCGAACGGGCGTCGGGAGCCGAAGGGTCGGAGCCATTCCAGGGACAGGTCGTTCTCGGCGGCCGTCTCCACGTCCCGGACGAGGCGCAGCATCTGCCAGAGCCGGTAGGCGTTGAACGGCATCTGGATCAATTCGGTCAGCACCACCGGCATGCTGCCGATCATGATGCCGTAGGTGATCACGGCGCAGCTCGCGCAGAGCGAGATGATCCGCAGCGGGATCATCGTGCTCATGGCCGTCGCCGTGATGGTCAGCGCCGTCCCGAGATAGCCGATGCCCTCGACCCAATCCATCGCCGCCCCCTGTCGCGTTTCGGCCGGGGGATGCCTGTCTTGACCGGCCGCGGCAAGCGTTCCGGCAGGTTCCGCGCCGCGCGCGCTTCAGCCTATGCCGGCCCGGATACGCTCGCCGGCGCCCGTCTGTACGACAACGGACACGGCCTCGGCGGCCCGGACGCCTTCCGCGTAGGCGCCCCCGACCGTGCCCCACTGCTCCCGGGACAGCGCCTCGCCGGCGAACCAGACGGTGTCGGCGACGGCGGCGCGGAGGGCCTGTCGCGCCGGCGCGTGGCCCGGCGGGACCACGGCCCACGAGCCGCGCGACCACTGGTCGTGGCGCCACGCGCTCACCGCGGGGATCGTCAGGTCGCGCAGCCGCGCCCGGCCGAAATGCTCGCCCAGGACCGCGCGGACGTGGCGGCGCACGCCGTCCGCGCCGGATCCTGCCGCGTCGATCGCCGCCGCCTCGTGCAGGTCGAGTTCGTAGTAGTGGAACGGCGTGTCGTCGATGCGGGTGAGGAGGCCCGGCGGGGCGCGCCGCCCGCCGTGGATCGCCGCCAGCCGGTCGCGGCCGCGGAACGGGCTCGATGGCCAGTGAAGCACCGCGTGCTCGTAGATGCCGGTGGTGAAGCCGTCGATGGCGGCGCGGACCGCGTTCGGCAGCGGCGGCGTGAAGGTCGGCCCGTCCCGGAGCACCATCATCGGCACCGTCACGATCACCGCGCGGGCGGCGTAGACGGTCCCATCCGCGCCGGTCGCGCGGACGCGGCCGCCCGACCAGTCGATCCGGGTCACCGGCGACGCGAGCGCCACCGGCAGGCCGTCAGCCAGTCGGGCGACGTAGCTGCCGTAGCCGTCGGCCAGGAAGTAGTTGTCGCCGTACTCCATGCTGGGGAAGTCGTGGAGCGAGACCGCCTCCAGCGGTCGGCCCGCGACGAGGCCGTGGACCTGCGCGACCCGGTCGCCCCAGGCACCGAGCCCGGGCGGCAGCGCGCTGGCGGCCGGCCGGTCGGGGCCGGGCCGCGCGGCGCCACGGGTCATGGCGCGGTCCGCGCGGTCGAAGGCGCGCGCGTTGGCCCGGACGTCGTCGGCGCGGCCCGGCCGGCCCCGGACCCAGACGTGGCTCTCCTGCGCGGCCCGGCGGAGCCGCTCGCCGCGCGCCCGGCCGAGCGTCACGAGGGGATTGATCGGCCCGGCATGGAGCCAGTGGGCCCCGAGATCGAGGGCGTGGCCGCGCAGGGTCACCGTCAGGGCGCGGCCGCCGACGCGCTCCCGCGCCTCCAGCACCGCGACGGACACGCCCCGGGCCGCGAGCGTCCGGGCCGCGCCGATGCCGGCGGCGCCCGCGCCGATCACCAGCACCTCGGGCTTCTCGGGTAGAGGCGCGAGGCGCGGCCTGTAGGTGGGCCGCACGACCGGTTCGCTCCACCGGTGATCGGGCGCCCGCGGCGCCGAGACCTGTCCTGTCGTGTCCTGCACGCGTGCTCCCCGCACCCTGCCGCCCCTGCGACGGAGCCCGATCTTGCACCGGTCGCCGCACCGCTCCACAACGCGCCAGCGCCGCTTCCGGCGCAGGCCGGAATTCTCGCCCGATGCTCGTCGAGTCCGCCGCGGCGGCTTTGCGCCAGACCTTCTCGCCGCCGCTGCGCGCGATCCTGTGGAAGTCCCTCGGCCTGACGGTCGGGCTCCTGCTCCTGATCTGGCTCGGCCTGACCCGGCTGATCCAGGCCTTCCAGGCGAGCCACCACATCTCCGCCCAGTACCCGATCCTCGACAGCCTCGCCTACTACCTCGCGGGTTTCGGTCTGGTCGTGGCCCTCGCCTACCTGATGCCGGCGGTCTCGATCCTGGTGGCAGGCTTCTTCCTCGACGACGCGGCCGAGATCGTCGAGCGCACCGATTTCCCGAACGAGCCGCCCGGACGCGCCATGCCGTTCGGGACCGCCATGCTCTACGCCCTGCGCTTCGCCGGCGTGACGCTGCTGGTGAACCTCGCGGCCCTGGTGATCTTCTTCGTCCCTTTCATTGGGATCGCGGCCTTCTTCGCCGCCAACGCCTACCTGCTGTCCCGCGAGTACTTCGAGATGGCGGCGGCCCGGTTCCGCCCCCTTCCCGAGGCCGCCGAGATGCGCCGCGCCTTCTCGGCCCGGACGCTCGGCGCCGGTTGCCTGCTGGCCGGCCTGATGATCGTCCCAGTTCTCAACCTGCTGACGCCCCTCTTCGGCATCGCCCTGATGGTCCACCTGCACAAGCGCCTCAGCCGGCGCCTGCTGGTGGCCGGGCCGGCGCGTTAGGCCGGCGCGCCGATGCGGCCAATGCACACGCTGGCGGGCCGGGCCGCCGGCCGCTACCCTCACCGTGACCCGGCCGGATGTCCGGGGCGGAGAGCCGATCGATGAAGGCGCACGACGCGGGCTCGGACGTCCCTCCGCCGCCCGGCAAGGGCCCGTTCCTGCTGGTCGGCCTCGCCGGACTCGGCCTGCTCGCCTGGGGTGCCTACGGTCACTGGCAGCGCGACGTGGAGGCGACCGCGACGCTGGAGCGGATCAAGACCCTCGTGCCGCAGGTGCGCACCGTGGCCGCCGCGCGGGCCGAGGGCCCCCTCGATCTCGTACTTCCCGGCGAGATCCAGGCCTTCACCACGGCGGCGATCGCCGCGCGCGCCACTGGCTACATCGCGGAGCGCCGGGTCGATATCGGATCCCGGGTCAAGGCGGGCGACCTCCTCCTGCGCATCGCCGCACCGGATCTCGACCAGCAGCTCGCGCAGGCCGAGGCGCAGGTCGGCCAGCTGAAGGCGCAGCTGCTCCAGGCGCAGGCGCAGGTCGAGCAGGCCCGCGCGAACGTGAACCTCGCCAACCTCACCAACAACCGCACCAGCACCCTGGCCGTGCAGGGCTGGGCCTCGCGGCAGAACGCCGACAACACCAAGGCGGGCGTGCTGAGCCAAGCCGCCGCGCTCGCCGCCGCCGAGGCCGGCGTGAAGGTCGCCACCGCCAACATCAAGGCGCAGGAGGCCGTGGTCGACCGCCTGAAAGCGCTCACCGCCTTCGAGCGTGTCGTGGCGCCGTTCGACGGGGTCGTGACCGTGCGCAACGTCGATGTCGGCGACCTCGTCCGTGCCGACAACGGGGGCACGCCGCTGCTGACCATGGACCAGGACAGCCTGCTGCGCATCACCGTCAACGTGCCGCAGAAGGATGCCGTCGGCGTCAAACCCGGGGTGCGGGCCGAGATCACCGTGCCGCAGATGCCGGGGCGGCGCTTCGAAGGCTACGTGGAGCGCAGCTCCGTCGCGCTGAACGCGGCGTCGCGCACGCTGACCACCCAGGTGGACGTCCCCAACGCTGACCGGGCGCTGCGGGCCGGGCTGTACGCCTACGTCACTCTCAAGATCCCCCGGGCCGAGCCCGGCGTGTCGATCCCCGCCGAGGCGACGGTGTTCGACGGCAACGACCTCAGGGTCGCCACCCTCAGCGACGACGACCGGGTGACGTGGCGGACGATCCGCGTCCGGCGCGATCTCGGGCGCACGCTGGAGCTCGACTCGGGGCTGCCCGCCGACAGCCGGATCATCTACAGCCCCGCCCCGGATCTGCGGGACGGCCAGTCGGTCGAGCCCCTGAAGTCACCGCCTCCGCCCGGGCCGCTCCGCTCGGCGCAGCGGTGAACGCGGGAAACACTCGACCGCGGGAATCATTCGGGCGCGCCGGCCGCGGACCGCGTCGCGACGGCGCGGCCGGCGCGCGGATACGGCCTCTGAGCTGTCGGAAACCGGTCGGTATATCGGTGCCGCGCTGGCGACATGAGCATCGCGCCGGTCGGATCCGTTGCTCAAATGCGCGCCACTCGTAATGAAAGGTTGCGTTCAATCGACGGGATCCGCTCGCCGGCAGAAGTGCGGTGCCGAAGATTTCACCGATCGTGCGGTCGACTGTGCACGATCCGCCGATTGCTCCGTGACGGTCGCGCGCAGCTGATCCGTGATCTGAGACAAGCCAGCTAATTGCCTCTTAACAAGTGACATTTATCGCTGGCCGGACGTGTGACCCAGCGACCTGTGCGATGCGAGATCCCGAGACACCGACGGCGTGCGCGGACCGAGCCGGGCACACCCGCGCGGCCGCGACGCGGACGGGCCGTATCACGTCGATTCGCGCCGCGGTCAGCGTCGCCTTCCTCTGTGTCGGTCTTCTCCTGGGCGCGCTCGCGCTCTCGGCTGGCTTGGCGATCACGCAGGTCGGGACGCTCGTCACACGGACCTACGACGAATCCCTGACCTCGATCAGCTTCGCCCGCGCGGTGGCGGCCGACTTCGCGAAGATGCGCGCTGCCCTCGTCCGGCGGATGCAGACCGGCGACGCTGCCGAGGTGGCGAAGCGGGATGCGGACATCACCGACCTCTCGGCGATCCTGGCCGAGGATCTCACCATCGCGGCCGAGCGGGCCCAGTCCGAGCGGGCGGCGCGGACGGCCGAGGCCGTCCAGACCAGCGTGGCGTCCTGGGAGAGCCTGCGCCGCGCTTTCGATCCCGTGACGGTGCGGCCGGATCAGAAGGCGTCTCTCGAACGGCAGGCCGACGCAATCGAAGGCCAGATCGATCTCCTGATCAACGTCATGGCCGGCGACGGCTTCACCTTTCGACAGGCTGCGCGGCAGCGCGTGCGGGGCTTCGTCCGGTGGCACGCCATCGCGGCGGCCCTCGTGATCATCGCCTGCGGGCTGATCGCCTGGCTGCTCACCCGCCACATCGGCGGATCGGTCGGCGCTGCGGCCGAGGCGGCCGAACGGATCGCGGGCGGCCAGCGCGACGATCGGATTCCCACCGGCGGCCGCGACCGGTTGTGCCGGCTGCTGAACGCCGTCGCGGCGATGCGGTCGACCATCCGGGCTCTCACGCTCCGCGAGGGCAGCCAGCGCCGGGGCACCGAGACGCAGGTGACGGACGCGCTGCAGACAGCACGGGAAGGCGTCGTCGTGGTCGATGCCGACGGCCGGATCACCCTGGCCAACGCGCAGGCCCTGCGCTTCTTCGACGGGCTCGACGCTGCCATCGGGGCCGGTCTGTCGCTGACGAAGGTTGCGCACGAGCCGCAGGACTACCGCTCGGATGTCCCGGAGGATCGCTTCGGAGCCCTGGCCCGGGACGGCGACGTCCGGTTGGCCGACGGCCGCTGGCTGCGGGTGAGCCGCACCGCGACCCGGCAGGGCGGCTTCATCGCGGTGTGCAGCGATATCAGCCTGCTCAAGGAGCAGGCGCATTTCCTGACCCGGACCAACCTGCGCCTCGATGCGGCCCTCGACACCATGTCCCAGGGGCTCTGCCTGTACGACGCGCAGCATCGGTTGATGGTGGTCAACCGGCGCTACGGCGAGATCTACGGCCTGCCGCCTGGCACGGTCGTACCCGGCATGACGGCCCTCGAGGTCCTGAGCGCCAGTCTCGCGGCCGGCAACCATCCCGGCTGCGATCTCGAAGCGCTGCTGCGCCAGCAGCGGGACGCCTTCAGCAACGGCGTTTGGCAGACGCATTTCCAGGAGCTGAGCAACGGCCGCATCGTCGCCATCGACCGGCGCGAGGCCGCCGATGGCGGCTTCGTGGCCACCTACGAGGACGTCACGGAGCGCCGCCGGGCCGAGGCCCGCATCGCCTTCCTGGCGCATCACGACCTGCTGACCGGCCTGCCCAACCGGGTGGCGGTGGGGCAGCAGATCGACGTGGCCGTGGCGCAGGCCGGGCGCGACCAGGGCTTCGCGGTCTTCGCCATCGACCTCGACGACTTCCGGCCGGTCAACGAGACCCTGGGCCACGGGATCGGCGACGAGCTGCTCGTCGCGGTCGCGAATCGGCTCACCGCCTGCGTGCGCGAGATCGACTGCGTCGCGCGCCTCGGAGCCGACGAGTTCATCGTGGTCCAGCGCGGCGTCGACCGGCCCGAGGACGCCGCCATCCTCGCCCGGCGCATCATCGAGGTCGTCGGCGCGCCCTACAGCCTCACCCACCACACGATCTGCGTCGGGCTCACCATCGGCATCACCCTCGCCCCGAGCGACGGGTCCGACGCGGACAAGCTCCTGAAGAACGCCGAGGTCGCCCTCGACCGGGGCAAGGCCGAGGCGCGGGGCGCGTTCCGCTTCTTCGAGCCGGCCATGGACGCCCGCCTCATGGCCCGGCGGATCATGGAGCGCGACCTGCGTGACGCCCTCGCCCGGGAGGCGTTCGAGGTCTACTACCAGCCGATCTACAGCCTCGAGACGGACCGAATCTGCGGCTTCGAGGCGCTGCTGCGCTGGAACCACGCGGTCCGCGGCTCCGTCTCGCCGGCCGAATTCATCCCGATCGCCGAGGAGCTCGGGCTGATCGTGCCGCTCGGCGAGTGGGTGCTGCGCCGCGCCTGCGAGGAGGCCGCCCGCTGGCCGGACGAGCTCAAGGTCGCCGTCAACGTCTCGGCCGTGCAGTTCACCTCGGCGAGTCTCGTCACCGCCGTGCGCGAGGCGCTGCGGCGGACCGGGTTGCCGGGCCGGCGCCTGGAGCTGGAGATCACCGAGACGGTCCTGGTGGCCAATCCTGGTGCGACGACGGCGATCCTGCATAGCCTGCGCGCGCTGGGCGTGCGCGTGGCGATGGACGATTTCGGCACCGGCTACTCGTCGCTCAGCTACCTGCGCTCCTTCCCGTTCGACAAGATCAAGATCGACCAGTCCTTCGTGCGCGACCTGTGCGTGAAGGACGGGACCGATTTCATCGTTCGGGCGGTGATCGGCCTCGGTGCCAGCCTCGGCATGACGACGACCGCCGAGGGCGTCGAGACGGAGGCGCAACTCGCGCAACTGCGCGCCGAGGGCTGCGACGAGGTCCAGGGCTACCTGTTCAGCCGCGCCGTCCCCGTCTCGGAGGTCGCCTCGGTCATCCGCCGCTGGAACGGCACGCTCCGGGCGATCGCCTGACCATCGCGGTGTCCGGCGGTGCGCGCCGCCCCCGCGAGGGGACAGCGCGCGTCGTTGGCCGGTCGGATGACCGGTCGGAGATCCGCCCTACTCGGCCGCGTCGAGGCGCGGGCGCTCGATGTGGCTGCGCTCGGCCTTGACCAGCTCGGCCGTGCGGAACGCCACCTCCAGCGCCTGCTCCGCGTTGAGACGCGGGTCGCAGTAGGTGTGGTAGCGATCCTGCAGGTCGTCCGCCGTCAGGGCCCGGGCGCCGCCCGTGCACTCGGTCACGTCCTTGCCGGTCATCTCCAGGTGGATCCCGCCCGCGAAGGTGCCCTCGGCGCGGTGGACGCCGAAGAAGCCCTCGATCTCCTGCATCACCCGCTCGAACGGCCGGGTCTTGTAGCGGCCGGCCGGGATCGTGTTGCCGTGCATCGGATCGCAGATCCACACGACCGAGCGCCCTTCCCGCTCGACCGCCCGGATCAGCGCCGGCAGGTGGTCGCCGACCTTGTCGGCGCCGAAGCGGCAGATCAGGCTGAGGCGCCCCGGCTCGTTCTCCGGGTTAAGCAGGTCGATGAGCCGGATCAGGCCCTCCGCCTTCATGGACGGGCCGCACTTGAGGCCGATCGGGTTCTTGATGCCGCGGGCGTACTCGACGTGGGCGTGGTCCGGCTGCCGGGTCCGGTCGCCGATCCACAGCATGTGGCCGGAGGTCGCGTACCAGTCGCCGGTCGTCGAATCGACGCGGGTCAGCGCCTCCTCGTAGCCGAGCAGCAGGGCCTCGTGACTGGTGTAGAAGTCGGTGGTCCGCACCTCCGGATGGGTCTCCGGATTGATGCCGATCGCCCGCATGAAGTCGAGCGCGTCGGTCATGCGGCCGGCCACGTCCTGGTAACGCGAGGATTGCGGCGAATCCTTCACGAAGCCCAGCATCCAGCGATGCGCATTCTCGAGGTTCGCGTAACCGCCGGTTGCGAAGGCGCGCAGCAGGTTCAGCGTCGCGGCCGATTGCCGGTACGCCTCGAGCTGGCGGCGCGGATCCGGCACCCGCGACTCCTCGGTGAAGCCGATGCCGTTGATGATGTCGCCCCGGTAGCTCGGCAGGCTCACGCCCTCGAGGGTCTCGGTCGGCGACGAGCGCGGCTTGGCGAACTGCCCGGCGATGCGCCCGACCTTCACCACGGGCGAACCGCCCGCGAAGGTCAGCACCATCGCCATCTGCAGGAACACCCGGAAGAAGTCGCGGATGTTGTCGGCAGAGTGCTCGTCGAAGCTCTCGGCGCAGTCGCCGCCCTGGAGCAGGAAGGCCTGGCCCGCGGCGACGCGCCCGAGCGCGGCCTTCAGCTTGCGGGCCTCACCGGCAAAGACAAGCGGCGGAAAGCTCGCGATCTGCGACTCGACGGCACCGAGGCTGGCGGCGTCCGGATAGGTGGGGACCTGCTCGATCGGCAGATGTCTCCAGCTCTTCGGTGTCCAACGCTCGCCCATGGTCTCTCTCCGCGCACCTCTTCGTGCGATCGCGCCTACGCGCGAAGCGCGGCTTATAGAGAGGTTCCTCTACACTGGCGAGTGCCGTGAACCGGGGGGCAGGCGCGTCCCGGATTCAGGTCTCGGATCAGGCCTCGCCGTCCTCGACCTCGATCCCGTGCTCGGCCAGAATCCAGAAGATCGCCTCCAGATCCTCGGCCGAGACGTCCCGAGGCGGCAGTGCCTCCTCCAGGTCGTCGTAGGTCAGGTTGCGGCTGCGCTGCGCCTCAGCCTTGGCGAGGAGGCGGTCGATCGCATGCCGGATGTCCGGGGAGAGGGCCTCGTGGCTCGGCGGCCGGTGGAAGGCCGGCCGCAGGGCGTCCTCCAGCAGGCCGTCGATGATCGCCTGCCGCCGCGCGTGCGCGTCGTCCTCGCGTCGTCCCTTGCCGGTGCCCTGCTTGCCCATGACCCTGATATGGCTCGGTCGCGCACCGCGTCGAGCCCCGGCCGCGGCGCAGGTCTCAGCCGACGCCGACCGGGTGCTTGGTGACCTCCGGGACGCGCATGGTCACCAGCTCCTCGGCGGCTGTCGGGTGGACCGCGATGGTCCGGTCGAAATCGGCCTTCGTGGCGCCCATGGTCACGGCGATGCCCACCGCCTGGATCACCTCCCCGGCATCGTGGCCGAAGATGTGGACGCCGACGACGCGGTCGCTGGCGCAGTCGACCAGCACCTTCATGAAGATCCGCTCCTCGCGGCCGGACAGGGTCGCCTTCATCGGGCGGAAGCGCGCCTTGTAGACGTCGATCTTGCCGTAGATCGCCCGGGCGGCCGCCTCGTTGTGGCCGACGACGCCGATCTCGGGGGTCGAGAACACCGCGGTCGGGATCAGGCGATGGTCGACGCAGGCCGGCTTGCCGCCGTAGACCGTGTCGGCGAAGGCGTGACCCTCGCGGATCGCCACCGGCGTCAGGTTGGCGCGGTTGGTCACGTCGCCCACCGCGTAGATCGACGGCACCTTGGTCTGCGAGTAGGCGTCGACCGGGATCGCACCGGCGGCGTCGGTCTCTATGCCGACCCGGTCGAGGCCGAGGCCCTCGACGTTCGGCCGCCGTCCCGTGGCGACGAGCACCTCGTCCACCAGGATCTCGCCGCCGTCGTCGAGCTGCGCGCAGAGGCCGCCGTCCCGGCGCTCGATGCGCCGCAGCGTGCGCCCGAGCCGCAGGTCCATGCGCTGGGCGTAGGCTTCGGCCAGAGCGTCGCGGATCTCGTCGTCGAACCCGCGCAGCAACCTGTCGCCCCGGTGCAGCAGCGTCGTGCGGCTGCCGAGCGCCGCGAAGACGCCCGCGAACTCCACCGCGATGTAGCCGCCGCCGATCACCAGGATCCGGTCCGGCAGGCGCTCCAGCTCGAACACCTCGTTGGAGGTGATCGCCAAGTCGATGCCCGACACCGCCGGCTCCTTCACGGGGTGCGCGCCGACCGCCACCAGGATCCGCTCGGCCCGGATGGTGCGGCCGGACGCGACGAGGCGGATCGTGTGGGGATCCTCGATCACCGCCCGCTCGGGTACGATCTCGACGCCGGCGCGGATCAGGTTGGTGTCGTAGATGCCTTCGAGCCGGGTCACCTCCGCGTCGCGCCGCGCCTTGAGCGTGCCCCAGTCGAAGCGGGGCTTCTCCACCGTCCACCCGAAGCCCGCGGCATCCTCGAACTCGTCGGCGAAGCGGCCGGCATAGACCATCAGCTTCTTCGGGACGCAGCCGCGGATCACGCAGGTTCCGCCCACCCGGTACTCCTCGGCCAGCATCACCCGCGCGCCGTACCCGGCCGCGATCCGCGCCGCGCGGACACCCCCGGACCCGCCGCCGATGACGAAGAGGTCGACGTCGAACGCGCTCATGCCGCACCGTCCCGCTCGGATCTCACGATCGCGCCGCCCTGAGGGGCCGCGCGCATCCAGGTGATGGCAGCGCCGAGCCCCGCCGTCCACCACGCGGCCCAGCCGTTGTGCTCGACGAAGGCGATCGAAGCCGCGCAGGCCACGAGGCCGAGCGCCGCCGCGCGGTCCGGTCGCGGCAGCCGCGCGATCCGGGCGAGCATCAGCATCGCGGTTAGCGCCGCGAGGATCGCGCCGGGCAGGCCGAGTTCGGCCCAGACCTGCAGGAAGCTGTTGTGCGGGTGCCCGACCCCGAGGAGGACGCGCATCTCCGGCGGCACCGTCTGCGCGACGGCCGTCTCGGCGAAGCGCGCGCTGGTGCCGACGCCCGCGCCGCGCCAGGGATCGGCCGCCACCGCGGCCCCGAAGCTGCGCGCGATCGCCACCCGGGCCCGGGACGAGGACTGGACGAGGCGCTCGTGGGCGGCCTCCGGCATGGCGCGGGCGAGGAGGTCGCCCTCGACCGGGGCGAGGATCAGCGCGAGGCCGAGACCGAGTCCGGCGAGGCCTATGCCGACCCGCCTGGGCAGCGAAAGCGCGAGGGTCGCCATCGCGGCGCCCGCCAGGAGACCGAGCTGGGCGGCGCCGCTGATCGAGCGGACCACGCCGAGGCTCGCGAAGGCGAGCGTCGCGGCGGCGAGGCCGCGGGCGCGGTCCTTCCAGAGGACGAGGGCCAGCGGGCCGGCCACGAGGTCGAGGGTCAGGGCCGGCCGGTTGTGCACGAAGGCCGCGACACGGCGCCCGAGGGCCCGCTCCAGGGCGAGATCCGAGGCGAGATCCACGGCGATCAGGAGTCCCGCCAGCGCGACCGCGATCGCGCCGAGCCGCGGCGCGAAGGCCGGGATCCGGCCGGGCGCGAGGCAGGCCAGCAGGTAGGCGGCAAGCAGCGTCGGGATGAACTCGCCCAGCACCCGCAGGGAGGCCGCCGGGAACGGGCTCCAGGCCAGCGAGACCAGCGCCCAGGCCAGGAAGGCGAGCGCCGCCCCGGCGAGCGGCGTCCGCAGCGGGGACAGCAGCGCGCGGCGCAGGGCGGACGCGTCCTCCGCCCATCGTCCGGCCAGGAAGGCGAGCGCCGCCAGCCCGACCATCAGCGGGCTCGACCGGTTAGCCAGCACCATGACGAGCGGCATGGCCGCGAGGAGCGCGCCGCCCGCCGCGTACATGCGGCCGCTCGCTCTCATGAACGACCTCTCACGGCGATCCGCCCCCGGGAGCGGCTGCCCTCACTGCATCTGGTGTCCGCGCTTGCCCATCTCGGCACGGACGCGGACCATGACGTATTCGGAGACGTCCTGCGTCCAGTCCTGCATCTCCTGCACCATCTCGTCGAGGAGCTGCGGCTGCGCCTCGACGTAGTGCTTGCCGGCGGGTGAGCGGAAGAAGGTCGCGATCTCCTTCAACTCGGTTTCCGAGAACTTCGACGCGTAGGTGCGCGCCGCGATGTCGATCATGCGCTGCTTCTGCAGCTCCATCTCCGGCTGCAGCGAGGCCAGGACCTCCTCGAGGTCCTTGGACATCTCGGGACGGGTGACCGCCTGCTTGCGGATCTGGTCGGCGAAGGCCGGCAGCACCGAGTCGAACGACCGGGCGATGCCGGAGCTGAGCATCACCTCGCGGGCCAGGGCGAGGTGGGCCGGCGTGTAGGTGGCCGCGGCCGGGCTGTTGGCCGCGGGGGCGCCGGCGGCCGGCTGCGCCGCCGGCTTGGCCTGCGCGGCCTTCTGCGGCTGCGCGACCGCCGCGTGGGGGAGCGCCGGGAGCGCGAGGCCGAGCGCGAGGCTGAGCGCGAGGCCTGGCACGGCGGTGAGGCGACGGGACATGCTGGACTTTCTTGCGAGGATGGCCGGCGATGGAGGGCGGCGCCTCAGGTGAGGCTGCCGAGAACGGTGACCTCGGCCTGCCCGTCCCGCGCCGCCGCCAGGATCGCGGCGTCGGCGATGCCGAGGAACAGACCGTGCTCGACGACGCCCGGCACGGCCCAGAGGGCGGCGCCGAGGGCCTCCGGATCAGGAATCGCTCCGAGGCGCGCGTCGAGGATGTAATGGCCTCCGTCGGTGACCAGGGGCTTGCCATCCGTCAGGGCGCGCAGCCGGACCTCGCCGGAGCAGCCGGTCCCGGCGATTGCGGCCTCGACGGCCCGGTGCGTGGCCTTGAGGCCGAAGGGATTGACCTCGATCGGGAGCGGGAAGGCGCCCAGCCGCGCCACGTGCTTGGCCGCGTCGGCGATCACCACCATGCGATGGCTCGCGCAGGCGACGATCTTCTCGCGCAGGAGTGCCGCGCCGCCGCCCTTGATCAGGCGCAGCCGGTCGTCGACCTCGTCGGCGCCATCGATGGTCAGGTCGAGCTCGGGCTGCTCGTCCAGGGTCGCGAGGCGGATGCCCAGGCCCTCGGCCTGCGCGCGCGTGGCCTCGGAGGTCGGGACGCCGACGATGTCGAGGCCGGCGCGGACGCGCTCGCCGAGGAGCGCCACGAAGGCCGCCGCCGTGGAGCCCGTGCCGAGGCCGAGCCGCATGCCCGGTTCGACGAGGTCGAGGGCGCGGGCGGCCGCGGCCCGCCGCAGGTCCGGCCCACTCACCGGGACACGGCCCGGTCGGCGAGGGGGAGCGAGGGAGCGCGGGTCATGGGCAGCCGGTCTTTCCGTGGGCGTCGGGCGGCCCCTAGCACGGGACCGGGCCGACCGGAACGCCCCGCCCGCACGGCCGCGTCACGGACGGCCGCCCTGTGTCGGGGTGGCGCTGGCGCCCGCGCGACCCGGGGCCGGACCGGTCAGCGGCGCGTCGGACGCGCCCTCGGCGCCCGGCTTGCCCTGCTGGGTGCAGACGACCTGCTCCTTCTTCACCAGCACGAAACAGATGCTCATCTCGCCGGTGCGGTAGTTCACCCGGAAGACGCCGGCCTCGCGGGTATGCCGGCTCGCCACCAGCCCGTATTCGGACGGGGTCTGCGGCCCGGCGCCCTCTCCCGATCCGAAGCAGACCGTCTGGCCGATGCCGCCCGCCGATTCCTGGAGGCCGTACTGGCAGGAGGTCACCTCGCCGGTCACCTTGTCGACTCGGTACATCCGGTTCAGGTCGGTCTGCGGGGCGGGCACGAACTCGAAGGAGGTCGCCGCCGCCGGCAGGGCTTGCAGCGCGGCGCAGGCGGCCAGGAGGGGCAGGAAGAGTTTCATCGCGGGTCCCGGGGCTGGTACGCGCTGCGTTTCGCTGCGCTTTCGGGCGAGTCTGGGGCGCCCGGTGAGACGATCCGCGCATCCGCCGTGTTGCGCCGGTCGGCTTGCCCCGGGTGCCCAGCCCCGATAGCGACGCCGTTCGAGATCCCGCCGAGCACGGAACCGCCCAGGCATGTCTACCGAATCGACGCGCAAGCCCCCGATCGCCGTGTTCGACCTGGACGGGACGCTCGCTGAGACCGCGGGCGACCTTATCGGCACCCTCAACGTGCTGATGAAGCGCGAGGGATTGGCCGAGCTGCCCCTCTCGCAGGCGCGCGGGCTGATCGGCGCCGGCGCCCGAGCGCTGATCCGGCGGGGTTTCGAGGCCGAGGGCCGGCCACTCTCGCCGGAGGACCACGACCGGCTGTTCGACGCCTTCATTGCCCATTACGGGGCGCACCTCGCCGACACGTCCCACCTCTACCCGGGCGTTGTCGAGGCGCTCGACGCCCTCGAGGCGGCGGGTTTCCGGCTCGCGGTCTGCACCAACAAGTACGAGGGGCAGTCGGTCGAGCTGCTGCGCCTCCTCGGCATCGGCCACCGCTTCGCGGCGATCTGCGGTCGGGACACCTTCCCGCAGTCGAAGCCCGACCCCCGCCACCTGACCGGCACCATCGCCCGCGCCGACGGCGATCCGGCCCGCGCGGTGATGGTGGGCGATTCCCGCACCGACATCGACACCGCCAAGGCCGCCGGGATCCCGGTGGTGGCGGTCACCTTCGGCTACACCGACCGCCCGGTCGCCGAGCTCGGGCCCGACCGGGTGATCGAGCACTTCTCGGAGCTGGTCGAGGCGGTCGGCGCGCTCGTGCCGGTGGCCTGACCTGTCAGCGCAGCCACGCCTTCAGGCGCCGCGCCGCCTCGCGGCACTCGGTCTCCGAGCCCGCGAAGGAGAAGCGGACGTGATGGTTGCCCACGTCCGGATCGAAATCGAGGCCCGGCGTCGCCGCGACGTGCGCCTCGTCGAGCATGCGCCGGCAGAAGTCCGAGGCGTCGTTGGTGAGGTTCGAGACGTCCGCGTAGAGGTAGAAGGCGCCGTCGGCCGGGTGGACGCGGCCGAGGCCGAGGGCCGGCAGCGCGTCCAGGAGGATCGCGCGGTTGCGTGCGTAGCCGTCGCGAACGGCGTCGAGTTCGTCCGTCGCATCGAAGGCCGCCAGGGCGCCGACCTGCGACAGGTACGGCGCCGAGATGTAGAGGTTCTGGGCCAGCCGCTCGATCGGGCGGACCAGCGCCTCCGGCACGACCATCCAGCCGACGCGCCAGCCGGTCATGCAGTGGTACTTCGAGAACGAGTTGATCACGACCGCGTCGGGGTCGAAGCGCAGGGCCGTGACGGTGGGCTCGCCGTAGCTGAGGCCGTGATAGATCTCGTCGGAGATCAGCGGCAGGCCGAGGCCGCGCGCCGCCGCGCAGAGATTCTGCAGGGCGCCCTCCGTAATGACTGTGCCGGAGGGGTTCGCCGGGCTCATCACCAGTGCCCCGGAGACTGGCGCGCGGGCGTGGGTCTCGCGCAGCAGGGCGGCGGTCGGCGCGAAGCGGTCCTCGGCGCGCAGCACCATCGGCGCCGGCACGAGGTCGAGGGCGGCCAGGATGCTGCGATAGGCGGGATAGCCGGGCTGCGGGACGGCGACCCGGGCGCCGGAGTCGAACAGGCTCATGAAGGCGAGGATGAAGCCGGCCGAGGATCCGGTGGTGATCACCACGCGCTCCGGGCTCACCGCGACGCCGTGCCGCTCCGCGTAGTCCCGGGCGATGCGGGCGCGCAGGGACGGCAGGCCCAGGGCCTCGGTGTAGGGCACGCGGCCGGTCGCGAGCGCCCCCTGCGCGGCCGCGATGACCGCCCGGGGCGCCGGCGCCGACGGCTGGCCGACCTCCATCCGCACCACGTCGCTGCCGGCCCGCGCCTTGGCGGCGGCGGCGGCCATGACATCCATCGCGAGGAACGGCTGGACGGCGGCGGCGCGCCGGGAGATCGGGATCATGGGGTCTGCTCTGAGCCGGACGACGCTGGAGCCTCCGGGGGTTAGACGCTCCCCCTTCCCGCCTCAAGCCGGCGGCGCACGCCGCCCTCGCCGCGGGAATTGACCGGACGCCGCGAAAACGCCTAACCCAGCCCCTACCGCTCGCGCCACGCGCGGGCCGCCCCGCCGCGCAAGCGAGGATCTATGCCCTTCATCCGCCCCCTGCCCGCGCTGGTCCTGGCGCTCGGCCTCGTCGCCGTCCCGGCCCTCGCGCAGACCGCGACGCCCCCCGCCGCGCCGTTCACCGACGCGCAGCGCGCCGGCATCGAGGCGATCGTCAAGGACTACCTGATCAAGCATCCCGAGGTGCTCCAGGAGGCCCTCGCCGAGGCCGAGAAGCAGCAGGCCGAGACGCAGCGCCTGGCCCAGGCCGCCGCCCTCAAGGAGTCGCGCGAGGCTCTCCACAACGGTCCCCACGACGTCGTTGCCGGCAACCCGTCGGGCGACGTCACGCTGGTCGAGTTCTTCGATTACAATTGCGGCTACTGCCGCAAGGCCCTGGGCGACATCCAGGCGCTGATCAAATCCGACCCGAAGCTGCGGGTGGTCATCAAGGACTTCCCGGTCCTCGGCCCGGAATCGCTGGAGGCCAGCCAGGTCGCCGTCGCGGTGCGCCAGCAGCTGAAGGGCGACAAGCTGTTCGAGTTTCATCAGAAGCTTCTGGAGACCAAGGGCCGGGTGAACGGCGCCCGCGCGATCCAGGTCGCCAAGGACATGGGCGTCGACACGGCCAAGCTGCAGAAGGACATGGCCTCCCCCGAGGTGAAGGCCGCGCTCAGCGAGAACCGCGGCCTCGGCGACCGCCTGGGCCTGTCGGGCACGCCGGCTTTCATCATCGGCGACGAGGTGATCCCGGGCGCCGTCGGCGTCGAGCCGATGCGCAAGACCATCGCCGACGTGCGCCAGTGCGGCCACGCCTCCTGCTGAGCTGACGGATCGGGCCGAGGAACCCCGAAGGCGGTCCGCGCAGCCTTGTCGCGCCGGGGCGCCTTCGTCTAAGAGCCGCCAGCCGCAGGGCCGCGGTGGGGTCCAGGGCCGAGCCCGGATGTACGCACCGACGTGCCGCGAGACGAAGTAGGCCGGATGCCAAAGAACGACGCCATCGATCCCGAGCTCGTGCGCGAGCTCGCCAACCTCGTGACCGAGACCGGCCTGTCCGAGATCGAGGTCGAGAAGGGCGACCTGCGCATCCGCGTGGCGCGGCGGCTCGAGCCCGTGAGCGTGCAGGTCGCGGCGCCCGCGCCGCTCGCGGCCGTCGCCCCGCCTCCGGTTTCCGCGCCCGCCGCGTCGTCTCCCCTCGCCCCGGCCGAGCCGGCCCGCGCGCAGCCCGGCACCGTGCCCTCGCCGATGGTCGGGACCGCCTATCTCCGCCCCTCGCCCGACGCCAAGGCCTTCGTGGATGTCGGCTCGACGGTCGCGGTCGGCGACAAGCTGCTGCTGATCGAGGCGATGAAGACCTTCAACGAGATCGTGGCGCCCCGCGCCGGCACGATCAGCGCCATCTTCGTCGAGGACGGTCAGCCGGTCGAGTTCGGCGAGGCCCTGCTCGTCATCACCTAGGACGTCCGCCGGGCGCCCGCCGCCCAGTCCCGGACGACGCCGCAACACGAGAGGATAGAGCATCCTGCGCGGTCCGGGATCGCCAGGACGCCCTAACGGGTCCGATGTTCGACAAGATCCTGATCGCGAACCGCGGCGAGATCGCCCTGCGCATCCTGCGGGCGGCGAAGGAGCTCGGGATCGCTACCGTGGCGGTCCACTCCACCGCCGACGCGGACGCGATGCACGTGCGCCTCGCCGACGAGAGCGTCTGCATCGGGCCACCGGCCGCCCGCGACAGCTACCTCAACATCCCGTCGATCATCGCGGCCTGCGAGATCACCGGGGCCGATGCCGTGCATCCCGGCTACGGCTTCCTGTCGGAGAATGCCCGCTTCGCCGAGGTTCTGGCCCATCACCAGATCGGCTTCATCGGACCCAAGGCGCAGCACATCCGCACCATGGGCGACAAGATCGAGGCCAAGCGCACGGCGCTGAAGCTCGGCATCCCGTGCGTGCCGGGTTCCGAGGGCGGCGTCGACGACATCGACACGGCCAAGCGCGTGGCCGCCGGGATCGGCTACCCGGTGCTCGTCAAGGCGGCGGCTGGCGGCGGCGGCCGCGGCATGAAGGTCGCGCGCTCCGAGGCCGAGCTCGAGCAGGCGATCGGCATGGCCAAGTCCGAGGCCAAGGCCGCCTTCGGCGACGACGCGGTCTATCTCGAGAAATATCTGGAGAAGCCCCGGCACATCGAGGTGCAGGTGCTCGGCGACGGCCGCGGCGGCGCCGTGCACCTTGCCGAGCGCGACTGCTCCCTCCAGCGCCGACACCAGAAGGTCTGGGAGGAAGGCGGTTCGCCGGCCCTCAACGAGTCGATGCGCGCCGAGATCGGCGGCATCTGCGCCAACGCCATGAAGGAGCTCGGCTATCTCGGCGCCGGGACGATCGAGTTCCTCTACGAGGACGGGCGGTTCTACTTCATCGAGATGAACACCCGCATCCAGGTCGAGCATCCGGTGACCGAGATGATCACCGGGATCGACCTCGTGATCGAGCAGATCCAGGTCGCCTCGGGCGGCCCGCTGTCGGTGAGCCAGGCGGACATCAAGGTCGAGGGCCACGCCATCGAGTGCCGGATCAACGCCGAGCACCCGGAGACCTTCCGGCCATCGCCCGGTGAGATCACCCACTACCACACCCCCGGCGGCCTCGGCGTCCGCGTCGATTCGGCCGCGTTCCAGGGCTATCGGATCCCGCCGAACTACGATTCGCTGATCGGCAAGCTGATCGTCCACGGCCGGACCCGCAACGAGTGCCTCATGCGGCTGCGGCGCGCCCTGGACGAGTTCGTCATCGACGGGATCGACACGACGCTGCCGCTTTTCCGGACGCTGGTCCGCAACCCGGACGTGCAGAACGGCCTTTACGACATTCACTGGCTGGAGCATTTCCTGGAAGACGGCGGCATGAAAGCCTGACCGGACCTGGGCGGGGCTGCGGCGAGCGCGGCGCGCGCGGGATCTGGTCTTCGCGCCGTCCGCGCGCGACATTCACGGCATGCACGACACCGCCCGCGTGGACATCACCCCCGAGATCCTGCTGAAGGCCTACGCGGCGGGCATCTTCCCGATGGCGGAGGATGCCGACGATCCCACGCTCTACTGGGTCGAACCCAAGGCGCGCGGCGTTCTGCCCCTCGACACGTTCCGCGTTCCCCGGCGCCTCGCCCGGACGGTGCGGTCCGACCAGTTCGTGGTCCGCTGCGACACCGATTTCGACGGGGTGATCGACGGCTGCGCTGCGCCCCGGCGGGACAGCGAGCGCACCTGGATCAACGGGCGGATCCGCGAGCTCTACGGCGCCCTGTTCGACATCGGCCACGTCCACACGGTCGAGGTCTACGCGGGCGCGGACGGCCGGCTCGTCGGCGGCCTGTACGGCGTCTCGCTGGGGGCGGCCTTCTTCGGCGAGAGCATGTTCCACGAGGTCCGCGACGCCTCGAAGGTCGCCCTCGTCCACCTGATGGCCCGCCTGCGCGCCGGGCGCTATCGGCTCGCCGATACCCAGTTCGTCACCGACCACCTGTCGCAGTTCGGTGCCGAGGAAGTGCCGCGCCACGTCTACAAGCGCCGCCTCGCCGAGGCTCTCGATCAGGTCGCCGACTGGAACGTCTGGCCCGGCGACGGTTCGGTTCCGGGTACGCGGGTCCTCGAGGCGCTCGAAGCTCCGGATCGCCGTTAGTGCAGTGACGCGGGCCGGTGGCCGCTAGCGCCGACGCCGGTGGCGGTAGCCGGTCGAGAACGAGGCGTATTGACGGCCGCGCACGGACCGGTAGCGTCGACGCCGGCTGGTGCTGGCTTCGACCGTCTCCTCCACCTGCGGGATCGGCTCGGCCATGGCCGCCGCGGGCGTCGCCGCCATGGCGACCGCCGTATCGGCCGAGGCGTAGCCCCCGGCGACGTTCTTGGCCGCCGGTCCGAACATCGCGAGACACTGGTTGTAGGCGAGGTCGTTCTTGAGACGCTCGCATTCACCGATGGAGCGCGGTGTCCCCTGCGCCAGGGCCGGCAGGGGCGCGAGCAGCACGACGAGAGCGGCCAGCGGCTTGAGGCAGAGAGTCGGGCGGTGCACGGAGGGGGTCTCGAGCGGCGACGGCAGGCTTGTGATCCCCGAGTGCGGCAAAATCGAGGGTTGGCCTCAGCGATCGGGTCGCTCCATCCACCGGATCAGTGGCATCAGTGGGAAGATCCACGCGATGCCGAGGATCGAGTAGATCACCGCCTGCACCGCCGCAGGCGTCTCCGAGATGCGGCTATCGGCCAGGGTCATCGCCAGCGGCCCGTAGAGGCAGACGAAGACCAGGATGGCGAGGGTGCCGATCAGGGTCCGGGTGCGGCGGCGCATTGCTGTGTTCCTGGACCGTGTCTTCGAACAGTGCTCCTGGTCCCGCGGGCGGCGCCGCGGGCTCGGACGGGCGACGGCTACCGTCCTAGAACCCGGTTGGCAACGCGCCCGCTGACGCGGGCTGCGGCGCCGGCGCCGTTGATGGGCGACCGGACATCCCCTAACCCGGGCACTGCGGGGGCATCCCGGCATCCGCGGAAGGGACGTGTATGGACATGAGCGGCGCGGGCGACCGGCGGTCGGGGGCGGTGCGAACCTGGCTCTACGTGGTCGCGGCCCTGGTGGTCGCCATGGTGGCGGTCGGCGGTGCGACGCGGCTGACCGGGTCCGGCCTGTCGATCACCGAGTGGCGCCCCGTCACGGGCGCGATCCCGCCGATGACGGAGGCAGACTGGGCGGCCGAGTTCGCCAAGTACAGGGACACGCCGCAATACAACATCCTCAACCAGGGGATGGGATTGTCCGCCTTCAAGGTGCTGTACGGCTGGGAATGGGGCCATCGCCTGCTCGGCCGGGTGATCGGCCTCGTGTTCTTCCTGCCGCTGATCGTGTTCTGGTGGCAGGGCCGGATCAGCCGGCGGCTCGGCCTCGGCCTGCTCGTTCTCGGCGCGCTCGGCGGCCTCCAGGGCGCCATCGGCTGGATCATGGTCGCCTCAGGCCTCCAGCCCGGCATGACGGCCGTGGCGCCGCTCAAGCTCGCCCTGCACCTCACCACCGCGAGCCTGATCCTGGCCGGGCTGGTCTGGCTGGCCGCGGGCCAGCGCCCCGGCGTCCTGGCGCCCGCCCCGGCGCGCCTGCGGACCACGGCCCTGCTGCTGCCGATCCTGGTCCTGGTGCAGATCTTCCTCGGTGGCCTCGTCGCCGGCTCGCATGCCGGCCTCGTCTACAACACATGGCCGACCATGGACGGCCATCTCGTCCCTCCGTTGGACAGCCTGTTCGCGATCCGGCCGTGGATCGAGAATTTCATCGACAACCACGCCTTGGTTCAGTTCGACCACCGGGTGACGGCCTACCTCGTCTTCGTCGTGGCGGTGCTGCACGCCGTCGACGCCTGGCTCACCGGCCCGAAGAGCGCGGCCGGGCGGGCCACGGGGGTCGTCATCCTCGTCCTCGCCCAGATGGCGCTTGGGATCGCGACGCTGCTCCTCGCCGTGCCGCTCTGGGCGGCGCTCGCGCATCAGGTGCTCGCCATGGCGGTGCTCACGATGGCCACCGTCCATGCCCGCCTCGGCCGGGGATCCGGCCTGGTCGAGCCCGCAGCCGCCGAGCCGCCGCTGGGCTTCGAGGGGCTCGCCGCCGGCCGCATCTAGGCTCTCGTGCGGTGCAGCGACCTTGCTGCGCCGCACGAGACTTTTACCGCTTTCAGTGGAACCTTGGGATAACTCCCCATCAGCAATCTGCACATGGAACGACTAAGACTTCTCAAGCTTTAAGCTGCACGCGTGGCAGGAGGCTTCAAGATGTCTCTCGCGGAGGATGGTCGACCGCTCTCCCTGACTTGGCACTACACGCCGCGGGAGATCATGGCGGATGGCGTGATCCACGGTCTCGGCGTGGTGTTCGGCCTCGCCGGTGCCGTGGCCCTGGTGGCGACCGCGGTCACGGCGCATCTCGGGCTCGGCGAACGTGCGGCCGTTGTCGTGTACGCCACGGCCCTCGTCCTGATGCTCGGCGTCTCGGCCGTCTACAATCTCTACCCTGTGAGCCCGCGCAAATGGCTCCTGCGCCGCGCCGATCACGCGCTGATCTACCTGATGATCGCCGGGACCTACACGCCGCTGGTGGCCCTCGTCGGGTCGGGCCCGCGGGCGTACGCGCTCCTGGCGATGATCTGGGTTGTGGCCCTCATCGGGATCGCCGTGAAGCTGTTTCTGCCGGGCCGGTTCGACCGCCTGTCGATCGGGCTCTACCTGTTGCTCGGCTGGAGCGGGTTGTTCGCCTACGAATCAGTGATCGCGGCGCTTCAGCCGACCGCCCTGTGGCTCTTGGGAATGGGCGGAGCGCTCTATTCGATCGGCGTCGTGTTCCACATCTGGCGGACCCTGCCCTTCCAGAACGCGATCTGGCACGGCTTCGTCCTCGCCGCCACGGCCTGCCACTACGGGACGATCTGGGCCAGCCTGAACGGCTCGCCGATGACGTAGCGTTGGGATCGATTGCGATCGTGCGCGTAAAATTCCGGTTACCGTCCTGATGGAAAGGTCGAGACGCGGCGACCTGCTTTAAGTTTCCTGCGACCACGGGTGCACCACAACCTGGGGACTGATATTCCCGGGAGCTGGACCGTGGTCCCGAAGACGAACGACTCTGGCATCGCTCAGCGTTACCGGATCCTGCACGTGTTCCGCGCGCCGGTGGGCGGCTTGTTCCGGCACGTCATGGATCTCGCTCGCCTCCAGGCGGCCGCGGGGCACCATGTCGGTCTCGTCTGTGATTCCAGCACCGGCGGCGACCGCGCCGCGGGCGCCCTGGCGGACCTGATGCCTTGCCTGGACCTCGGCCTTGTCCGGCTGCCGATGCGCCGCAATCCGCATCCGTCGGACTGGTCCTGCCTCCGGGCCGTGGCGCAGAGGGCCGCGGAGGTCGGCGCGGAGGTCCTGCACGGACACGGCGCCAAGGGCGGCGCCTATGCCCGGCTCGCCGCAGCGGGTCCGGCGATCCGCGCCTACACGCCGCACGGCGGCAGCTACAATTACCGGCCGGGCAGCCCGCTGCACCGCCTCTACATGGGTGCCGAGGCGGTGCTCGCCCGCCGCACCGACGCGTTCCTGTTCGAGAGCGAGTACGTCGCCGGCCGCCATCGGAGCTTCGTCGGGGGTCCCGAGCGGGTGACGCGGATCGTGCACAACGGCATCGCCGAGGCCGAGTTCGCGCCGCTGGACCGCGTCGCCGAGCCCTTCGACCTGCTCTACGTCGGCGAACTGCGGGAGGCAAAGGGCCTGCCCTACCTGCTCGAGGCCCTCGTCCGGCTGCGGGCCGAGGGCCGGGCGCTGCGCCTGCTCCTCGTTGGGTCGGGACCGGATGCCGAGATCCTTCGCGACACCGTGGCGCGGCTCGGCCTCGCCGACGCGGTGGCGTTCGAGCCGCCGCAGGCGATCCGCTCCGTGCTCGCCCGCGGGCGGATCCTCGTCGTCCCGTCGCTCGCGGAGTCGCTGCCCTACGTCGTGCTAGAAGCTGCCGCGGCGGCGCAGCCCCTGGTCGCCACTCGGGTCGGCGGAATCCCGGAGATCTTCGGCGCGGCCGCGCGCGACCTCGTGCCGTCGCGCGACCCGGCGGCGCTCGTGGAGGGCATCCGACGGGTCCTCGACGCCGCGCCGGAGGCCCTGGCCGAGCGGACGCAGAGTCTGAGCGCCTCGATCCGGCAGCGCTTCTCCCTGGAACGCATGGGTAGCGAGGTGATCTCCGGCTACGCCGCGGCCTTCGAGGCCCGCGCGGAGCGCCGCGACCCCGCACCGCGCGCGATCGCCGGGGCCCGGACCGCCTGACGACGAGACCAGCAGCAAGAGGAACGGGGGCCTGTGCGCCGCGGTGGAAAAGGCGGCGGCGCCCGCGCTCTTAAATGTTCCCACAACGCCCCGTGCCAGGGTTTCGCCGAGGCAGCGACCGCAAGGCTCGGGGGGAGCCGATCGATGAGCGCGTTCGACATTCGCGATCTTCTCGAGGCCGCCGTCCCGATGGAGGCGTCCTCGACCCCGGCCGCGGGCAGCGTGCCCCTCGCCGAGACCGCCGTCCCCGGCCCGACGGCGATCTCGCCCGTCGTGGTGGCCGGTCTGGTGCGCGGGCTGGAATGCGCGCTCATTTTCGGCTTGGGCGCATTGCTGCACGTGCTGATGCTCCGCGGCCGCGTCCCGTTCGGACTGACCTACGCGGGCGCGATCGGCATGATCGCGGTGATCACCGTGACGCTGATCCAGGCGTCCGGCGGCTACCGGGTCGCTGCCTTCCGGAGCTTCTTCAAGACCGCCGTCCGGCTGATCGCGGCGTGGTCGATGACATTCTTGATGGTGGCCGCCGGCCTCGTGCTGGCCAAGGTCGCCGACCACTACTCGCGCCTCTGGCTCGCGACCTTCTTCGGCACCGGCCTCGCGATGCTGCTGGTCGGCCGCTTCGTCCTGTTTCGCATCATCGATGCCCAGACCCGGGCAGGACGGTTCGACCGGCGCACCGCGATCGTTGGCGGCGGGCAGCCCGCGGAGGACCTGATCGCCGCCCTGGAGACGCAGAGCGAGAGCGGCATCCGCATCGTCGGGGTGTTCGACGACCGCAATGCCGATCGCTCTTCGGACGTGGTGGCGGGGCACCCGAAGCTCGGCAACGTCGACGACCTCGTCGCCTACGCGCGGCACGCCCGGCTCGACCTGATCGTCTTCACGATCCCGATCACCGCGGAGGCCCGGATCCTCCAGATGCTCGCCAAGCTCTGGGTCCTGCCGATCGACATCCGTCTCTCGGCGCACGCCGCAAAGCTGCGCCTGCGCCCGCGCAGCTACTCGTATCTGGGCTCCGTCCCGGTGCTGGACGTGTTCGACCGTCCGATCGCCGACTGGGACGTCGTGGTGAAGGCGCTGTTCGACCGCTGCGTCGGCCTTATGATGCTGCTGGCGCTATCGCCGCTCATGCTGGTCATCGCTCTCGCGGTCCGGCTGACATCGCGCGGGCCGGTGCTGTTCCGGCAGAAGCGCCACGGGTTCAACAACGAGCTGATCGAGGTCTACAAGTTCCGCTCGATGTACGTGGATCAGTGCGACGCCGGCGCGGCCAAGATGGTGACACGGGGCGATCCCCGGGTCACGCCGGTCGGGCGCTTCATCCGGAAGACCTCGCTCGACGAGCTGCCGCAGCTGTTCAACGTGCTCAAGGGCGACCTGTCGCTGGTCGGCCCGCGCCCGCACGCGTTGCAGGCCAAAGCCGCCAACACGCTCTACGACCAAGTGGTCGACGGCTACTTCGCGCGCCACAAGGTGAAGCCCGGCATCACCGGATGGGCGCAGGTCAACGGCTGGCGCGGCGAGACCGACACCTCAGAGAAGCTGCAGAGGCGCGTCGAGCACGACCTCTACTACATTGAGAACTGGTCGGTGCTACTCGACCTGCAGATCCTGCTGACCACGCCGTTCGCGCTGTTCAAGACCGAGAACGCCTACTGAGAGAAAGGGCCGGCACCGGAGCGGCGCCGGCCGGAAGCCCGCTACGGCAGCGCGCCGGCCTTCTCCTTGGCCTTCAGGATCGTGTCGCGGCAGCCTTGGGCGTCGCCGGCCTTGTCCTGCTGGCGCGCCTGGGCGACCAGCTTCTTGGCCTCCTCCACGCCCGAGGCTGTGGGCTTCACGGCGGCGTCCGACTTGGTGAGCGCCGGCGGCGTGTCGAGCGCCTTGGGCGAGTTCGAGGACGTGGTGCCGCCGGGCGGCGTCGTGCCGGTCACCGAGGCCGCGCCGGCGCTGTCCAGCCGCCGCTGCAGCGTGTCGACCTCGTCGGCGCACGGGGTCGCCAGGGCTGGCGTCGCGGCCGCTAGGGCCAGGGCTGCAACGGCGAAACGCATGATCATCGGGACGAGGCTCCACGGTGTCGGGATGCGGCCGGCGCCGACCCCTCATGCATGAGCGGACGGTAATGCGCCGGTGCGGCTACCGGGGAGACGCCGGGCGAACGGGCCCGTTCCCGAGACAGGAGGCCGCATGCGGTAGCGCGGAAACGCGACGGGCGCCCCGCGCGGCCCTCTGGCCGCGGGAGGCGCCCGCCTCTCGACGCCGCTGACGGATCAGTACTTCCGGATGATCGGCTCCGGCGACATCGGCACCGGATCGGCGCCGAAGGCGTAGCGGATGCCGGCGTAGACCGAGAAGGGCTGCGCCAGGGTCGTGGTCCGCGGATCGCTGATCCGCAGGTTGCCCGCCACCGCGCCCGGCTCGGCGTAGGTGCCGAACGTGGTGTAGCGGTTGTTGGTCAGGTTGGTGATGAGGCCGAAGACCTCGAGGTTCTTCGTCACCTGATACTTCGTCTGGAAGTTCAGAACGTAGTACGGCGGCAGCTTGCGGTTCAGGTTCGACTCGTCGCCGCGGAAATAGGACGAGGAGAAGGCCTGGAGGTAGAGGCCGAACTGCCAGTTGGGCGTGACGAAGTAGTCGAACCCGGCCTTGATCTGGTGGGTCGGCACCAGCGGCACGACGTTGCCCTTGCGGACCTGGATCGCGCCGTCATCCGCGAGCGGGTTGTTGGGCGACGACAGGGTGCCGTTGAACTGGAAGGTCGCGTCGACCAGCGCGTAGTTGGCGTAGACCCGCAGGTAATCGGCCGTGTACTCGCCGCCGACCTCGATGCCCTGTCGCTGCGTCGACGGCACGTTGACGAAGTAGGCGCGGGCGGTGTTGCCCGGGGTGGCCAGCGACAGGATGTCGTTGGCGAGATCGGTGCGGAAGGCGCCGATCTTGTAGGTGATGATGCCGCCGTCATAGGTGTTCGGCAGCTGGCCGCGGAAGCCGACCTCGTAGGTCCGCCCGGTGACCTGCTTGAGCGGCGGGTCGGCCACCAGCGAGTTCGGCAGCAGGCACGGCCGGTCCGGGTTGGCGCAGGCCAGCTCCAGCGGGGTCGGGGCGCGGTTCGACTCCGAGTAGCTGCCGTAGAGGTTCAGCGCGTCGAAGAACCGGTAGGTCAGGCCGGCGACCGGGTTGATCTTGTTGAAGTAGTGCGTGCCGGTCACGTCCGGCGAGAAGCCGGTCAGATCCTCGCTCTGGATGCGCGCGAAGTTGAGCCGCGCGCCGGCGGTCAGCGACAGCCGGTCGGTCACGTCGAGCGTGTCGAGGGTGTAGAGGCCCATGTAGAGGTTGGAGCCGTTGACCGAGCTCGGAGCGATGCCGAGCGCGCCGGCGGTCCGCAGCTGCGGCGTGCCGAGGCCCGGGACGTTGCCGTAGAACGGGTTGCTCGGGTTGGTGGTGATCGACAGATCCGGGTTGATGACGCCGAGCGTGCTGGACGACTTGAAGCCGTAATTGGCCGCGTCGATGCTGCCGCCGACCACGAAGGTGTTGGACAGGCCGAAGATCCGGTCGCGGTTGGCGGCCTGGAGCGAGCCGCCGAAGCCGGTGGCTTCCGTCCGGGTCGTGTCCAGCGTGCCGTACGGGATGCCCGCCCGGAACGGAATGCGCTGGTTCTGCTGCCCCAGGATCAGGAACTGGTTGCGGAAGGCGAGCTGCGACTGTCCGGCCGCCGGGCTGAACCCATCATCCTCGAAGCAGAGGTTGCCGCGGAAGCTGGAGCGCGTGCTGCAGTTCTCGAAGTTGCCGTCGTTGCCGTCGACGTAGGTCTGGCTGAAGCGGCGGAAATAGGCGTTGCCGGCGAGATCCCAGGTCGGCGAGATGTCGACCCGGCCGGTCAGCTGGAGCGTGCCGACCTCGGTGGTGGTGGTCTGCGGGAAGGTGAAGATCGCCCGCGGGTCGCGGTGGGTGAAGTCCACCGGCGTGGCCGCGGCCGCGCCGAAGAAGCTGCGGGCGGCGAGCCCGATCAGGTGGAACTCCGCATCCTGCGAGCGGTAGCCGATGTCACCGTAGAGGCGGCCGATCGTGCTCGGGCTCTCGTAGCGCCAGCCGCGGTCGTTCAGGCCGTCGCCGGTGAAGTAGACGCTCCACGGGCCGGAGACCTTGCCGTACTCGAGATAGCCGGCGGTGCGCGCGTCCGAGCCGCCCCAGGCCGAGATCTCGGTGCCCTGCCAGGTGAAGCCGTTCTTCATCTGGATGTTGACCGCGCCGCCGAGCGCATTGAGGCCGAAGACCGGGTTGCCGGTAACGACGTCGATGCGCTGGATCGCCTGCGGCGGGATCAGGTCGAAATTGACGATGTCGCCGAAGGCCTCGTTGATGCGCACGCCGTTCTGGTAGACGGCGAGCCCCTGCGGCACGCCCTGCACGGGCGAGGCCGTGAAGCCGCGATAGGTGATGTCGACGCGGTTGTTGTTGCCCTGCGAGTCCGAGACGTTGATGCCGGGCGTGCGCCGGGCCAGCGTCGTGGTCAGGTTGTCGCTGGTGCGATCGATCGTGATATCGCTCGCCGTGACCGATTCGACGGTGCTGGGGATCTTGTAGAGCGGCTGCTCGGAGCCGCGCAGCCGTACGCCGGTGCTCGGTACCAGGGAGCCGGCCGGCGGCACCGGTCCGGGACCGTTGAAGATCTGCGCCTGGCTCGAATTTCCGCCGCCGGACCCGACCGGCGACGTCGAGACGACGCTGATCTCGCCGAGCGTCACCGATTGCTGAGCCTGCACCGCCGCCGGAACGACAGTCCCGGCGAGAACCGACGCCGACGCGACCAGGCTGCTCCGAAGCGCCCGAAGTGACATCCCCAACCCCCTCAAACCCAAACACGTGCTCGTGACTGCCGAGCTTGGGTCTTTCTTGGAGGGTGCCGGGAACGCGCACAATTGGTTCAAGAACACGTGAGATGCGTTTCGGCGTCATTTCCGGCCTGCGCCGAGCGAAGCCGCCGCCACGTGGTTAAACAGCAACAGTTTCGGTAAAGATTTCAGCCACTTAAGGATATTTCGGCAATCTGTCCGGGATAGTTTGGCAATGATCGCTGGCGCGGGGTCAGAGCCGCGCCTGAATCAGGCGCGCGATCTCGCCGAGCCGCTGCTCAAGCAGCTGCGGAACCTCGCAGACATAGGTCAGCGACTGGCTTCGCTCCTGAAAGATCCGGCGATCCCAGGCGAACTTCGTCTCCAGCTCGGACTGGTCCTTCGGGAGTTCCGTGGCGTCGGAGGCGCTCGGCGCGTCCTTCACCTGACTGATCTTGTCGGCCTCGTCGCGGATTCGCTCGGCCATCCGGCGCTGGCCCTGCGCGTAGCGCGCGATGCCACCCACTACCTTGTTGCGCTCGCCGTTCAGCACCTCGAACACGCCGGCGTAGACGCGGGTCAGGGACTTGTCCTTCGCGTCCTTGTCGGAGCCGAACTTCTCCGCGAACGTGTCGAGAAGCGGGCCGACCTGCGAGAGGTCGGTGCGGCGCGACGCGATCTTCTGCGCCAGGACGGCGGCGTCGTTGTCGCTGCCCCAGTCGCCGGCGGCCTCCACGTCGGGGCCGGTCCAGAATTGGCCGGGGCTGAGTGTGGCGACCTTGCGCTGGACGCAGGGCCAATCCGGATCCTGCTTCGGCTGCGCCAGGGCGGGACCGGCGAGGATCGCGAGCCCCAGCGCCGGGCCGACGATGCGGGTCAGGAGGACGTTCATCGGGCGGACTCCATCAAGTGTTGTCGCCGGCCGGGCCGCCGCGCCGGGCCATGATGCCGCGGCCGGGGTCGTAGGCGACCACCGCCATGCCGAAGAAAGCGAGCCCCACGCCCACCACAACGGCGCAGGCGACCGGCTCGAACTGAAGGTAGAGGGCGAAGCGGACGAGCTGGACCGCGTGGCTGAACGGGTTCAGCTCGCAGATCCAGTAGAGAGTCTCGGAGGATTCCCGGATCCGCCACAGGGGGTAGAGGGCCGACGAGGCGAAGAACATCGGGAAGATCACGAAGTTCATCACGCTGGCGAAGTTCTCGAGCTGGCGAACCAGCGAGGACAGGAACAGCCCGATCGCTCCCAGCATCAGCCCCGTGGCCAGGAAGGCCGGCAGCGCCGCGAGGTAGCCCAGCCACGGGATGTCGCTCTCCCAGAAATACGCCACGGCCAGGAACGCGTAGGCCTGCACGATCGAGACGGCGACGCCGGCGATCAGCTTGGCGAGCAGGAGCAGCCACCGCGGATAGGGCGAGGTGAGCAGCACCTTCATCGAGCCGACCTCGCGGTCGTAGACCATCGACAGCGACGATTGCATGCCGTTGAACAGCTGGATCATCACGGCGAGGCCCGGGACCACGTAGACCTCGTAGAGCACGTAGGTCTGGTAGGGCGGCTCGATGGACACGCCGAGCGTGTTGCGGAAGCCGGCCGCGAAGATGAACAGCCAGACCAGCGGCCGGACCAGCGCCGAGAAGAACCGCTCCTTCTGATTGAAGAAGCGCAGCAGCTCGCGGCGGACGATGCCGCCGAGGCAGATCAGGTAGCCGACCGCGTCGAGGCGGCCGATCCGCGCGGCCTGGCCGCGCGGCGGGGCGGTGCCGATCCGGGTGGCGAGCGGTGTCGGGTTCGTCATGCCGCCGCCCTCCCCGGCTCGGCGACCAGGCGGCGGAACGCGTCGGCGAGCGCCTCGCCGGGCCTGCCGATCCCGCCGGCCCGGCCCCGGGCGACGATCCGGCCCCGGTGCAGCACCACGGCGTCGTCGTCGTCCGCGATCTCCTCGAAGATGTGGGTCGCCCAGAGCACCGACAAGCCCTCCTCCCGCACCAGGGCGCGGACGATCGCCACGATGTCGGCCCGCGACTCGAGGTCGAGGCCGACGGTGGGCTCGTCGAGGAGCAGCAGGTCCGGGCGGTGGATCAGCGAGCGGGCGATCTCGATCCGGCGCGACTGGCCGCCCGAGAGTGTGCGCACCTTGTCGTGGCGGCGGTCCGCGAGTCCGACGCGGTCGAGCAGCTCGCCCACACGGACCTTGGCGGCGCCGCGGGCGATGCCGTGCAGGCTCGCGTGGTAGAGGAGATTCTGCTCGACGGTGAGATCGGTGTCGAGGGTGCGGGCCTGGAACACGACGCCGAGCCGCGCCAGCGCCCGGGACGGCTCGCGATCCAGGGCGTGGCCGAAGATCGAGACCCGCCCGGTCTGGTTGTTGTAGAGCCGGGTGATGACCGAGAACAGCGTCGTCTTGCCGGCGCCGTTCGGCCCCAGCAGCGCGGCGAAGTGGCCACGCTCCACCGTGATCGAGACGTCGTCCAGCGCGGCGCGGGCGCCGAACTTGTGGCCGACATGCTCGATCAGGAGGGCCGCCGGCTCGGTCGCGCTCATCGGCCCAGGACCTTCCGGGCGTCAGAGACGGCGTCGAGGCACTCGTCGAACTCGCCCTCCTTCTGCTCCCGCTCGGCCACCCGCAGGGCCTTCTTGAGCTTCGGCACCGCCGTCTCGGGCGGGTTCAGGGCGAGGGCGTCGCGGATCATCGTGATGCCCTCGGCGCAGGACGCGGCGTCGTCGGCCGCGAGGGCCGGGCCGGCGGCGAGGAGGCAGGCGGAGAGGAGGAGGATGCGCATCACTTCACCGTCAGCGTGCCGGTCATGCCCTTGGACTCCAGGCCGTGCACCGACCACGTGTAGGTGCCGGGCTTGATCGCGACGAACTCGATGGCGATCTCGCCGGGATCGTCGAACTCCAGGTGATCGGGTGGGCCGCCGCCGTGGATCTCCTTGTGCTCGATCACGATCTGGTTGAACCAGATGTAGCGGAAGAACTCCGGCGCGTAGAATTTGTATTCCTGGCGCCCCTTGGCGACGATCCGTAGCCGGTAGGCCTTGCCGGATTCCAGCGTGATGTCCTTGTTCTCGACCACGAAGTCGTTGCCCTGATCGTCGCCCAGGACGAGGTCGGGCAGGTTCTCCCGCTTCTTGGTCAGGTCGAGGGCACTGGCCGGTGCCGCGGCGAGCAGCCCTGCCAGGCCGAGGGCCGCCGTTCGAAACATGCGTGTCATGTCGTGTTCCACCCTAGGGCCGCGTCGCGCGCGGCCGTCCTCGCTCAGCGCCCGGAGGTCGCTCGGATCAGTTCGGCGAGATCGCCACGCCCCAGGGCAAGAGCCCGACCGGGATGCTCTTCACCACCTTCTCGGCGGCCACGTCGATCACCGAGACGTCGTTGGAGGTGCCGTTCGTGGTGAAGAGCTGCTTCTGGTCAGGCGTGAAGGCCAGCTGCCAGACCCGCTGGCCGACCGGCAGATACTTCTCGACCGCGTAGGTCTTGGCGTCGATCACGGCGACGCGGTTCGCCGGCCCGAGGGCCACGAAGGCCTTGGACCCGTCCTTGGTGATCCGGATGCCCACCGGCTGGATCGCCTCGTCGTTCACGCCCGGGATCTTGAAGGTGATCTTCCTGATCACGCGGCGCTGGGCGACGTCGATCACGCTCACCGTGCCGCCGACCTCCGACGAGACCCACAGGAACTTGCCGTCGGCGGTGAACTCGGCGAAGCGCGGCCGGGCGTCGACCAGCACGTTGTCGATGACCTGGAATGTCTTCGTATCGATGAAGTGGGCCATGTTGGTCGTCTCGGAGGTGTTGACGAGGATCTTCCCGTCCGGCGACAGGCCCATCCCCTCCGGCTCGACGCCCACCGGTACCTCGGCGAGCACCTTGTTCTTCTCGATGTCGATGATCGTGACCTGGCTGTCGTCCTCGTTGGCCACGTAGAGCGGGTTCCCGGAGGCGTCGAGGATGAACTGCTCCGGATCCGGCCCGGAGCGCAGCGAGCGCACCACCTTTCCGGAACTGGTGTCGAGCACGTCGATCCGGTCGTCGTCGCTCGCGCAGACGAACAGCTCCTTGCCATCCTTGGAGACGGTCACACCGCGCGGGCGCCGCCCGACCTTCCACGTCGCCGTCACCGCCATCGTGTTGGTGTCGATGACGCTGACCGAGTTGCCCTTCTCGTTCGTCACGTAGGCGGTGAAGGCGGCGGCCGGCCCGCACAGGGCGAACCACGCACCGAGGGCGACCCCACTCAGACATGCCTCGACGCGGCGGCTCATACGGTTTCCTTCCCTTGCGACGGCCCGGCGCCCTGGGCGGACGTTCTCGGGGGACGTTTGTAGTGCGATTTCCGCGCGTTGCGAGGGCCTTGGCCGCTCGCCATCGCCGCAGGCCGCGGGTTCACTTGAACTTGCAGGTGGTCTCGGGGAGGTCGACGCCCAGCGTGTCGAGGGGCGTGCGCTGGTGCAGGAAACCCTGCTCCGGCGCGACGGAGACCAGCGCCTTCGGCTGTACCACGATGATCGCCTGGCGGAGCTGGTGGTCCCAGGGCCGGAAGCTCAGCGGCACGCCCTTGTAGGCCGGCAGCGTGAAGGCGGGCTCGACGAGGTAAGGGGCGATCACGGCCGGGTCGTTGGTCTTCTTGGCCGTCACGGCCTCGCCCACCGTCCGCACCGCGGCCCAGACCTGATAGTCCAGCGGGCGCATCAGCCGGGAGGCGAGCCGCCGGAACCGGTTCTGGGCCTGCGCGGCGCCCCAGGTCTCCAGCACGGGGGACCAGGTCGTCGGCGTCAGCGCCTGCGTGCCGCCGACGGGGCGCGGATCGACCGTGCGGTAGGGCACGTAGTCGCCCCAGTCGCCCTCCTCGTCGGCCACGATGGCCATGTCGTAGTCGAGGCCCCGGGTGAAGACCATCGCCTCGGCGCGAGTCGGCGTGTCGCCGCGCGCCTTGGCAAGGGGCCCGAAGGTCCAGGGCTTCTCGGCGGTGATCTTCAGCGCGAACTTCCGCGCCGAGTTGCGCATCGCGTCGGCGTAGGC
Source organism: Methylobacterium sp. yr668 (assembly GCF_900116245.1). Classification (NCBI taxonomy): domain Bacteria; kingdom Pseudomonadati; phylum Pseudomonadota; class Alphaproteobacteria; order Hyphomicrobiales; family Methylobacteriaceae; genus Methylobacterium; species Methylobacterium sp. yr668. Next base: position 214,401 of record NZ_FOZY01000008.1, on the reverse strand, counting down.
CTTGTCGGCGTCGGTCGGGCCGACGATCAGGAAGAGCTTCCGCCAGCGCATCACGGTCAGGTACTGCGCCAGCGCGTCGGTGAGCATCGCCCGCGACGGCAGGATGTGGAACACGTTGGCCCGGCACTCGGCGCCGCGCAGACGATCGTCGGGCGCCCCCGCGTTGAGCACGACCGCGCCCGTGTCCTTGACGGCGTCGGCCACGGCCAGAACCGCGTCGGCGGGGAGCGCCAGGACCAGGTAGCGCACGCCCTTGCCGATCAGCTCCTTGGCCGCCGCCACCGCGTCCGGCTTGTCGTCGGTCAGCGCGACTTCATCCAGGACGTAGGTCTGCTTGGTGAAGCGGCCGGTGGTGTTGTTGTCGGCGATGCCCATCTTGGCGCCGGCCAGGCCCTCGTCCTCCGGCGCCGCCTCGGCATCGTACGAGGACGGGGCAGGCTGCGGCCGGTAGATCAGGCCGACATGGGTCTCGAGCGCCTGCGGAGCGGCGGCCTGGGCCGGCTGCGCCGCCGCGGCCGGCGCCGGGTCCTCGGCCCGCGCCGCCGCCGGGGCGATGGCGAGCGCGACGGCGGCCGCGCGCAGCCAGGACGGGCGCGTCTTGTGCCGGAGGGCCGTGTCGGGTGCAGGATGGTGCATGCGCGCGGCCTCTATCAGCTTCCGCTCAGGCCGCTCAACCGCGGCGTCTCGTCCCGACGTTCACGTTACCGTCGTGGGATAGGCGGGCGCGGAAGTACATTGCCAAATTGTCCCTTCGCCCGACCTATGGCGGGAACGATGCCGCCGCCTCGGGCGGTCGAACGCCTCGAGAGGAAGCTCCCGCCGATGCGCCACATGTCTCTCAGCGCCGCGCTCGCCTGCGGCGTCGTCCTGTGGACCGCCCTGCCCGGTGCGGCCGGCGCCGCCGAGAAGGCCGCCGTCTTCCCGGTCGAGCTGTTCGATCCCGGTGCCGCCTACGGATCCCGGACGCGGCCGATGGACGCCCGGAAGCTCGCCCTCGTCACCGACGAGTTGCGCAACGCCCTGCGCGACAAGGCCGGTCTGGAGATCGTCGATACCGCGCCCAAGGCCGACGTCGTGGCCAAGGAGGGGCCGCTCTACAAATGCAACGGCTGCGCGGCCGACATCGCCAAGAGCCTGGGTGCGGACCTCGTCGTGACCGGTTATGTGGAGAAGGGGTCCGGCCAGATCTTCAACCTGAGCGTCGCGATCGCCGAAGCCGATACCGGCAAGGTGGTGCGCGGCGGGCAGGTGACGATCCGGGCCGACACCGACGATACCTGGGCGCACGCGATGCGTTGGGTGGTGAAGAACCGCCTGCTCGCCGAGCCGTTGCCCGGGAAGTCCTGAGACGGCCCGTTCAAGTCCGAGTGTTTCGTGCCCGCGTCCACCATCCAGCAAGACCCCCTGCCCCGGCTCCTCGTCAGCGTTCGCGATCCGGCCGAGGCCGAGGCAGCCCGCCTCGCCGGCGCCGACCTGATCGACGCCAAGGACCCGGAGCGCGGGGCGCTCGGCGCCCTGGACGAGGCCGTCGTGCGGGAGATCGTCGCCCGCGTGTCCGGCGGTGCCGCGACGAGCGCGGTGGCCGATCCGGCGGCCGGATCCGTCGCCGCCCTGGCCCGGACCGGCGTCGACTGGGTGAAGGTCGGTCTACGTCCTGCCGAGATCCGGGACGCGGCGACGCTGGCCGATCGCGTCGCGGCCGCGCCAGGCCGGCTGATCGCCGTGCTGTTCGCCGAGGACGGGCCGGCGGCCCCGCACGTGCCCGCCCTGGCGGCGGCAGGCTTCGCCGGCGCCATGATCGACACCGCCGGCAAGACTGGCGCCCGCCTGCCCGACCTCGCCGCGCCCTCGGACCTCTCGGCCTTCACCACCGCCTGCCGGGCGCACGGCCTGATGAGCGGCCTCGCCGGGTCGCTGCGGGTCATCGACATCCCCGGCCTCTGCGCGCACCGGCCGGATTACCTCGGCTTCCGCGGCGGCCTGTGCCGGGACTTCGACCGCCGCAACGGCATCGATCCCCTGCGCGTGGCCGAGGCCCTGCGCGCCCTGCGGCCGAGCCGGCAGGACGCGGCGTGACGAGCGTCATCAAGATCGGCGGCAGCCTCGAGGCGGATCCGCATCGCCGCCGCGCCCTGCTGGAGGCGATCGGCGACGGCGCGCACGGGCGCTGCATCGTGGTGCCGGGCGGCGGCGCCTTCGCGGACGCCGTCCGGGCCGCGCAGGCGCGGGAGCGCTTCGGCGACGCCGAGGCCCATCGCCGGGCGCTCGACGCCATGAGCGACGCGGCCGGCATCTTCCGCGGGATCGAGCCGCGGCTCGTGCAGAGCCTGGAGCCCTGGGCTGAGACGGCGCCCGCGCGGATTCGGGTCTGGAACCCGCGCGCTCTCCGAGCCGGCCACCCGGACATCCCGGAGACCTGGGACGTCACCTCGGACAGCCTCGCCCTCTGGCTCGCCGCGCGGGTCGGGGCGGAGCGCTGCGTCCTGGTGAAATCCGTCGATGCGCCGCCGCGCGTCGACCCCGCCGCGCTGGCGCGGGACCGGATCGTGGACGCCGCCTTCCCGGGCTTCGCGGCATGTTTCGGGGGTACGATCGAGGTCTGGGGACCGCACCGCCGCGTCGCGGTCGAGACGAGGGCCGCCGCGTGAGCACCGCCGAGCACATCGTCTTCGTCACCGGCCGCCTCGCCCGGGCGCGGCTCGAGAAGGTCGCGGCGGGGCTTCCGCAGACCCTCCACTGGAGCATCGCGGATGCCGGCGTGAAGGTCGCGGCGCTGATGACCGAGGAGATCATCCGCCGGCGGGTCGTGCTGCCCGAGGGCGCCACGCGGATCGTCCTGCCGGGCCGGTGCCGGGCCGATCCCGAGCACCTTGCGGCGCATTTCGGCGTCCCGGTGGAGCGCGGACCCGACGAGGTGGTCGACCTGCCGGCCTGGCTCGGCCTGACCGCCCGCAAGGTCGACCTGTCCCGGCACGACCTCCGGATCTTCTCGGAGATCGTGGACGCGTCGAAGATGAGCGTCGACCAGATCCTCGCCAAGGGGCTCGATCTCGCCGGGCGCGGCGCGGACGTCATCGATCTCGGCGGCCTGCCCGATACCCCGTTCCCGCACCTCGAGGATTCCGTGCGGGCCCTGAAGGGCGCCGGCCTGAGGGTCAGCGTCGATTCCTTCTCCCGCGAGGAACTGGTCCGGGGCGCCGGCGCCGGCGCCGACTTCCTGCTGAGCCTGAACGAGGAGACCCTCGATCTCGCCTTCGAGACCGACGCGATGCCGATCCTCGTGCCGATGCGGCCGGACGACCTGCCCTCCCTCGATCGCGCGATCGAGCGCATGCTCAAGGCGGGGCGGCCGTTCCTGGCCGACCCGATCCTCGAGCCGATCCACCACGGCTTCGTCGACTCGATCGCGCGTTACCGCGACACCCGCGCCCGCTGGCCCGAGATCGACATGATGATGGGCACCGGCAACCTCACCGAGCTGACCGAGGCCGATTCCCTGGGCGTCACGGCGCTGCTCGTCGGGATGTGCTCGGAGCTGTCGATCCGCAACGTACTGATCGTGCAGGTCTCCAACCACACCCGCCGCACCGTCGAGGAGCACGACGCCGCCCGGCGGGTCATGTACGCGGCCAAGGCCGATTCGGCGCTGCCGAAGGGCTACGGCCGGGCGCTCCTCGCCCTTCACGACAAGCGCCCGTTCGTGCAGACCGCCGACGAGATCGCCCAGGCCGCCGCCGAGGTGCGCGACCCGAATTACCGGATCGTGATCGCCGAGGACGGGATCCACCTCTACAACCGCGACATCCACAGGGTCGGCACCGACGCGATGGCCTTCTTCCCCGACCTCGACGTGGCGAGCGACGGCGCCCACGCCTTCTATCTCGGCGCCGAACTCGGCAAGGCCGAGACGGCGTGGCGGCTCGGCAAGCGCTACGTTCAGGACGAGGCCCTCGACTGGGGCTGCGCGGCCGACGCCGACGTCGAGGATGCCACCGCCTTCAAGAAGGCCGGCCACACCCGCCATTCCGGACCCGACGCGCCCCCGCCCGGGACCCGCGACGCGCGCCTGGCCGGGCCCGAAGCCGGCGCGAGCCCGCCCGAGACCGTCCCGGAGGCCGCGGCGCGCGCCGCGGTCGCGCCCGAGCGCCCGCAGGATCTGCCGTCGAAGCTGGTCTGCGGGCGCCTCGTCCCCGCCGACAAGGCGTGAGGCCATGCCGCTGATCCTCGAGACCATCGTCACCACCCTGTCCCCGGCGGGCGAGCTGCACCTCGTCCCGTTCGGGCTGATCGGCGAGGATGAGGGCTACGTCCTCGCGCCGTTCCGGCCATCGCCGACGATCGTCAACCTGGAGGCCAATCCCTGCTTCGCTGCCTCGAGCCCGCGCGACATCCGCGTGATCGCCGGCGCGGTGACGGGCCGGCGCGAGTGGCCGACGCTGCCGTGCGCGGCGATCGAGGGCCGCCGCCTCGCCGACAGTTTCGGCCACGCGGAATTCGCGGTCGCCTCCGTCGAAGCCCACGAGACCCGGCCGCGCTTCCGGGGCCGGATGGTCCACAGCGCCGCGCACGCGCCGTTCATCGGCTTCAACCGCGCGCAGGCGGCGGTCCTCGAGGCCGCCATTCTTTCGACCCGGCTCCACATGCTGGAGCCCGGGAAGGTGTTGACGGAGATGGCCTACCTCGCCATCGCCATTGGCAAGACCGCGGGACCGCGCGAGCGCGAGGCCTGGGGTTGGATCGAGGACAAGGTCGCGGCGGCCCTCGGCCCCGAGGCGCGCGTCCTCGATCGCGACGACCGCTGAGGGCGGGAGGAGAAGGACAAGATGAAGAAAATCACCCTGGCCCTGGCGGCCACGGCGGCTCTGGTGGCGGCGACCGCGCAGGCCCACGGCCCGACCCGGCGCAAGATCACCGAGTCGATCGAGATCAACGCCCCCGCCGACAAGGTCTGGGCCGTGGTCGGCGACCTGAAGAACGCCGACTGGATGCAGAACGTCACCAAGACGGAACTCAACGGCGACCCGGCCGGCAAGTTCAAGCGCGTTCTGACGCTCAAGAACGGCAATCAGATTTCCGAGACCAGCAACAAGTACAAGCCCGAGGACAAGATGTTCTCCTACTACATCGACAAGGTCGATGTGAAGGATCTTCCGGCGAACGACTACTCGGCGACGATCACGGTCGAGCCCGAGGGCAACGCCAAGTCGAAGGTCGAATGGAAGGCGGCGTTCTACCGCGGCTACATGAACAACGACCCGCCGCCGGATCTGAACGACGAGGCCTCCGAGAAGGGCGTCGGCGACTGGATCAAGGCGAGCCTCGCCAACCTGAAGGCCAAGGTCGAGAAGGGCTCGTGAGCCCAGCACGGGGCCGCGCGGCCCTCGCCGCCGGCCTCGTCCTCGTGGCGACGGCCTCCCGTGCCGAACCGGCCCGGGAGGCCATCGTCACCGCCCAGCTCGGCGGCGCGGTCGAGATCGTCGACCTAGCCGCCGGGAAGGTGGTGCGCCGCATCCCCGTCGACGGGGCCCCGGCTGGGATCGCCCTGTCGCCCGATCGCCGGCGGGCCTACGTCACGCGCCCGGAGGGGCACGGCCTCGCGATCCTCGACCTCGACGCTGGCAAGGTCCTGTCCGAGGTGCCGCTGCCCGGCGGCCCGCTCGGCGTCGCTTCCGACCCGCGGGGCTGCGCGGTCTACGTGGCCGACTGGTACGGGCACCGCCTGTTCGTGCTGACCGAGCGCGACGGCACCCTGGTTCCGGACGGCGAGATCGCGGTCGGCGCTTCGCCCTCGGGGATCGCCGTCAGCCCCGACGGGGCGACGCTCTACGTCGCCAACCGCGAGGCTGACACGGTCTCGGTCGTGGACGCCGCGACCCGGCGGGAGACCAAGGTCATCCCGGTGGGGCAGCATCCGTTCGGAATCACGCTCGATGCCGCGGCGGGGCGCGCCTACACGGCCAACGTGACCGGCGACGACGTCTCGGTGCTGGATCTGAAGACAGGGCGCGAGATCGGCCGCATCCCGACCGGCCGCCGGCCCTACGTCATCGCCCTCGCCGGCGGGCGCGGCTTCGTGACGGACCAGTATGCCGGCAGCGTCACGGCGTTCGACCTCGCCACGCTCAAGCCGATCGCCGACGTCGATGTCGGCGACCACCCGGAAGGGATCGCCGCGGATCCCGACGGACGCCTCTACGTCGCCAACTGGGGCGACAACACGCTGAGCGTCCTCGATTCGAAGACGCTCAAGGTGCTGGCGACCATCCCGACGGGCAACGGCCCACGCTCGTTCGGCGCGTTCCTGCGCTGAGCGTCAGCCCGGTCGGCGCTGGGGCGCCCGCCGGTAGGCCGCCCGGGCCATCAGGAGCGCACCGCCGACCTGCAGGAAGCCGGTCTCGCCGAGATCCGAGGGGGCGATATGCGCCTGGATCAGCAGCCGTGTCAGCGCGTTCAGCGCGAGCAACGTCAGGCAGAAGGCCGCGGCGGCGAGCAGGCTGGCGACGAACTCGGGCATGATCTCCCTCCCGTGTCGAACGGGGAGAGATTAGCAAGCCGCGCGCCAAGGCCAAGCTGTCGCAGCGTCCGATCTCAGCGCTTGCGTCCGGCGGGTGCGGGCGCCGGAGTCCCGGCCTGAGCGGCCGGTGTGGGCCGCGGCGTCTCGACGGCGAGCCGCTTCACCGGCCAGCCGTCGCTCCAGCGCTCCATGTCGGCGAGGCGCGGATTGTTCTTCAGCGCCGCAGCATCCGACCCGGCGAAGGCCGCCGCGGCGGCGAGGTCGAAGGTCTTCCAGAAACCGAGATAATCGAGCGCGTCGACCCGGGCGAGGTTGATCTGCGAGACCAGGGTCTGCTGCTCGCCGGACAGCGCCATGTCGGCGGACCAGCGGAACGGCGGCGGCTTCGTCGCGTCCTTGGGCGCGTCCTTCGGCTCAGGGCCCGGCTTGATGGCGCCGCCGTCGTAGGCCGTGTCCACGCCGGCCGGGGCCGCCAGGGTCGCCGTCAGGGCCGGGAAGCCGTGATCGTCCGACAGCGCCCGCACGAAGAGCTTGCGCTCCAGCGGCACGGCACTCGCCTCGCGCAGGAGGCGCTTGGCCGCGAGATCGGCGGCCCGCGTGTCCTTGTCGCCGACCATGGTCACGATCAGCGTCGCGGGATCGATCGCCGACAGGTCGTTGAGGGCGATGCCGCGGGATTTCGGCCCGCTGGCGATGCCGCCAGGCATCACCGCGAAGATCAGCTTCGGCACCGGCAGGCCCTGGGCCTTGGCCGCGGCAGCCAGATCCATGGCGAGCGGAGCCCCGGCGAGGTGGCCGATCATCGCGACGCGGCCGAGGTCGGGCTTCGCCTCGCCGTCCGTCGCGATCTCGGCGAGGGCCGCCTTGACGAGGGATTCCGCGATGGCCGGGGCGTCGGCCGGGCGGGTCCGGTTCACCTCCTGAAATCGTGGATACAAGATGAGCCAGCCCTGGCGGGCGAGATGATCGATCCAGCCGCCGTAGCTCTGCGGATTGACCGCGCCCCACCCGTGCAGGACGATCGCGACCGGCCGGCCCGTCTCGGGGGCCGCGCCCGCGGCGTAGAACGCGTAGGTCGAGGCCGTGCCGCGCCCGAGCAGCCGCTTGGTCACCGTCGCCTTGCGGTCACCCACACCGCCCGCGCCGTCGGCGGGCTGGGCCGGCGGGGTCGCCGCCTGAACGGACGCGAGGCCGGCCAGGGTCATGATCGCGGCGGCGGTGAGCGATCCGCGAAGAACTGTGAGACGCATCCGGGACTCGACTGAGAGACGCACTGCGTCGGCAGGTCAGAATGCGCTGAATAGCAGATTCTCTCGTCTTGGCGACCCGCTGGCGCAGTCTCCTGTCAAGGTTCCGCGGCGGAAGCTAGGTCGGGCCGCAGCCCGCGGGACCCGGACGGTCGAGCTGCCGCGCCAGCGCCGCCAATTCCGCCGGCAGGTCGCGATCCGCCGTGCCGTAGACACTGAGCAGCCCCTCCCGGACCGTGTCGAGAACGGCGGATTCCGCCGAATCCCGCGAACCGGGGCGTCGGAGTGAATCGGCGTGGTTGGTTGCGACAATCTTCATGGCGGCGTCGGGGATCGGTTGTACTGCGGAAGTCCGGGCGCGGCGCGCTCCGGAGTGGCGTACAACTGTGCGGCCGCCTCAGGTTTCCAGGCCGGACGGGATTATTTTGCCGCCCGGTCCGATAACGGACGGTCCCGACCCGGCCGAGGGTCGCCCGGCCGCCTGCTCCACCCAGGCGAGGATGTCTTCGGCGCGCCACGGCTTCGGGATGAAGGTCGCCGAGACGCGCAGGTCGCTCGGCTGGTCGCCCGCGTCGCCCGAGGTCAGCAGGACCCGCACGCGCGGCCAAGTCACGCCGATGATCCGCGCGAGCTCGAAGCCGCCGATCGGTCCGGGCGTGCGGACGTCCGAGAAGACGACACTGACCTCGTCCGCGCGATCGTTGAGGATCGCCAGGGCGCGATCGGCGGTCTCGGCCTCGATCACCGTGAAGCCGGTATCCTCCAGCAGCGTGGCCGCGAGGAAGCGCTCGTCGGGCTGGTCCTCCACGACGAGGATCACGGGCTTCTGGCCAGGCTGTACCGAATCGCTCATGGACCAGGACACTCTACAGGGGCTGAACGGCGGTCGCTTCGATCGGTTCAACGCCCGAGCGCCGCGAAGGGCCAGACCCGCGCGGGCACAGATCCTCCTTGGATCCTTGCACGATTGTGAAGTTGTGGCCGTGTCTTGGGTAACACAGCCACCCCGGAACGCGCCCGATCGGGCGTCCTGGGCCGACTATTCAGCCGACGCCGTGCGATTTCAGGAAGGCCAGCGCGCGCTTCCAGCCGTCCTCCGCCGCCTCGCGGCGGTAGCTCGGACGATAATCCGCGTGGAAGCCGTGCGGCGCGTCCGGGTAAACCACGAGTTCGACGCTCTTGCCGGCCGCCCTGGCGCGGTCGCGCGCCTCCTCGACCGCCGCCACGGGGATGCCGGTATCGGCCCCGCCGTAGAGGGCGAGGAGCGGCGCGTGGATCTCGGCCGCCACGTCGCCGGCGGTGCGTGGCTGGATGTCGGTCCGCTCGCCACCGACCGGCCCGTACCAGGCGACGGCCGCCTTCAGGTCGCGACGATGCGCCGCGTAGAGCCACGTGGCGCGCCCGCCGCGGCACCATCCCATGACGCCGAGGCGGTTCGGGTCGCCTTTCGCCGCCGAGGCCGCCCAGGCCACCGTCGCGTCGAGATCGCCGATCCACTGCGCGTCCGGCGTCTTCGCGATGACGTCGCGGATGATCTGCTTCGGATCCGACATGGTCGAGAGGTCGCCCTGGCGGGCGTAGAGCTCGGGGGCCACGGCGCAGTAGCCGGCCTTCGCGAGCCTGCGGCAGATGTCCTTGATGTAGTCGTGGACGCCGAAGATCTCCTCGATCACCAGGACGATCGGGAACGGGCCCGCGCCCTCCGGAACCGCGCGGTAGGCCGGCATCGGCCCGTCCGCGGCCGGGATCTTTACCTCGCCGGCCTCGATGCCCGCACTGTCGGTGTGGATCACCTGGGCCTCGACGCGGGTGGTCGCGAGCGTCAGCCCGCTCATCAGGCTCGTCATCACGAAGCCCCGTCGCGACAGGGGCGGCGTGATCAACCCGTCGAGTCCGGCCCGTTCGTGATCCGCCATCGTGCTCTCTCCCTCGTTCCGAGGCTGAGGGCTATCCGCGGGCGGCCGCCCGGGTCAAATCGGCCGCCGTCGCCGGGCCCTCAGGCGCCGGCCGCCGCCAGGGCCCGGACGGGCCGCGGGCTGGCGGCGCGCGCCGGCTCGGCGATCTCGCGGGGCTTCAGCATGTCGCCCAGGCTCACGAAGGTCTCGGCGGCCGGCGAGATCACGGCGCGAATGCCGTAGCCCAGCGCGAAGGAGCGGATCAGCTCGGCGTCCCGCGGGATGCCGAACCGGTCGAGAGCGGCGAGGAACGCCTCGCGGAACAGGCTCGGCCGGCACCAGCGCTTCTCGGCCATCTGCAGCGGCCAGTCCCACAGGCCCTCCGCCCGGCGCGTCGCGAGCGCCGAGCGGGCGATGAAGTAGCCGGTCTGGCGGTGCTCGATTCCGTCCGCCTGCACCGACCAGTCGTCGTTGCCGAACAGTTCGACCTCAGCCGCGTCGCCCATCGGGTCCTCCGCCCTGAACCAGCCTTCCGGCGCGCCGGAACATTGCCGGAACACTGGAGCGGAAATCGGCGGTGGTCAAGGCGCTTGTTCCCGGTGCGTTCGCGAATCGCGCGGGCCGCCTCAGCGGGCCTTGAACATGGCGTGCTCGATCCGGTCGCCCGGGGCGATCCCGAGCTTCGCCGCGGTGCCGGCGTTCAGCTCGAGTACCGCCACCACCGGGCCGCCCGACGGGATGATCGCCGTAGAGAGCGGCTCAGTGTCGGCGGCGATCCGGCTGATCGTCCCGTCGGGCCGGATGAACACCATGTCGAGCGGCAGGTAGGTGTTCTTCATCCACATCGTGACGGGCTGGTTCTGCTCGAAGTCGAACAGCATGCCGTGGTCGGCCGCCATGTGCCGGCGGAACATGAGGCCGCGGGCGCGGGCGGCGTCGTCGCGCATTACCTCGACGTCGAAGCGCTTCGGCCCGGCCTTCGTGACGATCGTCAGCGGCTCCGACTTGGTCGCGGCGGCCCGGGCGGCCGCCTGCGCCACGACGGCGGGCGCCGGGGCGATCGCGGTCAGGGCGAGGCAGGCGATGGCGGTCACCCGGGCGGTGCGAAGGAGGGGTTTCACAGGCTCATGCCTCTCGTGGGATGGCGCGCGGACCGTAAGGCCCGTCGCCCGGTGATAGACCAGGACATGCCGAAGGGGAATCCGGTTCCGGATTTTCCGAGCTTCAACAAGGAGATAGGACGGGGTATGCCGGGCCGGGGAAACGCGGCCTCAATGGGACGCGGGCATCGTCCCGTCGATCAGCCGCACCTCCGCCGCCATCACGCCCTTCGAGCCATCGCCGTAGCGCACCAGGACGGACTCGCCGGGCTTCAGCTCGGCGATCCCGTAGCGCCGCAGCGTCTCCATGTGCACGAAGATGTCCGGCGTCCCGTCGCCGCGGGTCAGGAATCCGAACCCGCGCAGGCGGTTGAACCACTTCACGACGGCGGTCTCGAGCCCGCTGGTCGGCGTCACGGTGACGTGCGTGCGCGGCATCGGCAGCTCGGAGGGATGCACCGCCGTCGCCTGATCGAGGGAGATGACCCGGAAGGCCTGCCAGCCGCGGGGCCGCTCGACGGCCTCCACGACGATGCGGGCGCCCTCGCTGGCCGCCTGGTAGCCGTCGCGCCGCAGGCACGTGACGTGGAGCAGGATGTCGGGCGCACCGTCGTCGGGCACGATGAACCCGAAACCCTTGGACACGTCGAACCACTTGATGCGGCCGGCCACCTCGACGAGGTCGAGCGCCTCATCCTCGTGCTGATCCAGTTCGCCGGTTCGGGCGACAATCCCCCGCTCGGGGTTCTCCGGCCCGGATCCGCGTTCGTCAGACATGGCCGAGCAACCTACACCGAATCACGCCGCGCGCTCTCCCAGCAAGATTAACGAAGTCCTGATGTCCGGGAAGCCCATTTGGCCGGCAGAACAGTGACGCCAAGTTGCAATCTTGGCGCAAGGAGGCGGGGCCGCAACAGTCGATCGGTCGCAGGCTCGGGCGAAACCGGCGTTTAAGCGTCGGGGCTGCCGAGGGGTTTTCCGGATGCCGGCTCTCCCTCCCGGCACTCCCGCGCACGCCGCGTCGGCGTTCACGTTTCCGAGAGCCGACGCACCCGCTTCGGGCTCGGTCGGAGCGTCCGTCGCACGGCGCGATGGAAAGGGCGGCCCCGACATGGTTTGGGTGCACCATCATGTCCGTTGACGTCACCCTCGACCGTCCCGTCGCCGCCTCCCCGGTCGCGCCCGCCTCGCAGCGCCGCCGCCTGCCGGTCGTCGACGCGGCGCGGGCGGCCGCCCTGCTGGCGATGGCGAGCTACCACACGCTCTGGGATCTCGGTCACCTGCGGCTGACCGCGGAGAACTACGCGCTGACGCCGACGGGGCGGCACGCCGCCGAGGCGATCGCCGGCACCTTCCTGGTCCTGGTCGGCATCGGCCTCGTGCTGATGAACGGGCGCGGGGTCCGGCTTCGACCGACGCTGCTGCGGCTCGCGCGGATCGGCGGGGCGGCGCTCTTGGTGACCCTCGGCACCTGGGTCATGTTCCCGGACGCCTTCGTGTTCTTCGGCGTGCTCCACTGCATCGCCGTCTCGAGCCTGCTCGGGCTGCCGTTCCTTTTCTTGCCGGTCCCGGTCACCGCCGTCGCGGCCGCGGCCGTGCTCGCCGCGCCGCACGTGGTGCACGCGCCCGTCCTCGACGCGCCGGCCCTGTTCTTCCTCGGCCTCGGCTCGGTGTTGCCGCGGACGAACGACTACGTGCCGCTCTTCCCCTGGTTCGGGCTTGTGCTGGCCGGCATCGTCCTGGGTCGTCTGGCCCTGCCGCCGCTCGCCCGGTCGCGGCTGGGAGCCTGGGCGCCGCGCACGCGGCTCGGCCGCGCCGCCACCTTCGCGGGCCGGCACAGCCTCGCGATCTACCTCATCCACCAGCCGCTGCTGCTGGCGCTGCTGACCGGGCTCGTCACGGTGGTCGGCGCCAATCCGCGTGCCGGGCTGCGGGCGTTCCGCGCCGATTACGTGACGATCTGCGCGCGCACCGGCGGCGAGCCGCCGCTCTGCCGCATCGCGGCCCGCTGCACCTCGGAGGCGCTGCTCCGCGAGGACCTGTTCCGGGAGGATGGCCGCCCCTTCAGCGGGACGGAGCGCCTGCGCGCGCAGGCGATCTCGCAGGGCTGCTACGCCACCCTGGAGGCCGCCGCGCGATCCGCGCGCTGAACGCGGCGACCGACCTCGCAGGGTTGGTCGCCGGCGCGGACCGGATCAGTCCTTGGCGCGCTCGACGTAGGACCCGTCGGCCGTCATGACGACGACGCGGGTGCCGGCGGCGATGTGGGGCGGCACGGTCGTGCGCACGCCGTTCGACAGGGTCGCGGGCTTGTAGGACGACGAGGCGGTCTGGCCCTTCAGGACCGGCTCGGTCTCGGCGACCTCGAGCGTGACGCGCTGGGGCAGCTCGATGGTCAGCGGGACGCCGTTATGGACGGAGAGCATCACCGCCATGCCCTCCTGGAGATACGGGGCGGCGTCGCCGACCACGTCCTGCGGCACCGCGATCTGCTCGTAGTTCTCGGGGTTCATGAAATGGAACCCCTCGCCGTCGCTGTAGAGGAAGGTGTGCTCGCGATCCTCCACGAAGGCGCGCTCGACCTGCTCGGTCGTCCGGTAGCGCTCGGACACCTTCACGCCGTCCGTGATCCGGCGCATGTCGAGCTGGGTCACCGGGGTGCCCTTGCCGGGGTGGATGTTCTCGGCGAACAGGATCACGTAGAGCTTGCCGTCCTTCTCGACGACGTTGCCCTTGCGGAGCGTTGAGGCGATCACCTTCACGGAATTGCGTCCTGCATTGACATGGGGGCCGGCACGCGCCAAGCGCGGGCGCTGCATCTCGGACCCCGCCACTATCGCATCTGCGCCGCGGTTGCCAGCGGGCGGGCGCGGACCGTCGATGGCAACCGGCATCGGCCGCGGCGCGTCCCCGCGGTCCGGACCCAGTCAGGGCCGAGGATGATAGTGCTTCAGAACGCGACGCGTCCCGGTCGGAGCCGGCCGGTCCCGATCCGGCTCAGAGGCCGGTCGTGAGCGGACCCGCCTCCCCCTGGTGGTCGGCCGGCCGCCACGCCGACCGGCGCCCGGCGCTGCTCCTGCGCAACCGCGTCCTCGCCGCGTTCCGCGCGTGGTTCGCGGACCGCGACTTCGTCGAGGCCGAAGCCGCCTGCCTGCAGGTCTCGCCCGGCAACGAGGCGCATCTGTCGGCCTTCGCCACGGAAGCCATCGGCGCGAGCGGCGCCCGCACGCCGCTCTACCTGCACACCTCGCCGGAATTCGCCTGCAAGAAGCTCCTGGCCGCGGGCGAGACGCGGCTGTTCAGCGTCGCGCGGGTGTTCCGAAACCGCGAGCGCGGGCCGCTGCACCATCCCGAGTTCACGATGCTCGAGTGGTACCGGGCCGGCGCCCCCTACACGGCGCTGATGGGGGATTGCGCCGACCTGCTCGCCGGCGCGGCCGAGACCGCCGGCGCCCGCCGCTTCACCTTCCGCGACCGGGAGACGGATCCCTTCGCCGAGCCGGAGCGCCTGACCCTGGCCGAGGCCTTCGACCGCTTCGCCGGGATCGACCTGCTGGCGAGCGTCGCGCCGGGCGGCGAGACGGACCGCGAGACTCTGGCCGCCGCCGTCGCGGCCTCCGGCCTCCGGGTCGCCCCGGACGATACCTGGGCCGACCTGTTCTCCCGCGTCCTCGTCGCGCGGATCGAGCCGCATCTCGGCCTCGGCCGCCCGACCATCCTGTGCGAGTACCCGATCAGCGAGGCCGCCCTCGCCCGTCCGGCGCCGCACGACCCGCGGGTGGCCGAGCGGTTCGAGCTCTACGCCTGCGGCGTCGAGCTGGCCAACGCGTTCGGCGAGCTGACCGACCCGGCGGAGCAGCGCCGCCGGTTCGAGGCCGAGATGGCCGAGAAGCAGCGGGTCTACGGCGAGCGCTACCCGATCGACGACGAGTTCCTCGCGGCGCTGGCCGTCATGCCGGAGGCGTCGGGAGTTGCCCTGGGCTTCGACCGCCTGGCGATGCTGGCCTGCGGGGCTACCCGGGTCGAGGACGTGATCTGGACTCCCGTGGCGGAGACGCGGCCATGAACCGGGTCCTGAGCAGCGCGGACGACCTCCTCACCGCCGGCCTGATCTCGGGGGCGGAGGCCGAGGCCCTCGGCGCCGTCCTCTCGCGCTATGCGGTCTCGGTGACGCCCGACATGGCCGAGCTGATCGACCCGCAGGACCCCGACGACCCGATCGGCCGCCAGTTCGTGCCCCGCGCCGCGGAAGCCGTGGCGACGCCGGAGGAGCGCGCCGACCCGATCGGCGACGCCGCCCACGCCCCGGTGACGGGGATCGTGCACCGCTACCCGGATCGCGTGCTGCTGAAGCCGCTCCACATCTGCCCGGTCTACTGCCGCTTCTGCTTCCGCCGGGAGATGGTCGGACCCGACGGGCTCGGGACCCTCACCGACGCCGAGCTCGACGCCGCCCTCGCCTACATCGCGCGGGATCCGCGGATCTGGGAGGTGGTGCTCACCGGCGGCGACCCGTTCGCGCTCTCGCCGCGCCGCCTCGGCGCCATCGCGGAGCGCCTCGCCGCCATCCCCCATGTCCGGGTCATGCGGGTCCACACGCGCGTGCCCGTGGTGAAGCCCGATCTCGTCTCCGACGCCCTCGTCGAAGCGCTCAAGCGGTTCGGGCGCGCGGTCTTCGTCGCCGTCCACGCCAACCATCCGCGGGAATTCACCGCCGCCGCCAGCGCCGCCTGCGCCCGCCTGGTCGATGCCGGCATTCCCCTGGTCAGCCAGTCGGTGCTCCTGCGCGGCGTCAACGACGAGGCCGCGACCCTCGAGGCGCTGATGCGGGTCCTCGTCGAGAACCGGATCAAACCGTACTATCTCCACCACGGCGACTTGGCCCCCGGGACGGCGCACCTGCGCACGGACGTGCCCGAGGGGCAGGCGCTGATGCGCGCCCTGCGCGGCCGCCTCTCCGGCCTCGCCCAGCCAACCTACGTGCTCGACATTCCCGGCGGCCACGGCAAGGTGCCGATCGGACCGGGCTACCTGCACGACACCCCCGACGGGGTGCGCGTGACCGATCCGGGCGGGCAGGACCACGCCTACCCGCCGAAGGCGTGACGGAGACTCTTCGATTATGCGCAGGCTATGGGGCCGCCTCACCTCGGTGAACGTGCAGAAGGCGGTGTGGGGACTCGACGAGACGGGCCTGCCGTACGAGCGGGTCGAGGCCGGCGGCGCCCACGGGGTCGTCGACGACCCCGGCTACCGCGCGATGAACCCGAACGGTCTCGTCCCGACCTTGGCGGAGGACGGCTTCGTCCTGTGGGAATCCAACGCGATCCTCCGCTACCTGGCGGCTGTGAGCCCGGCCCTGGCCCTGCCGGCTGACCCCCGGGCGCGCGCCCACGCGGAGCAGTGGCTCGACTGGCAGGCCACGAGCTTCACGCCGGCCATGCGCGACGCCTTCTGGCAGCTCTACCGCGCGGCCGACCCGGACCGCGGCCTGATCGCCGCATCGCTGAAGAAGAGCGAGGCCATGGCGGAGATCCTCGACCGCCATCTCGCGGACCGGACCTACGCGGTCGGCGACAGCTTCGGCATCGCCGACATCGCCCTCGGCTGCGCGGCGCATCGCTGGCTGAACCTTCCGGCCGAGCGGATCGAGCGCCCGGCGCTGCGGCGCTGGTACGACCGGATCGCCGCCCGGCCCGGCGCCGCCCGGGCGCTCGGCGAGCCCATCGCCTGACGGCCGCCGCGGGCGCCCGGAGCCTTGCCGGCACGCCCGCGCGATCCACCTTCCCCGATCGCGCCGCCCGGACCGGGACCGGCCTTTCACGGAGCCCCCGATGGCGATCGACCCGACCCTGCGCGACGCGCTCTCCGCCGTGACACCGGCGAGCCTCGCCCGCGCCCTGGCGCGGGCCGGGGTGAAGGCCTGCACGCCGCACGGGCTCTCGGCGCGGGGGAGCGGAACCGTGGTCGGGCCCGCCTACACGATGCGGATGATCCCGGCCCGCGACGACGCCGCGGGCGATCTCGCCGCGGCCATCGATGCCGTCCCCGAAGGCGCTGTGGTCGTGATCGATGCCGCGGCCTCCGCCCTCGCCCTGCCATTCGGAGCGATCCTGGCGGCACGCCTCGCCCAGCGCGGCGCCGTCGGTCTGATCACCGACGCGGCCCTGCCCGAGGAGATCGGCCTCCCCGCCTGGTGCCGGCCGGCCGCGGCCACAGGGGCCCTGGCCCTGGTCGGCACGCAGGAGCGCGTCGCCTGCGGCGGCGCCGCCATCCATCCCGGCGATATCCTGGTCGGCGACTCGAGCGGCCTCGTCGCCGTGCCGGCGGCGCTCGCCGAGCGGGTCGCCCTGGAGGCCGTCGAGCAGCAGCGCCTCGATCTCTGGATCCAGCGCGAGGTCGAGCGCGGCGCCGACCTCGCGAGTCTCCTTCCGCCGGACGCCGCGGCGCTCGCCCGGTTCGAGGCCGAGACGAAGCCGGCCTGAGCACCGTGTTCTTCCCCGTCTCGAAGGTGATCTTCTTCCTGATCACCCCGTCGAACTTCTGCATCTTCGCGATCCTGCTCGGGATCGCCGTCGCGGCGGTGACGCGGTGGCGGAGGGCCGGCCTCGGCCTGGCGCTGCTCGGCACCCTGCTGCTCGGCGCGGCCGGGCTGGCGCCCCTGTCGGACGTGGCCCTGATTCCCCTCGAGCAGCGCTTCCCCGCCTATCCGGATGACGGGCCGGCCCCGGCCGGGATCATCGTGCTGGGCGGCGGCATCGAGACGGGCCTCTCGGAGGCGCGTCGCCAGATCGTCGTCAACGATGCCGGCGAGCGGCCGATCTATCTCGCCGACCTCGCCCGGCGCTACCCGGCGGCGCGGCTGGTCTTCTCCGGCGGCAGCGGCTTCATCGCGGGCGGCATGGCCGAAGCCGACATCGTGAGCCGGCAGGCGGACGTGATCGGCGTGCCGCGGACGCGCCTCATCCTGGAGAACCGCTCGCGCAATACCCACGAGAACGCCGCCTTCTCGGCGGCCCTGGTCCAGCCGAAGCCCGGCGAGCGCTGGCTGCTCGTGACCTCGGCCTGGCACATGCCCCGGGCGGTCGGCTGCTTCCGGCAGGCCGGTTTCACGGTGGACGCGTTCCCGGTGGATTACCGGACCCGCGGCTGGGGCGACGTCGCGCATTTCCACGGCTTCGCGTCGGACGGGCTGCTCCAGTTCGACCTGGCCGTGAAGGAGTGGATCGGCCTCGTCGCCTACCGCCTGTCCGGCTACACGCCGGACTGGCTGCCGGGCCCGGATCCCGAGGGGGCCGCATCGGAGGCCGGCAGCGACAGGCGGTAGATCCCGCGGAAATCGTCCGGGTCGACGGGCTTCCCCTTCCGCAGGATCGCGATCCGCCCGGCATGGGCGAGCCGCACCGCGACCCGGCGGACCGGCTGCATCAGCGGGCCCCAGCCGTCCGGGTGCGGGCCGCCGAGGGCGCGGGCGACCTCCGAGGGGCAGACGGTCTTGTCGGCGCCGCGCTCGGCCACGAGGCGCAGCATCGCCGTCTCGATCGCGGCGTCGTCGGGTCGTGGGTCGGTCATGTGCGGGCCTCTTCGGCGGGCGACAGGAGCGGCGCCTCGAGCGGTCCCTCGTGAGGCCCCTCCCCGGCTTCGAGGAGCGCCTTGCGGATCTCCGAGGCAAACTGGCGGCGCCACATGATGATCACGACGGCCGTCGTCGAGACGAACAGCACGTAGGGGCTGATGAACCAGCCGAGATAGGCCAGCGCGAAGAAGAACGCGCGCTGACCGCGGGCGAAGTGCCGCCCGGCGCTGACGTTCATGGCCGCGAGCCGCCGCACTGCCCGCAGCATCTCGACGTCGCTCGTGCCGGACCCCTTGTGCGGCACGGCGCCCAGCAGGATCGCCGTGTAATTGAACAGCCTGTAGGCCCAGGCGAACTTGAAGAACGCGTAGACGAAGATCAGCGCGAGGCCGGCGACCTTCAGCTCCCAGGTCAGGCGATTGGCCACCGTCCCGAAGGGTAGCGTGGCGAACAGGTTCAGGACGTCCTCCCCGGAGCGCGACAGGGTCAGGACGGACCCCAGCGCGATGAGCGAGGTCGAGGCGAAGAAGGCCGTGCCGTTCTGCAGCGACGCGTTGATCTGCGTGTCGACCACCCGGTTGTCGCGGCCGATGACCTGGCGCGCCCAGTTGGCCCGGTGGCCGTTCATGATCTGGCTGAGGGAGACCATCCTGCCGCGCAGCCGGCCGACGGACAGGCCGTAGGCGATCCAGGCGAGGACGAAGTAGAGCAGCGCCGCGAGATCGAGATGCGAGAAGGCGGCGCTGCCGGCGGACAGGTCGGTCATGGTCTCCGGATGGCGGATACGCGAAGGGGCCGTCCGCCATACCAGTCCGCGGGCGCGCGCTGAACCCGCGGCGGCGATCTCAGTCGCGCAGGATCCGGAATTCGCCGCCGCGCGGCACGTCGCCGCCGTCCCGCGCGGCCACGTCGGTCACGCGCGCACCCGGCGGACCCGACCGGCACAGGGCCGCCATCTCCGCCACGGCCTCCGGCGCGCCGCTGAAGACCGCCTCGACCGTGCCGTCGTCGCGGTTGCGCACGGAGCCGGCGAGGCCGCGGGCGCGGGCCTCGGACTGCGTCCAGGCCCGGTAGGACACGCCCTGGACGCGACCGGTGACGATGACGGAGATCGTCCGGGTCTCGCTCATGCGGGCGCGGTCTCGCCTGGAAGGGCCCGCGCCGGCGGCGCGGGCCGGGATGGCCTCACTCGGCCGCGATCGGGCGACGCATGCCGGCGCCGAGGGCCGGGGTCCGCGTCGCGCCGGTGCGGACATGCGTGGAGTAGAGCATCAGGCCCGTGAAGGCGATGCCGCCCACGATGTTCCCGATCAGCGTCGGGATCTCGTTCCAGAGCAGGTAGTCCATCACCGTGAGGTGGCCGCCCATGAGGATCGCCGACGGGAACAGGAACATGTTCACCACCGAGTGCTCGAAGGTCATGAAGAAGAACACCGTGATCGGCATCCACATCGCGATGACCTTGCCGGGCACCGAGGTCGACAGCATGGCGCCGATGACGCCGGTCGAGACCATCCAGTTGCACAGCATGGCGCGGACGAAGAGCGTCAGCATCCCCGAGGCGCCGTACTTCTCGTAGCCGAGGGTGCGCGCCTCGCCGATCCCGGCGATGAGCTTGCCGACGGCGTTCGGCTCGGTGGCGAAGCCGAAGGTGAAGACGATCGACATCATCACCGCGGTGGTCAGGGCGCCCGCGAAGTTGCCGAAGAAGACCAGCACCCAGTTGCGGGCGACGCCGGCCACGGTGACGCCGGGGCGCTTGTCGATGAGGGCGAGCGGCGTGAGCACGCAGACGCCGGTGAACAGGTCGTAGCCGAGAAGGTACAGCATCGAGAAGCCGACCGGGAACAGCAGCGCCGCGACCAGCGGCTGGCCGGTCGCCTGGTTGACGCTCACCGCGAAGGCGGCGGCGAGCGCCAGGATCGCGCCGGCCATGTAGGCCCGGATGAACGTGTCCTTGGTAGCCATGAAGACCTTCGCCTCACCGGCATCGACGGCCTTCTTCACGAAATCGGCGGGCGCCAGATACGACATGCACAACTCTCCCTCGCGAACGCACGCCGATCGTCGTTGACCGACGGGCGCGCCGCGCAATCACGGATGGCCGGACGGGCGCGGTGCTGCCGCTCGCCCTCCAGCTCGCTCGTGGGCAAGCATGTCGCGTACCAACTGCGCGACGCTCAGGCGGGCAGGCCGCGGGTCCAGGTGCCGAGTTCCCGAAGATAGGCGGGCGGCAGCTGCGCCGCGCGCGCCGCCGCGACGACCGCCTCCAGGTACCCGGGCCTCGGACGGCCGGGCGCCGTCGAGCATCCGCGATAGATCAGGGCGCGCTTGACGCCCTCCCCGGTGCGGACCGGCAGCGCCGCCTTGGTGTAGAGACCCCCGGCGACACCCTCGTAGCGGTCGAGGGCCGGGATGTCGTCGGGAGCGAGTTCCCACAGGACGCCCCAGACGGTGCGCCTTGGATCGGGCACGACGGACGCGTAGCCCTCGCGCATGATGATGAAGCGGTGGTTCGGCAGATGTCCGCCGCCGATCAGCCGCGAAACCGGGCAGCGCAGCGCCATCGCGGCGGCATCCATGTTGGCGCCGTAGGCGAAATAGAGGGGCATGCCGGAGCTTTGAGAGCCTACTCGCCCGCTGGGGGATCGAGGCGATGCGCGGCCCGCTCGTTCGCGCGCACGGCCGCGTAGGCGATCGCCAGCGTGATCGCCGGAATGCCGAACGTTACGAAGATCCAGTCGTAGTTCACGGCTTCAGGCTCCGGAGGGCACGCCTCGCACCGTAACAGTAGTGCGCAGCCGGTCCCCAGCCAAACGAGCGTGAAGATCGCGTTCTCGACGCGCAGCGCCGGTGCACTCGGCACACCGAAGCTCGCGGCCGTCATCGGCGTGACGAAGCCGATGACGACGTAGGCAACGGCGATGTTGTTCAGCGCCGTCGCCAGCAGCTTGGTCTGCTCGTTGTGAACCGCGGTCACGGCCGCGAGCGCGACGCGTGCCCCGCGATCAGGCGAATTCCAGGATCACCGCGTCGACCGCGAGGCTGTCGCCCTCCTTGGCGTGGATCTTCCCCACCGTCGCGTCGCGCTCGGCGCGGAGGACGTTCTCCATCTTCATGGCCTCGACGACCGCGATCGGCTCGCCGTTCTTCACCTCCTGGCCCTCGGTGACGAGGATCTGCTTCACGAGGCCGGGCATCGGGCAGAGCACCTGCTTGCCCGAGCCGGCCTGCTCCTTCACCGGCATCAGGGCGGCGAGCTCCGCCTCGCGACGGGTGTAGACCCGGGCCTCGGCGGCCGCGCCGGCGTGCTGCAGGAACACGCCGTTGAGCAGGCTGCGCACCTGGATCGCCACGCGCTCCGAGCCGATCGTGCCGATCCAGACCGGCTCGCCCGGGCGCCAGGCGCTCGCCACCGTGAGCGCCGTGCCGTCGTCGCGGGTGACGAGGATGTCCTCGCCCTCCGGCTCGACCGTCACCGGGAAGGAGTGACCCGCCAGGATCACCACGCGCTCACGCTCGAAGGCGAAGAGGCCGGGCGCGCGCATCTGCCCGGAGATGCCGCGCTTGCGCTGGTTGAGCTTGTGGTCGATCGCCGCCGCCGCCGCCATCATGCGGATCGCCACCGGGCCGGCGGGCTCCGGAGCCGTGAAACCCTCGGGGAATTCCTCGGCGATGAAGCCTGTGGACAGCCGACCCTCCTGCCAGCGCGGATGAGCCATCAGCGCCGAGAGGAACGGGATGTTGTGGCGGATGCCGTCGATGGCGAAGGCGTCGAGGGCCTCGCCCTGCGCGGCGATCGCCTCGGCCCGGGTGGGCGCCCAGGAGACCAGCTTGGCGATCATCGGGTCGTAGTGGATGGCGATCTCGCCGCCCTCCTCCACGCCGGTATCGTTGCGGATGATCGCCGTGCCCTGCTGGCCCTCCTCCGGCGGACGGTAGGTGGTCAGCCGACCGATCGAGGGCAGGAAGTTGCGGGTCGGGTCCTCGGCGTAGACGCGGCTCTCGACCGCCCAGCCGTTCAGCTTCACGTCGTCCTGGGTGATCGGCAGCTTCTCGCCGGCCGCGACGCGGATCATCAGCTCGACGAGGTCGAGGCCGGTGATCATCTCGGTGACCGGATGCTCGACCTGCAGACGGGTGTTCATCTCCAGGAAGTAGAAGGACTTGTCCTGCCCGGCGACGAACTCGACCGTGCCGGCCGAATCGTAGTTCACCGCCTTGGCGAGCGCGACGGCCTGCTCGCCCATCTTGCGGCGGGTCTTCTTGTCGAGGAGCGGCGACGGCGCCTCCTCGATCACTTTCTGGTTACGGCGCTGGATCGAGCACTCGCGCTCGCCGAGGTAGACGACGTTGCCGTGCTTGTCGCCGATCAGCTGGATCTCGATGTGGCGCGGGTCGGTGATGAACTTCTCGATGAAGACGCGGTCGTCGCCGAAGGAGGAGGCCGCCTCCGACTTCGCGCGGGCGAAGCCCTCCGCCACTTCCTCGCCCGAGTAGGCGATGCGCATCCCCTTGCCGCCGCCGCCCGCGGAGGCCTTGATCATCACCGGGTAACCGATCTCGTCGGCGATCTTCCTGGCGTGCTCGGGTGATTCGATCACGCCGAGGAAGCCCGGAACCGTCGAGACCTCGGCGGCGGCGGCCGCCTTCTTCGACTCGATCTTATCGCCCATGGCGGCGATGGCCCCCGGGTTGGGGCCGATGAAAACGATTCCGGCGGCCTCGAGCGCCTTCGGGAAGGCCTCGCGCTCGGAGAGGAAGCCGTATCCCGGATGGACGGCCTGGGCGCCGGTCTTCTTGCAGGCCTCGACGATCTTCTCGATCACGAGGTACGATTCGGAGGCGGCAGCGGGCCCGATATGCACGGCCTCGTCGGCCATGGCGACGTGCACGGCGTCGCGATCGGCATCCGAGTAGACCGCTACGGTCTTGATGCCCATCCTCCGGGCCGTCTTGATCACCCGGCAGGCGATCTCACCCCGGTTGGCAATCAGGATCTTGTCGAACATCGCTGGCGCACTGCTTTCGAGATCGCCGGATTGCGCACCGGCTTGACTGTCCCGATAGATCAGTTGCGCCGCGGACGGAAGCTGCGCCTTGGTCTGAGGCTCAGGCGGCCAGGGCGAAGGTCATGCGCGGGGCCTGGACCGTGTCGCGGGCGCGACGGTTGGCCTCGAGGGCGAAGGCCACCAGTGATTCGGCGCTGCTCTCGGCCTCGCGGACGACTTCCATGGCGATCCGGGCACCCACCGCGCTCGGGCCGTCGCGGCCGCTGAGCGAGGCGGCGAGCCACGCGGCGACGTCGCGGTCGATGTAGCCGGTCGGGCGCGAGCCCCACACGGCGAAGTCGACGACCGAGGCGACCAGGAAGTCGGCGAAGGCGTCGGAACCGATCACCGCCCGCTCGAGGGCGATCAGGAGGTCGGCCTCCTCGCGGTTCATGAGGCCGTCCGGGAGAACCTCGCGCTTCAGGACGAGCAGGTCCTCGTCGCTGATCGTGCCGGCCGAGACAGCATGGTTGCAGAACTGTTGAACGGAAATGGTGGTCATGATCGCCTGCCTCCCCGACCTTTGTTGCGGTCGGCTCTAGTCCCTGTGTGTCTTCAACTTACGAGACCGCTCCCCTTCCAGAGGTTAATGGCGAGATCTGAACGGAAGTTCAGGTAAACACCCCCCGAGCAAGCAGGCTTATTGGGACGTTGACCGGTTGCGTTACCGGACGATGACCGTGGCTCCCACGGGCACCCGGTTGTAGAGGTCGACCACGTCGATGTTGCGCATCCGGATGCATCCCGACGAGACCGCCTGGCCGATCTTCTCGGGCTCGTTCGTGCCGTGGATCCGGTAGAGCGTGTCCCGACCGCGATCCGACAGGTACAGGGCGCGGGCGCCGAGCGGGTTCATCGGGCCGCCCTGCATGGCGTGGACGTGCGGCCAGCGCCGGATCATCTCGGCCGGCGGGTTCCAGGCCGGCCACTCCGCCTTGCGGTCGATCCTGGCCGTGCCGGTCCAGCCATACGCCTCGTCGCCCACCGACACGCCGTAGCGCATCGCCCGGCCGTTCGGCAGGACGAGGTAGAGCTGGCGCTCCTTGGTCTCGACGACGATCGTGCCGGGCGCTTCCCGGGTCGGGTCGGCGATCTCGTAGCGGGCGAAGTGCGGATCGAACTCGGCCTCGGGCACCAGGGCCATGTACTCGGCGTCGCGGGCCGAGAGCGCCGGATCGGGCACGCCCTTGAAGGTGCAGCCCGCCAGCAGCAGGGCGCAGCCGAGTCCCGAGATGATGCGCATATCCCCGCCTCGAAGGTCGTCGCGACCGCGGACGGGGCGCGCGGATCGCCGATCCGGGTCCGTCCCGTGGAAGAATCACGCAACCATAAGGGGGCAACGGCACCCCGCCGTAGTCCGCGCGTTGGGCCCGTGGCACATTGCCGGCTCCTGTTGCCGGTGCGCGACAGGCGAGCATCCCGGGAGCGACCCTCGTGACCACCCTCTACGTGAGCCATCCCGCCAGCTTCGATCACGAGGTCCCCGAGGGGCATCCGGAGCGACCGGCCCGGATGCGCGCGGTGGAGCGGGCCCTGGAGGACGAGCGCTTCGCGGGCCTCGTGCGGGCCACGGCGCCCCGGGGCGAGATCGAGGCCGTCACCCTCGCGCACCCGCGCGAGTACGTGGACGCGCTGGTGGCGGCGGTGCCCGAGCACGGCATGGTCGGCATCGATTCCGACACGATCCTGTCGGCGGGCAGCCTCGAGGCGACGCTGCGGGCCGTGGGCGGCGGGATGCACGCCGTCGACGCCGTCGTCGGCGGCGAGTGCCGCAACGCCTTCGTGGCCATGCGCCCGCCCGGCCACCACGCGGAGCGGACCCGCGCGATGGGCTTCTGCCTGTTCAACCACGCCGCCATCGCGGCCCGCCACGCCCGGCAGAAGCACGGCGCCGAGCGGGTGGCGCTCGTGGACTGGGACGTCCACCACGGCAACGGCAGCCAGGACATCTTCTGGAACGACGCCTCTGTGCTCTACTGCTCGACCCACCAGATGCCGCTCTACCCGGGAACCGGATCGCCGTCCGAGCGGGGCGAGAAGGACACGATCGTCAACGTGCCGCTGCGGCCGAACGACGACGGCGAGGTGTTCCGCGAGGCGTTCGAGACCGGCATCCTCTCCCGCCTGGAGGCGTTCCGGCCGGACGTGATCGTGATCTCCGCCGGCTTCGACGCGCACCGGCTGGACCCGCTCGCCAACCTGCGGCTGGAGGCCGAGGATTTCGGCTGGGCGACCCGCCGCCTGATGGACCTGGCCGAGCGCTGCGCGGGCGGCCGGGTCGTCTCGATCCTCGAGGGCGGCTACAGCCTCGAGGGCCTCGGCAAGTCGGTGGCCGCCCACGTCGACGCGCTGATGGGCCGCTGACGGCGGCTGCGTTGCGGTCGTCCGGCGGCACGCGATAATCGGCGTCTCGGAGGAGATCGCCGCCATGCCGCCACGGAGCCGTCTGCGCCCACCCCTGCGGAGCATTCCCGTCCCGGCCGCGGGCACCGCTCGATGACGCTCGCGGGCTTCCTGACCTACGCGCTGGCCCTCGGGGTCGCTGCCGCGATCCCCGGGCCCGGCGTCGTCGCCCTCGTCGCCCGGGCCCTGGGCGCCGGTTTCGGCGCCGCGATGGCCTTCTCGCTCGGCCTGATCCTCGGCGACCTGACCTATCTCGCCGCCGCGATCTTCGGCCTGTCGCTGATCGCGGAGGCGCTCGGGGCGGTCTTCGTCGTCGTCCGCTACGGCGCGGCGCTCTACCTGGCCTACCTGGCGTTCCGGCTCTGGCGCGCGGCCGGAGCCGCAGCCCGGGTCGAGGGGGAATCGCGGGACCGGCCGTGGACCAGCTTCGTCGCCGGGCTGACCATCACCTTGGGCAATCCGAAGACGATCGTCTTCTACCTCGCGATCCTGCCAACGCTCGTCGATCTGCGGGGCGTGACGGCGGCGGATTGCGTCAGCCTCGTCGTCATCACGGCCGCGATCCTCTTCGCCGTGATGACGCCCTACGCGGCGCTGGCGGCGCGGGCGCGCGAGTCTCTCCGGCGGCCGGCCTTTCGCGCGCGGCTGAACCGCGGCGCCGCGGCGATCATGGCCGGCGCGGCGGTCTGGACCGTCCTGCGCCGCGCCTGACCGGGGCGCTCTTCCGGGCCTCAGCCCTCCAGGGGCTCGTCGCCCAGGAGCTCGATACCGAAGCCCGAGAGGCCGACATAGGAGCGGGACGAGGTGGCGAGGTTGCGGATCGAGACCACGCCGAGATCGCGCAGGATCTGGGCGCCGAGCCCGACCTCGCGCCACTGCCGCGCCCGGAGCGCCTCCGTTCCCTCGTCGGTGACGCTCTTGACCGGGACACCCGCGGTGCCGTCGCGGAGATAGACCAGCACGCCGCGCCCGGCCGCCGCGAAGCGCTTGAGCACGGCGTCGATCTGCTTGCCGCCGCCGATCACGTCGGCAGCGACATTGGAGCGGTGCAGGCGCACCAGCACGTCGCGGCCGTCGCCGATCTCGCCCATCACGAACGCGAATTGCTGGATCGACTCGAAGGGCGTCGAGAAGACGTAAGCGTTCAGGTCGCCGTGGTTCGAGCGCACCGGGAAGTGTCCGACCCGCTCCACCAGACGATCGCGGGCCTGCCGATAGGCGATCAGGTCGGCCACCGAGACCTGCTTGAGGCCGTGCGTCTCGGCGAAGGTCTCGATCTGCGGCCCCTTCATGACGGTGCCGTCGTCGTTGGCGAGCTCGCAGATCACGCCCACGGGCGGCAGCTCGGCGAGGCGGCACAGGTCGACGGCGGCCTCGGTATGGCCCGAGCGCATGAGCACGCCGCCGTCGCGGGCGATCAGCGGGAAGACGTGGCCGGGCCGCACGAAGTCGCCGGCGCCCATGTTGCCGTTGGCCAGCGCCCGCACGGTGTTGCAGCGCTGCTCCGCCGAGATGCCGGTCGTCAGCCCGTGCTTGACGTCGACCGTGACCGTGAAGGCCGTGCCCAGCGGCGCGTCGTTCGACGCGACCATCGGGGCGAGGTGCAGGCGCCGCGCCTCGCTCTGGGTGATCGGCGCGCAGACGATGCCGCAGGTGTTGCGGATGATGAACGCCATCTTCTCCGGCGTGCAGAGCGAGGCGGCGACGACGAGGTCGCCCTCGTTCTCGCGATCGTCGTCGTCGGTGACGACCACGATCTCGCCGCGGGCGAAGGCCGCGATGGCCTCTGTGACGGTGCAGTGGGGCACGGGCATTCTCGAATCGTTGGGACGGACCCGGATCAGGGCTGGGATCCGACCTGTCCGCGATGGCGCAGATAGTGATCGGCCAGCACGCAGGCCATCATGGCCTCCGCGACCGGCACGGCGCGGATGCCGACACAGGGATCGTGCCGGCCCTTGGTGACGAGATCGACCTCGCCGCCGTCGCGGGTGACGGAGCGGCGCGGGGTCAGGATCGAGGAGGTCGGCTTCACGGCGAACCGCACCACGACCGGCTCGCCGTTGGAGATGCCGCCCAGGATGCCGCCCGCGTGGTTCGCCAGGAAGCGCGGCCGGCCGCCGTTGCCGGCCCGCATCTCGTCCGCGTTGTCCTCGCCGCGCAGGGCCGCCGCCGCGAACCCGTCGCCGATCTCGACGCCCTTCACGGCGTTGATCGACATCATCGCGGCGGCCAGGTCCGCGTCCAGCTTGCCGTAGACCGGTGCGCCGAGACCGGGCGGCACGCCCTCGGCGACGACCTCGATGACGGCGCCGACCGACGAGCCGTCCTTCCGGAGCCCGTCGAGATAGGTCTCGTAGAAGGACGCCGTCTCGTCATCGGGGCAGAAGAACGGGTTGTTGCCGACCGCGTCCCAGTCCCAGCGGGACCGGTCGATGGCGTGCGGGCCCATCTGCACGAGGGCCGCCCGAATGGTCACGCCCGGGATGACCTTGCGCGCCACCGCGCCGGCCGCGACCCGCGCGGCGGTCTCCCGCGCCGAGGACCGGCCGCCGCCGCGGTAGTCGCGGATGCCGTACTTCACGTCGTAGGTGTAGTCGGCGTGGCCGGGGCGGTAGCTGTCGCGGATCTCCGAGTAGTCCTTCGAGCGCTGATCCGTGTTCTCGATCATCAGCGCGATCGGCGTGCCGGTGGTGAGCTGGCGGCCGCCGGTGCGGTCGTCCGCGAAGACGCCGGACAGGATCTTGACCTGATCGGGTTCGCGGCGCTGCGTCGTGAAGCGCGACTGGCCGGGCTTCCGGCGATCCAGCTCGGCCTGGATCTCCTCGGCCTCCAGGGGCAGGCCGGGCGGGCAGCCGTCGACGACGCAGCCGAGCGCGATCCCGTGGCTCTCGCCGAAGGTCGTGACGCGGAACAGGTGGCCGAAGGTGTTGTGCGACATGGCGCGGCTGCCTTAGCGCGGGAGCGGCGGGGGCACAAACGCGGCCCGTGCAGGGCGGCGGGGCAGACCCGCGCGCGGCGACGGGCCGAAGCGGTCGCCAGCCTCATGGCGACTTCGGCGAACCGGGCAGATCGAGCCCGCCCCGCGCCTTGAGCGCCCGGTACGCCGCGACCGCGGCGGCCAGATCCCGGTGCAGCCGGCGCTCGTCACCGAGATCGGCGAGGGCGTAGGTGAGGCCGAGGATGTGGGCGGCCTCGTAGCCCTCCGGCAATTCGCCCGCGCTGCCGAGGGCGATCGCCGCGTTCGGCAGCGCGTCGGCGAAGTCCGACAGTCGAGTCCTGAGCGCGGCGCCGCTGGCGCGAAGATGGGCACCGGCCGCCGCCGGACCGTGGCTGCGGATCGCCGCCACCGTTCCCTGCGCCAGTGACAGGTGCACCGCCTCGCGGTTCGCCGGAAACAGGTAGACGAGGTAGTAGCCCCGCGTGGCGCTGGTGGTGACGGCGGGATCGAACACGGCGATCCAGGGGATCGCGGCCCAGTGGCTCCCGCGCCCCGGGCTGCCCTTCACCAGGAACGGCCCGTCGATCGGCTCCAGGGCGGCGCGCAGCTCGTCCGGCGCACCCCTGCGGATGACGGCAGCGAGCGGGTGGCCGGCCGGCGGGTCGAGCCGGGCGAGCGGGTATTCCTCGACGATCCGCCGGAGGGCGTAGCCGAGGCTCACGGCCGCGCCAGCACCCCGCCGGTGATGGCCTCGCGTACCCCGGTGGTCGCCGGGAAGGTGATCGGCAGGCCCTTGAGCGAGCGCACCGCGAGGTACGCGAAGGCCTGCGCCTCCAGATAGGCGGAGGACCAGCCGATCGCGTCCGCGGTCGTGATCTCGGCGCGCAGGTGGTAGTTCAGGAGCCGCACCAGCTCGCCGTTGCGGGCGCCGCCGCCGGCCACGATCCAGCGGGTCGGGACCTCCGGGGCGTGGTCGAGGGCCCGGGCCACGGCCCGGGCCGTGAAGGCCGTGAGCGTCGCGGCGCCGTCCTCGGTCGAGAGTTGCCCGGCGAGCTTGTGCGAGAACCAGTTCCGGTCCAGCGACTTCGGCGGTTTGCGGAAGAAGAACGGGTGCGTCAGGAGCCAGGCGAGCAGCTGCTCGTCCGGGCGGCCGCGGGCGGCGGTGCGGCCGCCATCGTCGAGGTTCTTGCCCTCGCGCTCCTGCATCCACTCGTCGATCAGGGCGTTGCCGGGACCGGTGTCGAAGGCGATGACGCCGCCCTTCGAGTCGATCAGCGTCGCGTTGGCGACGCCGCCGATGTTGAGGATGCCGAAGGGCCCGTCGAAGCCCGACGCCTCGGCGAGCGCCTTATGGAAGACCGGCACCAGCGGCGCCCCCTGCCCGCCCGCCTCGATATCGGCCCGGCGCAGGTCCGAGACGACCGGGATGCCGAGCCGGGTCGCCAGCGCCTGCCCGTCGCCGATCTGGATCGAGATCCGCTGGTCCGGGCGGTGGATCACGGTCTGGCCGTGGAAGCCGATCACGTCGATCTCGGAGGCATTCAGGCCGTGCTCCTCCAGGAAGCGCTCCACGGCCTCGGCATGGGCGAGGGTGACGAAGGCCTCGGCCTCCGGCAGACGCCCCGGCCGGTCGGCGGGATGGAGGACGGATTCGGCGTCCTTGGTGGCCGCGCG
Organism: Methylobacterium sp. yr668; assembly: GCF_900116245.1. Taxonomy (NCBI): domain Bacteria; kingdom Pseudomonadati; phylum Pseudomonadota; class Alphaproteobacteria; order Hyphomicrobiales; family Methylobacteriaceae; genus Methylobacterium; species Methylobacterium sp. yr668. The sequence goes on along the minus strand of NZ_FOZY01000008.1, from coordinate 184,000 downwards.
CAGCAGCGCCTTCTCGTCGTCGGCGTAGCCGCGGTAGCCGGTGGGGCCCAGCGGCTCGAGGAAGTTGTTGTGGCCCTTGACCACGTTGACGCGCTCGCCGTCGGTCTCGATCAGCGCGATGTCGACGCCGTCCAGCGAGGTGCCGCTCATCAGTCCGATCGCGCGCATCATCGCCATGCCGTGCTGCCCCGTGCCTTTCGGTCAACGCCCTGCTAAGAGCGCGCCGTATCCTGAACCCAGCGCGAGCTAGCATGCGGGGCCTCGGCCTGTCGCGCCAGCGCGCGACCCGAGATGGCATCCATGACCGCCGAGAGCTTCGCGCCGAAATCCGACTTCCTGCGGATCCTGACCGAGCGCGGCTATATCCACCAGACCTCGGACCTCGCCGGCATCGACGCCGCGGCCCTCGAGGGCCGGCTGACCACCTATGTCGGCTACGACTGCACGGCGCCCTCGCTCCATGTCGGGCACCTGCTGTCGATCATGATGCTGCACTGGCTGCAGGCCACCGGGGGCAGGCCCATCGCCCTGATGGGCGGCGGCACGACCCGGGTCGGCGACCCGTCCGGCCGCGACGAGACCCGCAAGATCCTCACCGTCGAGCAGATCGACGCCAACAAAGCCGAGATCCGCAAGACCTTCGACCGGTTCCTGCGTTTCGGCGACGCGGCCGGCGACGCCGTGATGGTCGACAACGCCGAGTGGCTGACCAAGCTCAACTACATCGAGATGCTGCGCGACGTCGGCCGCCATTTCTCGGTGAACCGCATGCTGTCGATGGACAGCGTGCGCCTGCGCCTGGAGCGCGACCAGGAGCTGTCGTTCCTCGAGTTCAACTACATGATCCTTCAGTCCTACGACTTCGTGGAGCTGAATCGCCGCTACGGCTGCGTCATGCAGATGGGCGGATCGGACCAGTGGGGCAACATCGTCAACGGCATCGATCTCGGCCGCCGCATGGGCACGCCGCAGCTCTACGCCCTGACCTGCCCGCTCCTGACCACCTCGTCGGGCGCCAAGATGGGCAAGACCGCGGCCGGCGCCGTCTGGCTCAACCCGGACATGCTCAAGCCCTACGATTACTGGCAGTTCTGGCGGAACACCGAGGACGCGGACGTCGCCCGCTTCCTCAAGCTGTTCACCCTGCTGCCCCTGGCGGAGATCGCGCGCCTCTCCGCCCTCGCCGGCTCCGAGATCAACGCGGCCAAGACGGTGCTGGCCACCGAGGCGACCGCCCTGATGCACGGCCGCGAGGCCGCGGAGGCCGCCGCCGAGACCGCCCGCAAGACCTTCGTCGAGGGGACGCTGGCCGCCGACCTGCCGAGCGTCACCGTGCCGTCCGCTGCCCTGGAGACGGGCCTCGGCGTGCTCACCGCCTTCGGGCCGGAGGTCGCCAAGCTCGTGCCGTCCACCAGCGAGGCGCGCCGTCAGATCAAGGGCGGCGGCCTGCGCGTCAACGACGTGCCGGTCACGGACGAGAAGGCTGTCCTCGGCCGCGGCGACGTGACCGCGGACGGGGTCATCAAGCTCTCCTTCGGCAAGAAGCGGCACGTGCTGCTGCGGCCCGAATAGGCCGCCCGAGACCGCCACGAGAGACGGAACGCGTGAGCATAGCCCGCATCCTGGTGATCGACGACGAGCCGCCGATCCGCCGGCTGCTCCGCACCGGTCTCGGGACGCAGGACTACGCGGTCGTCGAGGCCGCCGACGGGGCCGCGGCGCTCGCCGCCCTGGAGGCTGGCGGGGTGGATCTCGCGATCCTCGACCTCGGCCTGCCCGACATGGCCGGCCACGCGCTCCTGGCGGCGATCCGCGAGCGCTGGCCCGACCTGCCGGTCGTGATCCTGTCGAGCCGCGACGACGAGCGCGGCAAGGTCGAGGCCCTCGATCTCGGCGCCGACGACTACGTCACCAAGCCCTTCGGCATGAACGAGTTGCTGGCGCGCATCCGCGCTGCCCTGCGCCATCGCCTCGCCATGCAGGGGGAGCGGCCGGTCTTCCGGGTCGAGGACCTCTCGGTCGACCTCGTCCGCCGCATCGTCCGCGTCGGCGAGCGCGAGGTGAAGCTGTCGCCGCGGGAATACGAGTTCCTGCGCGTGCTGGTGCAGCACGCCGGCAAGGTGCTCACCCACGCGCAGCTCATGCGCCACGCGCCGGCCTCGTCGGACCCGCAGTACCTGCGCGTCTACATCCGGCAGCTGCGCCAGAAGCTCGAGCCCGATCCCGAGCGCCCGCGCTACCTGCTCACCGAGACCGGCGTCGGCTACCGCCTGCGCGCGCCGGACTGAGCCCGGCGCGCCGGCTCAGGGCTCCAGCCCCTCCTCGACGCGCCGCGCGGCGCGCAGCTTCTCGACCCGCGCCACCGAGAACACCGAGGCCTCGTAGAGGAGCAGCATCGGGATCGCGAGGGAGAGCTGCGAGATGACGTCCGGCGGGGTCAGGATGGCGGCGGCGACGAAGACCAGCACGATCGCGTAGCGGCGCTTCTCGCGCAGGAACGCCGCGTCGATGATCCCGATCTGGCCGAGGAGCGTCAGGATCACCGGCAGCTGGAAGGCGATGCCGAACGCGAAGATCAGCGTCATGATCAGCGACAGGTACTCGTCGACCTTCGGGAGCAGCTTGATCGTCGGCTCCCCGGCGACGCCCACCTGCTGGAGCGACACCGAGAATTTGATCAGCAGCGGCATCGCCAGGAAGAACACCACGAGCGCGCCGAGCAGGAAGAAGATCGGGGTGGCCACGAGGTAGGGCAGGAACGCCTTGCGCTCGTTGCGGTAGAGGCCGGGCGCCACGAAGGCGTAGATCTGGGTCGCGATCACCGGGAAGGCCAGGAAGGCCGCGCCGAAGACGCTGAGCTTGATGTTGGTGAAGACCTGCTCGAGGAAGTGCGTGGCGATCAGCTCGGCGTTCTGCGCACCCACGATGGAGACGTAGGGATAGACCAGCACGTTGTAGATATCGCGCGAGAAGAAGAAGCACGCGAAGAACATCAGCACGAAGGCGATGAGCGACTTGATCAGCCGCGACCGCAATTCGATCAGGTGCTCGAGCAGGGGCGCCCGGGACGCCTCGATCTCGGCCTCGTCCGCCTCGCTGATCATCGGGCAGCCGTGCCGTTCTTGGACTCTTCGGTGGCGGGGTGTGCGGCAGGCGGGTCGGGCGGAGGACCGAACGGATCGTCCACCGAGCCGGGCACGGGCAGGGGCGCCTCCGCGACCTCGGCCGCCGCACCATGGTCCGACGCGCCGGCGGGCGTCACCGGATGCGTATCGGCGGCGTGAGGCACCGCCGCGGCTTCCTGCTCGGCCTTCAGCTGCGCCGTGGCGTCGGCCAGCGACCGGGTCTCGATCGGGGGAGTCTCGGGGTCGGGCATCTCCGGTCCCATCTTCTCCGGACCCATCTTGGCCCGGCCCTCGACGGCGCCTTTCAGCTCGTCGCGGATCGTCTGCACCGGATTGAAGGTCGAGCCCGCCGTGCGGACGGTGTTGCGGATGCCGTCGACCTCGCGCCGGACGTCGTCGAGCTCGGCCTCGCGGATCGCCTCGTTGAACTGCATCTGAAACTCGCCGGCCATGCGGCGCAGCTTCGTGGTGATCTGCCCGACGGTGCGCAGCGCCTTCGGCAGATCCTTCGGCCCGATGACGATGAGGGCGACGCCGCCGATCAGCATCACCTCGCCCCAGCTCATGTCCAGCATGTCGTCGACGGTCCTGCTGCCCCGAGATCCGGCACGGCGGCCGGACCCCGTCAGGCTCTACACGAGCGCGCGCGCTCTGACAGTTCTACAGTCGGGCTCGCCTACAGTCGCGCCCGCCGTTAGACCGGCTTGCGCTCGCCGCCGGGGATATGGCTCGCCGGGATCGCGGTGCCGGGGCTCGTCTCGGCGGTGTGCGGGATGGTGCGGACCGGCTCGGCCGGCGGCGGCGCGGCCTGGGCCGCCGGCGGGGTCTCGTCCTCGGCCATGCCCTTCTTGAAGGCCTTGATGCCCTTGGCGACGTCGCCCATCAGGTCGGACACCTTGCCTCGTCCGAAGAGCAACATCACGATGACCGCGACGATGACCCAGTGCCAGATACTCATGCTGCCCATGGCAACCTCCTGCGGGCGCCCCGAAGAAGCGGGAGCGTGACGCCACGTCCGGTTGAGGATTTCGGGGCGAACCTAGGGATCGCGCCGCTCGAACACAAGCAGAGGCGATGCCACGGCCGGTGGAAGGCCGCGATGGAACGTCGCGCGGTGTCTCAGGTCAGGCGGCGGCGAGGGCCGCGGCGAAGCGGTCGCGGGCTTCCGCGACGTCGAACCCGTCGCCGGCGGGGTCGAGCCGCGCCAGGGCGGCGGCGGCGCGCCGCGCGGCCTCGCCGGTCAGTTCGGGCGCCGCCTCGGCCACAGCCTGCATCTCGTCGCGCGCGCCGTTGCAGTGGAGGCCGATGTCGATCCCCGCCGCGAAGGCGCGCTCCGTCCGGTCGCGGAACGTGCCGGTCAGCGCGTGCATGGACAGGTCGTCGGTCATCAGCAGGCCGTCGAAGCCGATGGCGCCGCGGATGATGTCGCGGATGACGGTGTCTGACTGGGTCGCCGGCCGGTCGGGATCGATGGCGGTGAAGACGACGTGCGCGCTCATCGCCATCGGCAGGTCGGCGAGTGCCCGGAAGGTGCGGAAATCCTGCCCGGCGAGATCCGCGCGGGTCGCGTCGACCACCGGGAGGCCGTGGTGGCTGTCGCAGGTGGCGCGCCCGTGCCCCGGAATGTGCTTCATCACCGGCAGGACGCCGCCGGCCATCAGGCCCTCGGCGACCGCGCGTCCGATCTCGGCGACCCGCTCCGGACTCGTCGCGTAGGCGCGGTCGCCGATGATGTCGTGCGAGCCCGGCGCCGGCACGTCGAGGACGGGGGCGCAGTCGACGTTGATGCCGACCTCGGCAAGGTCGTGCGCCATGAGGCGCGCGCCGAGCCGGGCGACGGTCGCGGCGCTGCCGTTGAGGCGGCCGTAGCGGCCGCCGGCCGGATAGGCCGGCCAGTGGGGCGGGCCCATCCGCTGGACCCGGCCGCCTTCCTGATCGATCAGGATCGGCGCCCGGTCGGACCCGACGCAGTCCCGGAGTGCCCCGGTGAGGGCGCGGACCTCGTCGGGCGTCCCGATGTTGCGCTTGAACAGGATGAAGCCCCAGGGCTTCACGTCCCGGAAGAAGGCCCTCTCCTCCGCCGTGAGCGACGGGCCGGTGCAGCCGAGAATCAGGGCGCGGGAGGTCATCTGGAACGGCTCGGATACTGCTCGGTGGCGGCGCGAAGACGGCGCGAGAACGGCGGCGGGGCCGCCGGGCGGCGCGAATCGATGGCGACAGAGTCGGGCGGGAACGGGGAGCCGGCAAGACCAAACCGGGGCCCCGGACCGGTGGCCGGGGCGATCGCGCCGCCCGTGTTGCCTAGGGGACTCGGTCGGATGGGCGACGCGGATCACCGCGGACGGGCACGCCGTCCCGTCCACGAGGTGCCGTCAGGAGATCAGTTCTTGGCCACGAAACACTGGCCACCCGCGCCCTGCAGGGCGCTGCACAGGCTCGCGGCCTGGGCCTTCTCCAGCGGTCCGACGCGGACGCGGTAGATCGTCTTGCCGTTGACCTCGGCCTGCCGGATCAGCTCGGGCTTGCCGGCGAGCTGCGAGTACTTGGCCTGCAACTGGTGGAACGCGGCCTTGGCCTCGGCGGCGGAGCTGCGCACCCCGAGCTGGACCGAGAAGCCGCTGACCGGGCCGGACTTCACGGCGTCGTCGTCCGTCGTGGTGCTGGCGGTGGTGTCGGGCGCGGCCGCCCCGGCCGGAGCGACGGCGGCGATGCGCTGGGCGGCCTTCGGCGGCGGCTTCACGGCCACCGGCTTGGGCGCCGGCTGCTCGACCGCGGCTTCCGGCTGCGCGTCGACGGGCGTGGCCGTGGTCGCCGGCATGGCTGCGGCGGTCTGGCGGACGGGCCTGGACTTCGGGGCCGGCGGGGCGGGCGGCTCGTCGCTCGGCAGGACCATGGTGGGGATCGGGGCCGGCCCGGCATCGGCGGCCTGCTGCTCGCGCGGCGGCGGCGCGGGCGGCGCTTCGGGCTTGACCGCCACGGTGCGGACGCGGCGCGGCTCCCCGAAGGCCTCGAACGGGCCGCTGCCCGGTGTCGTGCCACCCTGGGCGCCGCTCGGCTGCGACGGGCCCTGGGCCGCCCGCGCGGCCTCGGCCACGTCGAGGGGCTGCTCCTCGCGGTTCACGATCTTGATCTGGCCGTCCTTCTTGCCCTTCGGGTCGTAGATCTGCCGGTTCTGATCCGGGATCTCGACGCCGTCGGCGACCTTCGGGGCGACCTTGAGGGGCGTGGAATCGGCCTGGACCACCGGAACGCCGCCGTGGCCCGAATTGCTCAGGCCCTTGTAGGTGAGCGCCCCGGTGACGGCGAGCGCCACCACGGCGACGCCGGCACCCACCGAGGCGAGCCGCCGCCGCGGATTGGCGCGCCGGAGCGCGCGGCTGTCCGCGTAGGTCTCCTCGTCGCCGGTCGAGGTCGGGCCGCCCTCCGGAGCGTAGCCGGCGCCCTCGCGGTGCGTGTCCTGCTCTACCGAGGCGAGATACTGGTCGAACGCGTCGGCCGGCGTGGCCTTGGCGGGTTCCGGGGCGAAGCTCGGCTCGACCCGGGCATTCCAGGCGGCCTGCTGCGGGGCGGCGGGCGCGACGGCGCGCATCTCGTCGCGGGCCGCGAGCAGCGCCCGGAACGGGTCGTCCTGGCCGACGATGCGGGCGAGTTCCGCCAGCGGGTCGCCCTTGCCGGACGCCTGCGGCGCCTGGCCCTTCTCCTGACGCAGATCGCGCGCGAGGGCGTCCAAATCGACCTGAGCGCGCGAAGCGTTCGTCATGGCAGCATCCTCACATCAACGCCGAAGACCGGCCCGATGCACCCGGGCCTATCGCATCTCGTCCGGCGCGGTCACACCGAGAATCGCAAGGCCGGCCGCCAGCGTGCTCCGCAGAGCTTCGACGAGCGCCAGCCGGGCCCACGTCGACTTTCGGTCGGTTGCATTAACAAACCGTAATTGCGGCAAGTCTTTGCCCTTGTTCCAGAAACTATGCAGCGCGGAGGCCAGTTCATAGAGGTGGAAGGCGATTCTGTGCGGCTCGTGCGCCAGCGCCGCGGATTCGAGGACCCGCGGGTACTGAGCGATGAGGCGCATCATCTCGATCTCGCCCGGGTCGCTCAGCACGGAGAAATCCGCCTCGCGGGCCAGCGCCGCGGCCGAGAGGTCGGCGTCCGGGAAGGCCTCGCGCGCCTGCCGCTGCACCGAGCGGACGCGGGCATGGGCGTACTGGACGTAGAAGACCGGGTTGTCCTTCGTTTGCTCCACGACCTTGGCGAGGTCGAAATCCAGGGTCGCGTCGTTCTTCCGGTAGAGCATCATGAACCGGATCGCGTCGCGGCCGACCTCGTCGATCACGTCGCGCAGGGTCACGAACTCGCCGGCCCGCTTGGACATCTTGACCGGCTCGCCTGCGCGCAACAGCCGCACGAGCTGGCAGAGCTTGACGTCGAGCGTGGCCTTGCCGTCGCTGACCGCCTTCACGGCGGCCTGCATGCGCTTCACGTAGCCGCCGTGATCGGCCCCCAGGACGTCGATCAGCTCGGTCGCGCCGGCGAGGTACTTGGCCCGGTGGTAGGCGATGTCGGAGGCGAAGTACGTGTACGAGCCGTCCGACTTCAGCAGCGGGCGGTCGCTGTCGTCGCCGAATTCCCGGGTGCGGAACAGCGTCTGCTCGCGGTCCTCCCAATCCTCCGGCAGCTGACCCTTGGGCGGCGGCAGGCGGCCCTCGTAGACGAGGCCCTTGGCGCGCAGTTCCGCGAGCAGGGACTTCACGGCCCCGCTCTCCTGGAGCGTGCGCTCGGAGAAGAACACGTCGTGGCGGATGCCGATCGCCGCCAGGTCGGCCCGGATCATCTCCATCATCATGCCGAGCGCGGTCTCGCGCACCGCGGGCAGCCACTCCGCCTCCGGCTTGTCGAGGAGCGCGCGGCCGTGGGTCTCGGCCAGCGCGGCGCCCACGGGCTTCAGGTAGTCGCCCGGGTAGAGGCCCTCGGCGATGGCGAAGGGCTCGCCCAGGGCCTCGCGGTAGCGCTGGAAGGCCGAGCGGGCCAGCACGTCGACCTGAACGCCGGCGTCGTTGATGTAGTATTCCCGCGTCACCTGCCGGCCGGCGGCGGCGAGCAGGTTGCACAGGGCGTCGCCGAACACCGCGCCGCGGCCGTGCCCGACATGCATCGGCCCCGTCGGGTTCGCCGACACATACTCGACGTTGATCGGGCCGCCGGGCAACCGCGCGCGGCCGAACGCCTCCGGCGCCGTCAGCGCGTCGCGCACGACCGCGTGGAAGATCCCGGGGTCGAGCCGCAGGTTGATGAAGCCCGGCCCGGCGACGCTCGCCTCGACGATCCGCGGGTCCGCGCGGAGTTCCTCCGCCAGGGCCTCGCCGAGCGCCTTCGGATTGGTCCGCGCCTCCTTGGCGAGCACCAGGGCGGCATTCGTGGCGAGATCGCCGTGCGACGCGTCGCGGGGCGGCTCGACGACCACGCGGCCCAGGTCGAGGCCCTCGGGCAGGTGGCCGGCGCGGGTCAGCGCCTCCACGGCCTCGCGCACGCGCGCCTCGAACAGGGCGAAGATGTTCATGGGTCTCGATCTCGCTCGCGCGGGGGTCTCGTCGCCCGGCCCGTCCGGCCTGCGCCCGCCCCGGCGGTCTAGCAAGGGGGCGGGAGGGTGTCACGGCGCCGGGCCGCGCACCGAGCCCGCGGAATCCGCGGTCGCGGCATCGCTCCGGTAACCACGTGCGCGTCGCCGACGGGTTATCCCGCGCGACGAATACGGATCGCCCAGTGTCCGTCTTGTCTCGAACGAGACGACACGGTGTCATCGTTGGCGATCGTGAGTAGGCCGATCGCGGAGTTACTGATGAAGACCTTGACGATTGCGGGCACGGCGCTCTGCGCGCTCATCCTGGCCGCGCCGAGTGCCGAGGCGGGCGGGTTCCGCGGCGGCGGATTCCATGGTGGCGGATTCCATGGCGGCAGCTTCCGGGGCGGTTACCGCGGCGGCTACGGCTACCGCGGCGGCTACGTGGCCCGCGGCTTCTACGGGCGCGGCTACGGTTACGGCTACCGCGGCGGCTACGGTCGGGCCCTCGGCTACGGGCTGGCCGGCGCGGGGATCGGCCTCGGGCTCGGGCTCGCCGCCGGCAGCGTCTACGGCGGCTACGGTTATGGCGGCTACGGCTACGGCTACGGCTACCCGGCCGCCTACGGCGGCTACGGCTACGGCTATCCCGCTGCCTACGGTGGCTACGGCTACGGCGGGTGCTACGGCAGCTTCACCTGCGGCTGCGGCTGCTGACACGCGCCGGCCCCGCGCCGGGCCCTTAGGGCTCGGCGAGGGGCAGGCCCCGGCTGGGCAACTCCCAGTGGAGGTCCGGCGTCGTCGCGTAGAGCTTGCGGTGCGCCAGGACCGCGTAGGTGTCGGTCATGCCGGCGATGTAGTCGGCGACACGGCGGGCGACCCGGGCCTCGGTGGCCCCGTCGAGACCGGCGCTCCACTCCTCCGGCATCCGGGACGGCGCCGCGGTGAACGCGGCGAACAGGTCGTTGACGATGGCGTCGGCCTTCTTCCGCACGGCCACCACGCTGGGATGCCGATACATCCGCTCCCACAGGAAGCGCATGATCTCGGCGTCGGCCGCCGCGATCTCCGGCGAGAACACGATGACCGGCTGATCCGCGTTGCGGATGTCCTCGACGCGCTGCGGATCCAGGGCGGCGATGCGGCGGCCGCCCTCGCGGATGACGTCCTCGACGAAGCGCGTGATCACCCGGCGGGCGAGCTCGTGGATCATCCGCGACGGCTCCAGGCCCGGATGCAGCCGGTCGATCTCGTCGAGCAGCCCGGCCAGGAACGGGACCGCCCGCAGCTCCGGGATCTCGAACAGGCCGGCGCGCAGCCCGTCGTCGAGGTCGTGGGCGGCGTAGGCGATGTCGTCCGCCAGCGAGGCGGCCTGGGCCTCGGGGCCGGCCTGGCTCCACAGGTCGAGGGGATTCAGCGCGTCGTATTCCAGGATCGCCGCCGGGATGCCGCGGGCGGCGTAGCGGGGCGTCGGGTGGCCGTCCGCGGTGAGCAGCGGACCGTTGTGCTTGACGAGGCCCTCCAGCGTTTCCCAGGCGAGGTTCAGCCCGTCGAAGCCGGCGTAGCGCCGCTCCAGCCGGGTGACGATCCGCAGCGCCTGGGCGTTGTGGTCGAAGCCGCCATGGCGCGCCATGCAGGTGTCGAGGGCGTCCTCGCCGGTATGGCCGAAGCAGGTGTGGCCGAGGTCGTGGCTGAGGGCCAGAGCTTCCGCGAGGTCCTCGTCGAGCCCGAGGGCGCGCGCGAGCGCCCGGCCGATCTGGCTCACCTCCAGGGTGTGGGTCAGGCGGGTGCGGTAGTGGTCGCCCTCGTGATGCACGAAGACCTGCGTCTTGTGCTTCAGCCGCCGGAACGCCGTCGAGTGGATGATCCGGTCCCGGTCGCGCTGGAAGTCGCTGCGGGTCGGCGAGCCGGCCTCCGGGATCAGGCGGCCCCGGGTGCGGGCCGGGTCGGTGGCGTAGGGCGCGCGCCAGCGCTCACCGTTCGGTCGCACGGCATCCGCTCTGTAACTCACGCACCCTGCTCATGACGGCTCCCCGCCCGGCGCGTTGCGGCGCGGGCTTGCGGCTCATATCTTGTGGGTCGAGGCGCCCTCGGCAACGGGCCGGGCGCGCCGTCCACCGAACGAATGCGTGGCCAGAGACCGATGGCTGAGATCACCCTGACCGCCCGCGCGGCCAAGCGCATCAACGAGATCATGGTGGCGGAGCCGGCCGGCTCGTCGCTGCGGATCAGCGTCAACGGCGGCGGCTGCTCGGGCTTCTCCTACGCCTTCGACATCACCCGCGCCCGCGAGGCGCAGGATGTCGCGATCGAGCGCGACGGCGCCACCGTGATCGTCGATCCGGTCTCGCTCGAGTACATGAGCGGCTCGACCATCGATTTCGTGAACGACCTGATCGGGCAGTCCTTCAAGATCGAGAACCCGCTCGCCACCGCCTCCTGCGGCTGCGGCACCTCCTTCTCGTTGTAGCGCCCGGCCCGGCGCCGCCGCGCCGTTGCGTCCGTACGACACCTTTCCCGGCTCGATCGCCCGGGCCGACGCGCGCGATTGCCTCGCCCGGCAAAACACGGCACGGCTAGGGCATCCCCGCGAGAGCCCTGGTCCGGACGCTGCCATGAACCACCCGAAGGCCCGTCTCCGCCTCCGGTCGGCCTGGGCGGCGGCCGCCACACTGGCCCTTCTCGGCCTCGCGCCGGCGCCGCTCGCCGCGCAGGAAGGCGCCGCCGCCGTCCAGGACGTGACGGTCAACGACGTGGTGATCCCGCTGGGCGGCACGCTGCTGAAGGCTCCGAAGCTGACGGCCAGCGGCACCCGCCTCTCCAAGGAGGATCTCGCAGCGATCCTGCGCCCGGATTCCAACGTGCCCTGGGAGCAGCGCCTCGCCCGGCTCGACGCCGGCAGCCTGACTGTCCCGGTCCTCGTCTCCGAGAACGCGGGTCCCGGCGAGAACCGGCAGACCGTCACCTACCGCGATGTGGTCGCCCGCGACATCCGGGCCGGCCGCGTCGGCGAGCTGACGGCGGCCGGCGCGACGGTCAGTTCCGTCGCGGGGCCGAACCGCGGGTCCGGGACCTACGGTCAGGTGCGCGCCACGGACCTGGATCTCGCCGCGCTCAGCCGGCTCTACACGGTGCCCGGCGACGGCAAGGGACCGGTCCAGCGCGTCTACGGCACCATCCAGGTCTCGGACGTCACCTACTCGGACGCGCGCGGCACCACCGTGAAGATCGCCCGCCTCGACGGCCGCGACCTCGGCGGCCGGCAGGTCCCGGACGGCTGGAGCGGTGCCTTCGCCATCGTGGCGAACGGCTTCGACGGCGCCAGCGACCGCCGACCGCTGGCCGCCGCCGCCGCCGATCTCATCGACGCTACCTCGGTCGGCAGCCTGGAGATGCAGGGCCTGAGCGTCAGCGACACCGATCCGAAGGGGCCGGTGCTTTTCGAGATCGGCCGGGCCGCCTACACCTCCTCGGGCTCCGAGGGCGGCACCACCCTGGACAACCTGTCGATGACCCGCGGCGCGCTGCGGATCCATGTCGGCCGCGTGGCCGCGCTGGGGACCTCCCTGGCGCCGACCGTCGCGACCCTCCAGGGCATCGCCGCCGAGCCGACGGGCGGCGCCGGCTTCTCCGACGTCGAGATGCGTCGCCTGACGCCGAAGCTCGGCACGCTCACCCTCACCGACCTGTCGATCGACCTGCCGCCCGAGGCGGAGGCCGAGCGGGCGCCTCCCCGCGACGTCCGGCCCCCGGCCCGCGGCGCCCTGCCCGAGCCGGGCCGGTCGGCGCGGACACCCGAGCCCAGGCCGGCCGACAGGACCGCGGATCCCCTTGCGGTCACGGTGTCGCCGCGGCCGTCCCCCCGCGTCGCGCTGCGCGAGGCGGCCCTGGCCTTCGGCCCGCTGACCGACGGCGTGCCCAGCGCGACCCGCATCAGCCTCACCGGCCTGAGCCTGCCCGCCGACCTGCTCGCGGGCGCGCCGCTCCTCGGCCTGCTGCCGGCCTACGGCTACCGGGACCTCGACCTCGACCTCGTGGCCGACGCGAGCCTGGACGAGAAGGCCCGCGACCTCGCCCTGCGCGAGGTCACGATCTCCGGGCGGGACATCGGCACCGTCCGCCTGTCCGGCACGCTCGGAGGCATCGGGCCCGAACTGTTCTCCGGCACCCTGCCGGCGGCGACCATGGTGATGTTCTCGGGCAGCGCCAAGACCCTGAACCTGACGGTCGAGAATGCCGGCCTGTTCGAGCGCTTCCTGGCCGCGCAGTCGAAGGATCTCAGCCTCAAGCCGGACGAGCTGCGCAAGGAATACGTCACCGCCAGCCTGCTCGGCGTGCCGATCATCCTGGGCAACAGCGCGGCCGCCAAGGGGATCGGCGCCGCCATGGGCCAGTTCGTGATGAAACCCGGCAAGCTCGTGGTGCACGCCAAGTCCAGGGAGCCGGCGGGGATCGGCTTCATCGACCTGGGCGCGGCGCGCTCACCGGCCGCCGTCCTCGACCGGCTCGAGGTCGAGGCGAAAGCGAACTGAGCGACGCCGCGATCGGCCGAGGCCGTGGCCCGGCTCCGAAGGCGACGCCCGCATATCTGGAAGGGCCGCCTATGCTCGCCGTCCGCCTCTCGAAGGCCGCCCTCGTCGGCGCCCTGGCCCTGACCTGCACGCTGGTCGTGTACGGCAACGTCACGGAGCCGGCGGTGAACCTCGCCTTCGTGCAGCACGTGCTGTCGATGGACACGATCCTGCCGGATTCGGGCATCGCCGACCGCGCGATCACCGATCCGGCACTGCAGCGCGGCGTCTTCGCGATGATCGTCGCCGCGGAGGCTGTCACGGCGCTCCTGCTCTGGATCGGCGTCGCGCTGATGCTGGCGCGGCTGCGGGCCCCGCGCGGCGACTTCGACCGGGCCAAGACCTGGGCGATCGCCGGCCTGAGCGTCGGCTTCCTGGTCTGGCAGGCGGGCTTCCTGGGCATCGGCGCCGAGTGGTTCGGCATGTGGATGTCGAAGGTCTGGAACGGCCAGCAATCCGCCTTCCGCTTCGCCATGACGGTCCTCGGCGTGATGATCTACGTCGCCCTGCCCGAGGCCGAGGATCCGGAGGCGGGCCGCAGAGGCTGAGATCGCTCGGCCAGCGCTGCCCCGACGCGGGGGCTGTCGTGCCGACCGCGTTCTCGGAGTTCGCCGCACCGCCACCCGGAATGATCGGGAATCGCGATCAGTTCGTTCCGTAAGTTCTGTTGGATTGAACACTCGGCGAGAGGGATGGTGGCTCCCTGTCCCGGAGCCGAGTCGTGTCGCGCAGGACCAACCCTCTTTCGATCGCGTGCCGCATCCGCGGTTCCGTAGCCAGGCTTGGCTCCCGCCTCGCGGTCAGCCCCAGAGCCGTCGGCCTGAGGCGGTCGAGGTCGCGATCGTCGGCCGGGTCCTGGACCTGCACCCTCGCTCGCCGCGCCCACCGCCGTCAGCCTCCACCTGATCCGCCTTCCGGCATCGCGCGATGCCCGGGCCCGGTTCGAGGAGCGTCAGGAGAGAAATCGGACCGCGCAACCGCGATCTGCAAACCGCAGAGCAACGGTCATCGAGTTACCCCACGCTGTTGAGGAGACACCGCCGTGAGCCAATCCGCCCTTCCCCGCCGTGCCATGCTGGCCGGCCTCGGCCTCGGAGGCCTCGCTGCGGCCGCCCCGGCCTGGGCCGCCGGCACGGTCAGACTCCCCCTGCCCGGCGGTCCCGAGCAGCGCGCGGTCACGACCGCCTTCCCCGGGAAGGGCGCGATGATCCTGCAGCGCACCCGGCCGCCGCTGCTGGAGACACCCTTCGCGGTGTTCGACGAGGGCGTGTTCACCCCCAACGACCGCTTCTATGTGCGCTGGCACTGGGCCGAGATCCCGACCGCGATCGACGTGCCGTCCTTCCGTCTGACAGTGCGCGGCCACGTCGAGACGGCCCTGTCGCTGTCCCTCGACGCACTCGCCAACATGCCGCGATTCGAGATCGCGGCGGTCAACCAGTGCTCGGGCAATTCGCGGGGCCTGTTCGTGCCGCGGGTCCCCGGCGCGCAGTGGGCCAACGGCGCGATGGGGAATGCCCTCTGGACCGGCGTGCGCCTGAAGGACGTGCTCGACCGCGCGGGCGTGAGGGGTGGGGCCGTACAGGTGCGCTTCGCCGGCCTCGACGAGCCGGTCGTGAGCGACGCGCCGCACTTCCGGAAATCCCTCGCCCTTGACCATGCCCGCGACGGCGAGGTGATGATCGCCTACGCGATGAACGGCGCGCAATTGCCGCTGCTGAACGGCTTCCCGCTGCGCCTCGTCGTTCCGGGCCGGTACTCGACCTACTGGGTCAAGATGCTGTCGGACATCGAGGTTCTGGACAGGCCCGACGATCAGTACTGGATGGAGACCGCCTACCGCATCCCGGACGTGCCGGGAGCCAACGTCCGGCCCGGCCAGACCGGCTTCAAGACGGTGCCGATCGACCGCATGGTGCCGCGCGCCTTCGTGACGAACCTGCAGGACGGGGCCCGGGTCGCGGCCGGCGCGCCGGTGGCCGTGCGCGGCATCGCCTTCGGGGGCGATTGCGGGGTCAGGTCCGTGGAGATCTCGACCGACGGCGGCGCGTCTTGGGCGCCGACGCGGCTCGGGGCCGACGCGGGCGCCTACAGTTTCCGCCGCTTCGACGTCGGCTTGCCGGCCCTCGCGACCGGCACCCGCGCCGTCAAGGTCCGCTGCACCAACACGAACGGACTCGCGCAGCCGATGGACCCCGTCTGGAACGGCGCGGGCTTCATGCAGAACGGCGTCGAGACCGTGACGCTCCAGGTCGCCTGAGGAGGAGTTTCATGTCTTTGACGCCAACAGCGCGCTGCCTGGCCGCGCTCGCCCTGATCCCCGTCTCCGCGGCCGCCGCGCCGGAGCCGATGCGCTTCACGTCGCAGCAGGTCGAATGGCCCACGTCCGATCAGGTCTTCCCGGCGGGACCGGGCGCCGAGGCGATCAGCAACACCTGCCTCGCCTGTCACTCGGCCGGGATGATTCTCACGCAGCCCCCCCTGTCGAAGGCGCAGTGGAGCGGGATCGTCGACAAGATGATTCACAGCTACAAGGCCAGCGTGGATCCCGCCGACCGGCAGGCCATCATCGACTATCTCGCCGCGCTGAAGCCGCGGCCCTGACTGCGCCGCTCACGGCGCCCCGTCTCGGATCAGGCCGAGCAGGGCGTCCGCGGCGCGGCTCCTGTACCGCTCCCTGTGGCGCAGCATCCGGAAGGTCCGTGCCGGCAACGGGAACGGCGGCGCGACGAGCGCGCCGGCGGCCAGCTTGCTCGCCACGACCGCCTCCGACAGGACGCTCGCACCGGCCCCGGCCTCGATCGCGGCGAGCACGGCCTCGTTGGAGGGCAGCTCGAGCGACACCGCCACATCCGCGAGCGCCAGCCCCGCCGCCGCGAGCGCCGCCTCGAAGGCGGAGCGCGTTCCGGAACCCGCCTCGCGCAGCACCCACGGGTGGCCCGCGAGATCGGCGGCCGTCAGGGTCTCCCGGGCCGAGAAGGGGTGGCCGGCCGGCACGACGAGCACGAGCCGATCCTGCGCGACCGCCGCGCTCGCCAGGACCGGATCCTCGACCTCGCCCTCGACGAAGCCGAGTTCGGCCGAACCATCGGCGACCGCCCGCGCCACCTCCGCGGTGTTGCCCACGGCGAGCCGGATCGTGATGTCCGGATGGGCGGCCCGGAACGCGACGAGGTGGCGGGGCAGCCAGTGGCTGGCGATGGTCTGGCTCGCGTGAACGCGCAGGCTTCCCCGCCGCAGGCCGCTCAGGTCGGCCAAGACCCGCTCGGCCGCCTCGGCGCGGGCGAGGACCGCACGGGCCTCTTCGAGGAAGACGCGACCGGCATCGGTCAGCTCGATCCCGCGGCCGACCCGGTGGAACAGCTTCACCGCGTGGCGCTCTTCCAGCCCGGACACCGCGGCGCTGACCGCGGACTGCACGATGTTCAAGGCCTCGGCCGCGCGGGTGACGTGCTGACGCTCTGCGACCGCCACGAAGATGCGCAACTGATCGAGGGTTCATCGACGGGCTCTGCGACCGCGAGGGACGATCCAGGCTACCACGCCTTCGCGCCGCGCCCTGTCGTGAGCGCGAGCGCCGTCGCGGCCAGCGCCAAGGGCGCGAAGGACACCCAGAGAACCGTGTCCCAGCCGTAGCTCGTCAGCAGGCCCCCGGACGAGAACGAACCGACCGCCACCATTCCGAACACGATGAAGTCGTTGATCGACTGCACCCGCGTCCGCTCCTCCGGGCGATGACAGTCCAGCACCATCGCGGAGGCGCCGACGAAGCCGAAGTTCCATCCGACGCCGAGGAGGATGAGGGACAGCCAGAAATGCCCGACGTCCGCGCCCGCGAGTCCGACGAGCGCGGCCGCCCCCGTCAAGGTGAGGCCGGTCGCCACCACGCGGGACGCGCCGAAGCGCGTGATCAGCCGCCCGGTGAAGAAGCTCGGGCCGTACATGGCGATGACGTGCCACTGCAGGCCCAGATTGGCATCCTCCTGCGCGTGGCCGCACAGGCGCATGGCCAGCGGGGCGGCCGTCATGACGAAGTTCATCAGGAGGTAGGACACGGCCCCGCAGATCACCGCGATCACGAAGCGCGGCTGCGCGAGGATGACGGCCAGCGGTCGTCCGCCCGAGACGGACCCGGCGGCCGGCCGCGGCAGGCGAACGCCCGCCAGGATCAGGGCGGCCGCGGCGGCGACGGCGGCCTGGGCCAGGAAGGTGGCGGCGAACAGGTAGGGAGGCCACAGGTCCATGGTGTGGGTGACGAGCTGCGGCCCGATCACCCCGCCGAAGACGCCGCCGGCCATGACGGCCGACAGCGCCCGCGGGCGGCGGTCGGCCGGAACGCAATCCGCGGCGGCGAAGCGGAACGAGAAGACCACGGCCGCGTAGGCGCCCCCGAGGAACATCGCCGCGCAGAACAGCCAGAAACTGGCCGCGACGATCGCCCAGGCCGAGAGCAGGCCGACGAGCACGCCGCACCCGGTGCCGACCATGAAGACGGTGCGGCGCCCGTGGCGCTTGGCGATGCTGCCGGTCGGAAGGGCGCAGGCGGCCATCCCGACCACGAAGATCGAGATCGGCAATGTGGCCAGGACCTTGCTGGGCGCGAGCATGTTGCCGACGACCGCGCCCGTCGCGAACACGACGGTCGAGTTCGCGCCGGCGAGGGCCTGCGCGACGGCCAGCCTGACCACGTTGCCGGTGCCCGACCGGTCGGCGACGGGCGCGCGGTCGATGGCCGAGGGGGATGTGCGGGACATCGGGACGCTCTGGATTCGACAAGGCTCCGCGGCCGGCCGGTCCGGCGTTCATCGCGGCGCGGGGCCGACCTCGGGTGGGCCGGTTCGACGAGAGCACCGGTATAGCGGCGGCGTTCTCGTCCGTATCGCGACGCGATGACAAACCGTGCCGCCCGGTCCTTCGCCGCAACTCGCGTATCCGGGTCGATCGGTGCATGCTCGCCGCAGGATCTCCCGCCGTGCGGCAGCGATCCCGAGCGGTCGCGCCTGCCGCGGCTCTTCAGCCCTGTAGGCTTTTGCCCCGCTGCCCGACACGGCCTCCGCCGCGTCGCTGAAGGTGCCGCGTTGCAGCACCTCCCGCGCCGCGTGCGCGAGACCGCCGAGGACCGCCCGCGCGAACGACCCGCCGATACTGATCCGCACCTCCCTCGGGCGCCCCTACGCCAATCGGGTCCCGCGGGGGGATGGCCTGCCTGGCCGGGGATCGTCCGAGTTTGAGATGGAGGGAGGTTCAACGATCCGTTCGGGAGGTGCGCTGAACGCAGTGGCCGATCTGGACCGATTGCATCGGCCGAACGGCCGGCGCGACACGCGTCACTGCGCGATGATCTCCGGATGCTGCGCGGCGAGGTTCGCCCGCGTCGCCTCGGCCCAGGCGCGGTCGCGTTCCCGGCGCGGCCGGTCGAGGCGGACGTCGGCGATGAGACTGGCCGGGCGCCGCGACACGAGGAGCAGCCGGTCTGCGATCCCGATCGCCTCGGCGACGTTGTGCGTCACCATCAGCACGCTCATGCCGGCCCGGTCCACCGTGTCCACCACGAGGCCGCGCAGCTCCGCGGCGGCGGCGTCGTCGAGGGACACGAACGGTTCGTCGAGGACGAGGACGCGCGGGCCGTCGGCCAGGGCGCGCGCCAGCGCCACGCGCCGCTGCATGCCCAGCGACAGGGCCTTCGGGTAGCGCGTCCGCCACGCCGTCAGGCCGAGCCGCGCGAACAGATCGTCGAGATCGCGCCCGCGCCGTGCCCGGGGCAGGCCGAGGCGGACGTTGTGCTCGACGCTGCGCCAGGGCAGCAGCCGCGGCTCCTGGAACACGATGCCCGCCAGGTCCGCGCCGGAGACGCGGCCCTCGAAGGCGGTGTCGAGGCCGAGCAGGATCCGCAGGGTGGTGGTCTTGCCGGCGCCCGACGGCCCGATCAGGCAGACGATCTCCCCGGCGCCGACGCTGAAGGTCAGGTTCCGGACGGCCTCGACCGCCTCGGCCCGGGCGGGCCGGTACCATTTCGACGCGATCGCGACCTGGAGGACGGGCTCAGCGCCAGCGACGGACATAGGCTTCGAGCCGCTGGAGGAGGAGGACGTCGATGCCGATCATCACGGCCATGAAGACGAGGCTGTAGCCGATGATGGCCGCCACGTCGGTGCTCTGGACGAAGTAGTAGTTGATCGCGAAGCCGACCCCGTCCGGGCGCCCGAGCAGCTCCACGACCAGCACGATCTTCCAGGCGAGCGAGAGACCCGACCGCGCCGCCGTGACCATGTAGGGCTGGAGCTGCGGGATCAGGATGTCGCGGGCCCAGCTGCGCCGGTCGAGCCGGTAGGCGCGGGCCATCTCGTCGAGCCCGGGATCGAGATTCCGCGCGCCCTCGCGCACGATCACCGCGACGTTCGGCAGCTTGTTGAGCACCACCGCCAGGATCGCGGCGGTCTCGGTGAGGCCGACCCAGACATAGGCCAGGACCGTGATCACCAGGGCGGGCGTGTTCAGGAGGACGAGCAGCGGCGTGTCGAGGGTGAGGTCGGCGGCCTTGGACCGTCCGAGCGCGACGCCGAGGAGGACGCCGAGGACCATCGCCACGGTGAAGGAGATCGCCACGCGGAGCAGCGTCATGCCCACGTTGTGCGCGAGGTCGCCGCGCTCCGCCTCCTGAACGATGAAGCGCAGCACCGCGAGGGGCGCCGGCAGCAGGCGCGAGCCCGCCTCCATCGCGGCGAACTGCCAGGCGGCGAGGAGCACGGCCAGGGACGCGATACGGGTCAGCGCGCCCATGCGGTCCCGATGATCCTGATAGTCTTGACGGTCGACACGCGCGCCCGCCGGGCGGCCGCCTCAACCATTGCGGCCGATGTAGTAGAGGTCCGGCGGGAGCGCGTTGCCCTTTCCGACGAGGCGGGCGCCGCCGAGCCGCGCCATCACCGCGTAGAGCTTCTCGGCGTCGGCGCGCTCCTCCGCGATGGAGCGGCGCGGAATGCCGGCCAGGAAATCGTGCTTCAGGGCCTCGAAGGTCGCCTCGTCCTCCGCCGCCATCAGCGGGCGCACGATCTCCCACGTGCTCGGGTCGGAGGCGAGCATGTCCTTGGCGGCGCGCGAGGCCCGGGCGAAGGCCGCCACGGCCGCGGGCTTCTCCTTCACGGTGGCGTCCTGGAACAGGTAGCCGATCAGCGCCACGTCGCCCGGGACCCCGAGGGCGTGCATGATGTCCTCGGCCCCGACCAGCTGCCGATAGCCCTTGGCCTTGAGGCGGGCGCAGTAGGTCCAGTAGGTCAGCGCCGCGTCGAGGGCGCCCTGCTCCAGCTTCAGCGTGATCAGCGGCGGGGCGCCGTAGGCGATCTCGGCGGCCTGCTCGAGGTCGATGCCGGCCGCGTCCTTGGCCTGTGCCCGGAGGAGGAGCCAGTTCTTGTCCAGGGGGCCGCCCGCCACCCCGAGGCGCTTGCCCGCGAGATCCTTGAGGCTCTTCACCGGGCTGCCGCCCGGCACCATCACGCCGCCCTCGGAGGTCGAGTACGGGATGAAGCGGACCGCCTGGCCGTCGTTGCCGAGGCGGGCAGCCCAGAGCAGGTCGCCGATGATCGTGTCGACCTGCCCGCCGATGAAGCTGATCCGGGCCGCGTCGTTGCCGGCGAGCTTGACCGCGTCGAGCTCGAAGCCGTTGGCCGTGTCGAGGCCGCGGGCCTTGATCACCGCCGCCTCCCAGGTGGACGTGCCGAAGGGCAGGCTGCCGAGGCGGATCGTCGGCACGTCGGCGCGCGCCGCCCGCAGGCCGAGGCCGCCGAGCAGGCTCCCGGCGAGCATCGCGCGCCGTGACAGCATCACGCCTTCTCCCATCGTATTGCGCAGTCTTCAGCGGCGGCAGACTGGAGTGCCGATCGAGCCGGACGCCATTGCCAAAAGGTCATAGGGCTCACACCGGTTTCAGTCCACCGTGGCAAACACGCTTGCGCGCAACCGGCCGCGGCGGCACCCTCGGCCGCGACGGTTTCATCGGAGATGGATCATGAGCGAGCGACGCGAGGGCGCACTGGACGACGCGACCGTGGAGGCGCGGCTGAAGGCCGAGCTGCCCGCCTGGCGGCTGGAGGACGGGTGGATCCGGCGCACCTACAAGACGTCCGGCTGGAAGAGCACCCTGATGGTGATCAACACGGTCGGCCACCTCGCCGAGGCGGCGTGGCACCATCCGGACATCACGGCCTCCTACGCCTGGGTCGAGGTCCGGCTGATGAACCACGCGGCCAAGGGCATCACCGACAAGGATTTCGCCCTCGCCCGGAAGATCGAGGAGGTCGTCTCCTGGCAGCCGGGCCTGGAGGGACAGGGGCTCGAGGGCACCCCGACCGATCCGCGCTTCGCCTACATCAAGTACGAGAAGTAGCGGCCGCCGCGTGCGTCACCGCGGCTCCTTCACCCGGCGGCACTCGGTCTTCAGGTAAGCGGTCTTGCCGATCTCCTCGCGCAGCTCGGTGCGGGCGATGATCTCCTGCCAGCCGGTGGCGCAGCCGAGTTCGTTGGCGACCCGGACCTTGCGGACCTCGAGCGCCTGGGCGTCCGTGCAGGAATCCTGGGCGATCCCGTTGGCGCAGACCAGGACGACGGCGATGAAGGCGTTCATGGGCAAGACGGTCCTCGTTTCCGTCGCACCCTACGCGCGGGAGTACCGCCGGGTTTCCGGCGGTGCGGTCCAGCCCGCGTGAAACTTGGTCACGGTCGGCCCGCCCTGAGGGGGCGGAGGGGCGGGCCGACCGTTCCTCGCGGCGCCCGCGGGCGCCGCGATCGCGTGAGCCGGCCGATCAGCCGGCGTGGGCCGCCGGCGCGCCGCCCGTCTCCGGGCGGATACGGTAGCAGCCGACGTAGAGCGCGGGCAGGAACAGGAGCGTCAGGAAGGTCGCCGCCAGGATCCCGCCGATCATCGCGAAGGCCATCGGCCCCCAGAACACCTCGCGGGCGATGGGGATCAGGCCCAGGCTCGCCGCGGCGGCGGTCAGGAGGATCGGCCGCATGCGGTGGTGGGTCGCCTCGAAGACCGCCTGCCAGGGCGCCATCCCCTCGGCCCGGAACTCCTCGATCTGGCTCACCAGGATCACCGCGTTGCGGATGATGATCCCGATGAGCGCCAGGATGCCCAGGATGGCGACGAAGCCCATCGGCTTGTCGAACAGGAGCAGCGCCGGCACCACGCCGATCAGGCCGAGCGGCGCCACGGTGAAGACGAGGAGCATCCGGCCGAAGCTCTGGAGCTGCATCATCAGCAGGAACGCCATGGCCAGCAGCATGACCGGGACTACGGCCGCGATCGGGCCCTGGCCCTTGGCGGATTCCTCGACCGCGCCGCCGGTCTGGACCGTGTAGCCCTCCGGGAGGGCCTTGATGAAGGCGTCGAGGCCGGGCTGCAGGGCGGCCACGATGGTGGCCGGCTGGGTCGCGTCGTGGATCGTGGCGCGCACCGTCACGGTCGGGAGGCGGTCGCGGCGCCAGACGATCGGCTGCTCGAGATCGTAGCCGATCCGCGCGAAGGCGAGCACCGGCACCACCGTGCCGTTGGCGAGACCGACCTGCAGCGACTGCAGCGTGTCCAGCGAGGACCGCTCGGCGGCGCGGGCGCGGCCGACGACGTTGACGAGGTAGATCGAGTCTCGGACCTGCGTGATCGCCTGCCCGCCCTCGATCCCGTTCAGGATGCCGGCGACGTCCTGGCTGGTCACGCCGAGCTGGCGCGCCTTGTCCTGGAGGATCTCGACGCGCAGCACCTTGCCGGGCTCGTTCCAGTCGAAGGTCGGCACGTCGAGGCGCTTGTCGGCCGCCACCACGTTGGCGAGGTCGAGCGACAGGCGGCGCACCGTCTCCATGTTCGGGCCGCTGAGGCGGTACTGCACCGGCCGGCCCACGGGCGGCCCGAGGCTCAGGGGCTGCACCAGCACGTCGGTGCCGACGAAGTCGCGCAGGCCGATCGTCTGCAGGCGCGCCATCACGCGGTCGCGCACCTCCAGCGACTTCGTGACGATGACGATCTGGCCGAAGAACGCGTTGGCGAGCTGCTGATCGAGCGGGAGGTAGAAGCGCACCGCGCCCTCGCCGACGTAGGACGACCAGCTCGTCACGTCCGGATCGTCCTTCAGGTTCGCCTCGAACCGGTCCATCTGCGCCCGGGTCTCGGCGATGGTGGCGTTCTGCGGAAGGGTCAGGTCCACCAGCACCTCGGACCGGTCCGAGGACGGGAAGAACTGCTGCTGCACGTGATCCATCCCGACGATGGCCGCCGCCATCAGCCCGAGGCAGACCACCACTGTCGTCCAGTGCCAGCGCATGGCGAGCCGCAGCGCCCAGACGAACAGGCGCGTGAAGATCCCCTCCTTCTCCGTGTGGTGCTTCATGGTCTTCGGCAGCAGCGTGACGCCGACGAGCGGCGCGAACAGGACCGCCACGACCCAGGAGACCAGCAGCGAGGCCGCGATCACCACGAACAGTGAGTAGGTGTACTCGCCGGCGCCGGAGCCGTTGAAGCCGATCGGCAGGAAGCCCGCCACCGTCACGAGCGTCCCGGTCAGCATCGGGAACGCCGTCGACGTGTAGGCGAAGGTGGCGGCCTTCCGCAGCGTGTCACCCCGCTCCAGGCGGGCCACCATCATCTCGACGGTGATCATGGCGTCGTCGACGAGGAGGCCGAGCGCGATGATCAGCGCGCCGAGGGAGATGCGCTGGAGCGTGACGTCCATGATCTGCATGACGACGAAGACGATCGCCAGCACGAGCGGGATCGACACGGAGACGACGAGGCCGGCCCGGACGCCGAGGCTCACGAAGCTCACGCCCAACACGATGATGACGGCCTCGACCAGCGCCTGGGTGAAGCCGCCGACCGCGTGCTCGACCTGCTTGGGCTGGTCCGACACGAGATGGACGCCGACACCGAGCGGCAGGGTGGCCTCGATGGCGCGCATGCGCTCCTTCAGCGCCTCTCCGAAATGCAGCAGGTTGGCGCCCGGACGCATCGCGATGGCGAGGCCGATCGCGGGCTTGCCGTCCACCCGGAACAGCGGTGCGGGCGGATCCTCGTAGCCGCGGCTGATCTCGGCGATGTCGGCGAGGCGGAAGAAACGGTCATTGACCCGCAGGTTGAAGTCCTGGAGCGAGGCCTCGGAGGCGAAGGAGCCGCTGACCCGCAGCGAGATGCGCTCCGGCCCGGCCTGCACCACGCCGGAGGCCGAGACCGCGTTCTGCGCCTGCAGGGCCTTGATCAGGGCTTGGAAATCGATGCCGTAGCCGGCGAGCTTCCGGGTGGAGAAGTCGAGGTAGATCGTCTCGTCCTGCGTGCCTATCAGCTGGGTCTTGCCGATATTGGGCACCCGCAGGACCTCGGTGCGGATGCCCTCGACGTAGTCGCGCAGCTGCCGGTGCGTCAGGCCGTCGGCCGTGAACGCGTAGATATTGCCGTAGACGTCGCCGAACTCGTCGTTGAAGAACGGACCCTGCACGCCCTCCGGGAACTGACCCTTGATGTCCCCGAGCCGCTTGCGGACCTGGTAGAAGGCCGGCTGGATCTCGTTCTTCTTCAGCGTGTCGCGGAACTGGACGAAGACTGTCGACGATCCGGGCGTCGTGTAGCTGCGGACGAAGTCGAGGCCGTTGAGCTGCTGGAGCTCCTTCTCGACCCGGTCGGTGACCTGATCGAGGGTGTCCTTGATGGTCGCGCCCGGCCACGTGGTCTGCACCACCATGGTCTTGATGGTGAAGGGCGGATCCTCCTCACGGCCGAGGCGGGTGTAGGCCATCAGGCCCGCGATCAGCGAGACCAGCATGAGGAACCAGACGAACGAGCGGTGCCCGAGCGCCCAGTCGGAAAGGTTGAAGTCCTTCACGCGAAAACCCCGTGCGGCCGGATCAGACGGCGCCGTCGGTCAGGCGCACGGCCTGGCCTTCCTTGATGACGTGGACGCCCGCGACCACGACGCGCTCGCCGGCCTTCAGGCCGGCGACGACCGCGACGCGGCCGTCCTCGGCGTTGTCCCGCGCCGCCACGGTGACGTCGCGGCGCGCTACCGACTTCCCGTCGGGCGAGACGACCCAGACCGAGCGGCGGTCACCGTCCTCAAGCAGCGCCGAGGCGGGCAGAAGGACGGTGGGCGCGACCTTGCGCATGAGCGACACGTTGATGGTCGCGCCGAGCCGGAAGGCCGGGCCGGGATCGTCCAGGGTGATCCGGATGCGCTTGGACCGCGTCCCCGACTCGGCGAGGGGCGCGATCTCGCGGACGCGCCCGCGCGCCGTCAGCTCCGGCGCGCTCTGGAGCGCGACGGTGAACACGCCGTCCGACGGCAGAGCCCCGACATGGGCCTCGGGAATGTCGACCACCGCCTCGCGGACGTCGGGCCGCGCCACGGTCACGACGCCCTGGCCGGCGCTGAGCACTTGGCCGACCTCGGCGAGGCGCTGGGTCACGACACCGTCGAACTCGGCCTTCAGCTCAGTGTAGCCCATCTGGTCGCGGGCCTTCTGGAGGCTCGCCATCGCCTGATCCACCCGGGCCCGGGCGGTCTCGCGCTTGGCGACAGCCTGATCGAGCGTCGCCTGGGAGACGGCGTTGCCGGTCATCAGGCGCCGGGTCCGCGACTCCGCGGCCTCTGCGTTCTCGGCCTGCGCCTTCGCGTCGGCCAAGTCGGCCTCGGCGCGGGTCAGGTCGAAACGGGTCACGATGGTGTCGAGGGCCGCGAGGCGCTGGCCGCGGGTGACGAGGTCGCCGATCGTCACGTCCCGCGCGACCATGCGCCCGGGGATCTGAAAGCCGAGCTGCGCTTGGTAGCGCGGCTCGATCGTGCCGGCGAACGGCCCGAACGTGACGGTGTCACTCGGTACGACAACCTGCGTCAGCACCGGACGGACCGGGGCCGCCGCGGCCTCGCCTTCCTCCTCGCCGTGACCGTTGCACCCGGCCAGTGCCGTCGCGAGGAGGCCCAGGACGAGATACGCGCGCGCCGTCATGGGCGGTCTCCGATCTCGGCGGCCGCGACCGTCTGGCCGGGACGCAGGAACTGGATGCCGGCGACGACCACGCGCTCGCCCGGCTCGACGCCGCGCTTCAGCGCGATGATATCGGGGCCGAAGCGATCGATCTCCACCGCGCGGACCGAGACGGTCTTCCGGTCCGGATCGTAGACCCACACCGAGGGCTTCCCGTCGTAGCGGTAGAGCGCCGACCAGGGCAGGATCACCGATTCGTGCGGTGCGAAGCGCCCGCGGCCGATCACGACGGCGCCGAGCCCCATGGCGGCGGGCGTCGACTTAAGGCCGATCTTGACGCGGACCGTGCCGCTGGCGGCATCCACGGTGGGAGAGATCTCCCGCACGGTCCCGACCGCGGTGACGGACGGGTCCGACTGCAGCGCCACCGCGACGGTGTCGCCGGCCGGCGGCTGGGCCAGCAGCGATTCGTAGACGTTGAAGACCGCGTCGCGGGGCCCGTCCTGCGCGACGACCAGCACGGTCTGGCCCGACTGGACCACTTGGCCGACCTCGAAGCTGCGGCTCGTCACCACGCCGGACACGCCCGCGCGCAGCTCGGTATAGGAGAACTGCTCCTGCGCGGTTCCCAGCGCCGCCTTGGCCGAGTCGACCGCCGCCTGCGTGGTGCGCAGCTCCTGCTCGGCGTTGTCGTAGGTCGAGCGGGTCGTGAAGCCGCCGGCCAGGAGCTGCTTCTGGCGCTCGTACGACATCTTCGCCTGCGTCAGCAGCGCCTCGGCCGAAGCCAGGGCGGCCTTGGCGTTGTCGAGATTCGCCTGCTGCGTCAGGGGTTCGAGGACGGCAAGGACCTGATTGGCCGAGACGTGGTCGCCGACCTCGACGCGCCGCTCGGCGACCTTCCCGTTCGTCCGGAACGAGACGTTGACCTGCGCCTGGGCCTGGACATCGCCGGTCACCACCACGTCGAGCGCCATCGGTGTGCGACGCGCCTGCACGACCCGCACGCGCGCCACGGCGGAGTCGAGCGCCGTCTCGGGCGCGGCCTGGGCGCACCCGATCGACGCGAGCGTGGTTAACATCAGCAGCGCGGATGCCGATGGAAGGAAGGCGATGCGGTTCATGCGATCGACCGTGTCGGCGCGACTCGTGCGAATTGCGTGGCGCGTTCCTACGCCATCCGTTACATACCGTCCAGACGGTTTTTAGTGCAGGTCCGTGATGCAGGCGAAGCGACAGCGACTGGCGGCGCGCCCCGAGATCATCCTGGAGGCGGCCGCGGCCGTTCTCCTGAAGGGAGGCGTCCGCGGGCTGACCATCGACGCGGTCGCGGCCGAGGCCGGGCTGAGCAAAGGCGGCGTCCTGCACCATTACGCGTCGAAGGACGCGCTGGTGGGGGCGCTGGTCGCCCGCAAGCTCGCGGACGTGCGCGCGGAGATCGACGCCTGCGCGCGGGAGATACCGGCCGGCCCGTCGCAGCTTCCCAGGGCGATGGTGGCGCATATCCGCGGGCACTACTGCGACGACAACGAAGCGGCGCGCGCACTCCTCCTGGCATCGATGGAGTCACCGGAGGCGCAGAAAGACTTCCAGGCGTTCGTCGCGGATCAGCTGGACCAGCTCGGACGGATCGAGGGCGCTCCCCCGGGCGAGGGCTCGGTCCTGTACTTCGCCATCCTCGGTCTGTTCATGAGCCGGGCGCTGGGCTTCCAGCAACTCGACGAGGACGCCCTGGCGCCGATGCTCGAGGCCCTCGACCGCATCGCCGGGCGAGCCGGCGGCTAGATCCGGACGCTCAGGCCTGGAACGCGAGGACGGCGCGCGTCCCGGCGCTTCGGGGGGCATACGACAGGGCCGAGCGCAGGTTCGACGCCATGGCGCGCACGATGCGCGACCCGAGACCGGTGCCGCGGACCTCGCCCTCCCCGGTCCAGCCGATACCGTCATCCTCGACGGCGAGCAGCACGGTGTCGGCGGCGTCCCGCTCGACCGCGACGCGGATCTCGCCCGACGTGCCGACCGGGTAGGCGTACTTGTAGGCGTTGGTCACGAGTTCGGTCACGACCACGCCGACCGACACGGCCTTGTCGGTCGAGAGCCGCACCGGCGCGGCACGAAGGCGGATCGCGTGGTCGCGCCCGCTCGCCCGCATGGCGGCCTGCAACTCCTCGACCAAGCTCTGCAGGTAGGCGTCGAGCTCGACGGATTCGACGTCGTCGGACGTGTAGAGGCGGCGGTGGATGCCGGCGATCGCCGAGATCCGGGCCTGCATCTCGTCGAGCGCCGCCTTGGCGGCCGGGTCCGTGACGGCGTTGCGCTGCATGTGCGCCAGGGCGGCGACGAGGGCCAGGGAGTTGGCCACGCGGTGGTTGACCTCGCGCAGCAGCAGCTCGGCGCGGTCGCGCGCCTCGCGCATCTCGGCCTCGGCCCGCTCCTTGTCGCGCCGCAGGCTCTCCTGCCGGAGGGCGGTGGCGACGGCCTCGCCGAGCAGCTCGCGGAACTGACCCTGGACGTCCTTCCAGACGTAGTCCACCGCTCCGGCCTTCAGGGCCGCCACGGCGACGCGGCTGTCCTCGGAGCCGGTCACGTAGATGACCGGCGGCGCCTCGGGCAGCGCGCGGATCTCGGGCAGCAGGTCGAGGCCCGTCTGTCCCGGCATGTGGTGGTCGAGGGCGACGGCGTCGATCCCGCCCTGGGCGAGCCGCGCCAGCCCCGCCGCGCCGTCGGGACAGAGCTCGACCGCGTAGCCGCGCGCCTCGAGGGCGCGCCGGACCAGGCGGCCGAGGCCGGGATCGTCGTCGATGTAGAGGATGCGTGCCGCCGCGGCGGTGCCGTCCCCGCTGGCACGCCGAGCGGTCATGGGTTCTGCGGAACCTGCATGACCGAGAAGAACAGCCCGAGCTGGCGGATCGCGTTCGCGAAGCCGTCGTAGCTCACCGGCTTGGTGATGTAGACGTTGGCCCCGAGGTCGTAGCAGCGCTGGATCTCGCGGCTGTCGTCCGTCGTGGTCAGGACAACCACCGGGGACCGACGCGTGTGCGGGTTCGCCTTCACCTTCTCGAGGATGTCGAGGCCGGTCATGTCCGGCAGGTTGAGGTCGAGCAGGATCAGCAGGTGCCGTCGGGCGCTCGCCTCGCCGGAGCCGTCCGGCCCGAGCAGATAGTCCAGCGCCGAAGTGCCGTTGCGGAACGGCACGATGTCGTTGTTGACGCCGGCGCGTCGGATGTTGCGCTCGATCAGGCGCGCATGGCCCTCGTCATCCTCGATCATCACGATGCTGACGGGGTGCACGGGCCGCTCCACGCTCATTAGGCGGCGATGGGCGCCGGTTCGGGGTCGATCCGGACCGCTGTAGCTGTCCCGTGCGGCAAGGTCACGTCGAACGTCGTGCCCACACCGAGTTCTGAACGGATCTCGATCCGGCCCCCGAACGAGCGCACCAGCGCCTTCACGTGGGCGAGACCGATCCCCTCGCCCGGGCGGTCCTGGGCGCCCGATCGGCGAAAGAGTTCGAAGACGCGGGCATGGTCCCGCGCGGCGATCCCCCGGCCGTTGTCGGCGACGGAGAAGCAGACGCCGCGTTCGCCCACGGCCTTGGCCGTGACGGCGATCCGTCCGGGCCGGCTCGGGTCGAGATATTTCACGGCGTTGTCCAGCAGGTTGCCGAAGACCTGCTCGATCGCGAGCCGGTCGGCGACGATCTCGGGCAGGTCGCGGGCGATCGTCACCGTGGCCCCGACCGCCTCCGCCTGATGCCGCTGGGCATCGGCCACGCCGCGGAGCACGCTCATCATGTCGAGGGCCTCGGGCGAGAATTGTCGCCGGCCCTCTCGCGAGAGCTTGAGGATGGCGGCGATCAGCCCCTCCATCCGGTTCACCGCCGCCTTGATGAAGCCGAGCGCCTCGCCGAAATCGGCGTCGAGCCGCTCTGCCGCGGGGTGATCCCGGAGGGCCGCGGCGACCTCGGTCCGGGTCGCCTCCAGCTCGCTCGTGAATCCCATCACGTTGACCAGCGGCGCGCGCAGGTCGTGGCTGACGATGTAGGCGTAGCGTTGGATCTCCTCGTTGGACTCGCGCAGGTCGGCTTCGGCCTGACGCTGCTCGGTGATGTCCGTGTGGACGCCGACCCACTCGCGGATCTCGCCGCGCGCGTCGAGGACCGGGATGGCGCGGATCGCGAAGTGTCGCCACGTCCCGTCGCGGACCCGGACCCGGTGCTCGTGGACGTAGGTGCGCCGCGCCCGGACGGTCGCGTTCCACGTCTCGACGGAGGCCTCCATGTCGTCGGGATGGACCGCGTCGGCCCAGCCGTAGCCCTGATACTCCGCCCGCGTCTGACCGGTGATCGCGCTCCAGCCCGGCTGCTCGCCGAGCATCCGGCCCGTCGCATCGTTGGTCCAGAGCACGCCGCGCACGGCCTGCACGGCGGCCCGGAACCGCGCCTCGCTCGCCTGGAGCTCGCGCTGCACGCGCTGCTGGTCCAGCGACGAGGCGAGCATCGCCAGGAACAGGATGAGGAACGTGGCACCGGCGACGTAGAGGGCGAGGTTCTGCTGAGCCGGGGCGCTGGTCACCGCGTGGGCGGCGTGGGCGCCGCCCGCCTCGGCGGTGATCGTCGCCGCCGCCATGCCGGTGTAGTGCATGCCCGCCACCGCGAGGCCCATCACGCAGGCCGCGACGAGCTTCTGCCAGACGCCGTGTTGCCGGAAGGAGAGCCACAGGGCGGCGGTCGCCGCGGTCACGGCGATCGCCACCGAGAGCGCGATGATCGCCGGGCTATAGGCGAGGTCGCCGGGGATCCGCAGCGCCGCCATGCCGGTGTAGTGCATGCCTGCGACGCCCAGGCCCATCAGCGGGCCGGCGACGAGAAGGCTGCCGGTCCCCTCGCCGACGCGCGCCACCCACAGGAAGGCGGCGCCGGTCGCCGCGACGGCGATCGCGAGGGACAGGAGCGTGAGCCCGGTATCGTAGGCGGCCGGCAGGCCCATCTCGAAGGCCAGCATGCCGATGAAGTGCATCGACCAGATGCCCCCGCCCATGGCGAGGGCGGCGCCGGCGATCCACGGCCAGCGCGGTCCCGCGACGGGCCCGCGGATCCGCGCGCCCAGGTCCAGCGCGGTGTAGGACGCGAAGACCGCGAGGCCGATCGACAGGGCGACCAGCGCCGGATTGTAGCCAGTATGGACCATCGACTGCGATCGACGCGTGAAGGAACCTCCTCGCGATGTATCCCGGCTCATCCGTCGGCGCTATCGCGATTCCGAGACGCATGAAGCTCCCGAACATCGAGCCGCGTCGGCGAGCACCGAGACCGGCGCCGGGACCCGAACGGATCGGCCACCGCGATCGGCATCCCGGTGCGCACCACACAGGCTCAGGCAAGCAGGGTCAGCGATGATCCTCCGCGACCCCGGTCAGACGAGACCGGCAGACAGGATGCGCGCCAGAGGCTGGATGACGGGGACGCTGTCATCCCGGCCGGAATGCCTCGGTGGACAGGCGCGTATCGCCGCCGCCGCGCGGCCGAGCCGCGTCGAAAAAAAACGCGTTCGTCACACAGCGACGGTCTCTCCCGGCGGTCGCGCGCGTTCTAGGTTCTGTCGATCGCTCAACGCGAATGCAGGTTCATGAACGGACACGCCGCGGCACGATTTCCGGACGACCTGCGCGAAGCCCTGGCGCAGGCTCTGTACGATTGCGAGCGGACGGACGGGGAGGATCGCGCCGCCTGGACCGACACGGACCTTGAGGCCCGCCACCCGGGCCTGCGCGAGCACTATCGCCGATCCGCCGACGCCCTGGCGGCCGGTCCGCTCGCGGACCTGATGGCCGCCCGCCATGCCGACGAGGAGGAACTGCGGGTGCTGCGCCGGCAGCGGATGTCGCCCGAGCGCGAGCGGGAGCTGCTTGAGGCGAACAACCGCCTCGTCGCCCGCGCCGAGGCCGCCGAGACGGCGCGGCACACCGCGGAGGAAGCGCTCGCGACGCTGCGCCGCGAGCGGGATGTCGCGCGGGAAGCCGAGGCCTTCTGGCAGCAATTCGCCTTCGACGCCGACGATCTCGCGACCCGGCGCCTCATCGAGCAGACCGACGCCCGCGCCGAGGCCGAGCGGCGGGCGATCGAGGAGCGGTGCCGACGGGAACGCGCGGAGGCGGCGCTGCGCCTGTTCGCCGACCGGGCCGACGTCATGCCCAAGGAGGGATGGGCGTCGGAACTGGCGAAGGCCAATCGCGACATCCCGCTCTGGTGGTTCCACGCGGCCCGCGTCGCCCTCGAGCCGCCGGACCTGTCCCGACCGACCGAGGGCGGCGAGGCCTGAACGCCTCAGGCCGCCGCGGGCTGCTTCGCGGGCGTGTCACGGAACAGAGCCGTACAGCCGGAGCCGCGATGCATGCTCAGGATCGACGCGCGGTCGATCTCCGGGTGCGTCTTGAGCACCTTCTGAACGCAGGCGAGCACCCGCTCGTACTGCGCGGCGTCGTAATTCGGTTCGAGCGGGCTGACGGCGATGTAGGTCTCGACCACCAGGACGCGCTCGGCGCGGTCGTGGGCGACGTCGACGGCGATCCAGGACGACTTGATCAGGCTGGTGCTGGCGAGCATGGGCGTTCCTCGTGCAGCGTTGCATCGTTTCACCCACGGCCGCGACGCGTTTTTCATCCCGCGGCTGGGGCAATTTTGGCGAAATCATGGACCGCCTGTCGGCGAATGCCAAGGGGTCGCCGCCCCGGACCCCATGCACGCTGTGCAGCGTGTTGAGCGCGAGCCCGCACCGGCTTACGGTCGGCCATCGGCCGCTGCCGGAGGTGTCCACAATAGGCACTCGCATCCAGCAAATGGCATGTGGTATACAAATTGGCGGACTCGTCACCCCGGGTCCGCGTGACGGTGTCGCGATACGACGGGACCGCGCTGTGGGAGGGAGAACAGACATGATCCGTTCGAGGATGGAAGGCCTCTGCTCCTCAGTCGCGGCACGCGCGACACGGGCCCGTGCAGGCATCGAACCGATATCCCGCGCGGCCTGAGCCGCCCTCCGACATCCCCAAATCGACTCCAGCTCCGAGACCGATCATGACCAAGGCCCTCGAAGGCGTCCGCATCCTGGACTTCACCCACGTTCAATCCGGCCCGACCTGTACGCAGCTCCTGGCTTGGTTCGGCGCCGACGTCATCAAGGTCGAGCGGCCGGGCGCGGGGGACGCCACGCGTCAGCAGCTTCAGGACATCCCGGACGTGGACAGCCTCTATTTCACGATGCTGAACCACAACAAGCGGTCGATCACGCTCGACTCGAAGAACCCGAAGGGCAAGGAGGTTCTCTGGCGGCTGATCAAGGAATGCGACGTCCTGGTCGAGAATTTCGCGCCCGGCGCCCTCGCCCGCATGGGCCTGACCTGGGAGAAGATCCACGAGGTCAACCCGCGGATGATCCTGGCCTCCGTGAAGGGCTTCGGTCCGGGCCGATACGAGGATTGCAAGGTCTACGAGAACGTCGCGCAGTGCGCCGGCGGCTCCGCGTCGACGACGGGCTTCCGCGACGGAATCCCGATGGTGACGGGCGCGCAGATCGGCGATTCCGGCACCGGCCTGCACCTAGCCCTCGGCATCGTCACGGCGCTCTACCACCGGACCCAGAGCGGCCTCGGCCAGAAGGTCGACTGTGCCATGCAGGACGGCGTGCTCAACCTCTGCCGGGTCAAGCTGCGCGACCAGCAGCGTCTCGCGCACGGGCCTCTCAGGGAGTACAGCCAGTTCGGCGAGGGCATCCCGTTCGGCGAGGCGACCCCGCGTGCGGGCAACGATTCCGGTGGCGGCCAGCCGGGCCGGATCCTGCGCTGCAAGGGCTGGGAGCAGGACCCGAACTCCTACATCTACGTCATCACCCAGGCCGCCGTCTGGGAGCCGATCTGCGACATCATCGGTGAGCCGGATTGGAAGACCGATCCGAACTACGCGACCCCGAAGGCCCGCCTGCCGCATCTCAACGAGATCTTCACGCGGATCGAAGCGTGGACGATGAAGGTCTCGAAGTTCGAGGTGATGGACACCCTGAACAAGTACGACATCCCCTGCGGCCCGATCCTGTCGATGAAGGAGATCGCCGAGGACGAGTCCCTGCGGAAGACCGGCACCATCGTGGAGGTCGATCACCCGACCCGCGGCAAGTACCTGACGGTCGGCAACCCCATCAAGCTTTCGGCGAGCCCGAGCGAGGTCACCCGCTCGCCGCTCCTCGGCGAGCACACCGACGAGATCCTGCGCTCCGTGCTCGGCTACTCCGAGGCCGAGGTCGGCGAGATCGCCGAGTCCGGCGCGATCGGCGCGGTCCAGAAGATCGCGGCGGAGTGATCGGTCTCCGGCGATCCGGGGGCGAGATCCCGGATCGCCGATGTTACAATCCGGGGGCGTGCGTGAAGCGCGGCCCCGGATTCCGGGTGACGCCGTTCGACAGCCGAGGCACGGTCGCGCCGCCGAGCCCGCGTTCGGTTCGTTTCTCCCCGGCCCCGCTCAGGGTCCGGATGACACCCAGGAGCCTGCATGCGCATCGCCTTCATCGGTCAACAGGATTTCGGAAAAGCGGTCCTGGAGGCGTTCCTCAAACGAGGCGATGAGGTTGCGGCGGTGTTCTGCGCGCCTGAGAAGCCCGGTGCCAAGCCGGATGTCCTCAAGACGGCGGCCGTCGAGAAGGGGCTGACGGTCTTCCAGTTCCCCAGCCTGAAGAGCCCCGAGGCCGAGGACGCGATGCGCGGCCTGAACGCCGATATCGGCATCATGGCCTACGTGCTCCAGTTCGCGCCGCAGAGCTTCGTCAACATCCCGAAGCACGGCACCATCCAGTATCATCCGAGCCTGCTGCCGCGTTACCGGGGCCCGTCCTCGATCAACTGGCCGATCGCCCGGGGCGAGTTGCAGACCGGCCTGACGATCTTCCGGCCGACCGACGGCCTCGACGAGGGGCCGGTGATCCTGCAGAAATCCTGCCCGATCGGCGCCGACGCGACCCTGGGCGACGTCTACTTCGACAACCTGTTCCCGATGGGCGTCGAGGCCATGCTCGAGGCGGCCGACCTCGTCGTGGCCGGCCAGCATGTCGAGATCGATCAGGACGAGGACGCCGCGAGCTACGAGGGCTGGTTCCGCGGCGCCGAGGCGGAGATCCACTGGTCGGCCCACGCCGAGCAGATCTACAACCTGATCCGCGCGGCGAACCCGGCGCCCGGTGCCTGGACCACGCACGACGGCAAGAAGCTCCAGATCTTCGACTGCGGCCTGCATCGGATCCGCAAGCTCGCCGACGTCGTCGGCAAGCCCGGCGAGGTGATCGCCGTCGACGACGAGGGCTTCAGCGTCTGCGCGCAGGGCGGGCGGCTCGAGATCCGCAAGGTCAAGGCGGAGGGCGGCAAGAAGGTCGCGGCCGCCGAGTACGCCCGGGAGGCCGGGCTGGCGGTCGGTCAGTTTCTCGGGCGCTAGGTCAGCCGCGCCTCAGGTCGTCTCCGGCGCGGTCCGCCGCGCCGCATTCAGACCGTAGCCGCGGAAGCGCTCGACCGTCGTGCCGATCTCGTCGTCGGACAGGATGATCGGCGTCCCGATCTGCCGCGCGACGGCGTATTGCTGGCAGAGCGTCTCCAGCTCGACGGCGAGCCACAGGGCCTTCTCCAGGCTCGCCCCGGCCGCGATCATGCCGTGATTGGCGAGGAGGCAGACGTTGCGGTCGACGAGCGCCGCGAGGGCGAGGTCCGAGAGTTCCGCGGTGCCGTAGGGCGCGTAGGGCGCGCAGCGTACCGTCGGGCCGCCGAAGGCCGCGATCATGTAGTGGATCGCCGGGATGGCCTCTCCGCAGATCGCGAAGGCGGTGCAGTAGACCGGATGCGCGTGGACCACGGCGTGGAATTCCGGACGGGACGCGAGGATGTCCCGGTGGAAGCGCCATTCCGATGACGGCTTCCGATCCGGCACGTGGGTGCCGTCGAGACCCATCCGGACCACGTCGTCCAGTTCGATCCGATCCGTGGGCACGCCCGACGGGGTGATCAGGAGCCCGTCGCGGAAGCGCACCGAGACATTGCCCGACGTGCCGCGGTTCAGCCCCTGTGCGTCGAGTGCCCGCGCCGTCGCCACGACGCCCTCGCGCGCGATCCGCTCGTCCCTGTCCATGCCCGATCTCCGGAAGGCCCGGTTCCCGGTATGCAGGAAGCCCGGCGCCGTAAAGACGGCGCCGGGCTCATTCGCTTCGGTTCGGCGCCGCGGCGCCGAGCGATCGGGGCCTGCTACTGCGCCAGCACCGGCGCGAGGCCCGCCTCGGGCTTCTTGGTGTAGGCGGCGCGCATCGGCTTGAGGACGAACAGCGCCAGCAGGGCCGCGAGGATGTTGAGGGCCGCGGCCGCGAGGAACACCGTGTGCCAGCTTCCGGTCATGGTCGTGAGCACGCTGGTGTAGGGAACGATCAGCGCCGCGGTGCCCTTGGCCGTGTAGAGCAGCCCGGCATTGGTCGCCGCGTACTTCGAGCCGAACGTGTCGCCGCAGGTCGCGGGGAACAGCGAGTAGATCTCGCCCCACGCGAAGAACACGAGACCGGTCAGCAGCACGAAGGCGATCGGATTCTGGCCGAATTGGCTCAGCGCGTAGATGCCCAGGCCCTCGATCGCGAAGGACAGGAACATCGTATTCTCGCGGCCGATATGGTCGGAGACCCAGCCGAAGAACGGGCGCGTCACGCCGTTGAGAACCCGGTCGAGCGTGGCCGCGAAGGTCAGCGCCGGCAGCGTGATCCCCAGGAGCGAGACCGGGACGTCGGCGATCTTGAAGTCCTTGGCGATCGGGCCGAGCTGCGCGGTGGCCATCAGGCCGCCGGCGGCCATCATGACGAACATCGCGTACATGACCCAGAAGATCGGGGTGCGGACCATCTCGGAGGGCTTGTAGTCCCGCTTCGACTGGCTGACCCGGGCGACTTCCGGAACCTGGCCCTTGGCCGGCGCGCGCAGGAACAGGGCGATCAGCATGACGATCACGCCCTGCCCGATCCCGAAGTAGAAGAAGGCCGCCTCGTAGCCCTGGGACTTGATCATCGCCTGGATCGGCACGACCGTGAGTGCCGAACCCGCGCCGAAGCCCATGGCGGTGATGCCGGCGGCCAGGCCGCGGCGGTCGGGGAACCACTTCAGCGAGTTGCCCACGCAGGTCCCGTAAACCGCGCCTGCACCGGTGCCGCCGATCGCGGCTGCGATGTAGAGCACGGTGAGCGAGTCCGCGTAGGAATTGATCACCCACGCGACGGCGCAGAGCAGGCCGCCGAACAGCGTGACGATGCGCGGGCCGTACTTGTCCACGAACCAGCCCTCGATCGGGACCAGCCACGTCTCGGTGACGACGAACAGCGTGAACGCCACCTGGATCGCCGCGCGATCCCAGCCGTGCCGCTCCTGCATCGGGCTCACGAAGAAGGTCCAGCCGTACTGCATATTGGCAATCATGCACATGCAGACGACGCCGAAGGCGAGTTGCAGCCAGCGGCCGCGCCCAACCGGTTTGACGATCTCGGACATACCGTTCCCTCTTGGCAGTATTCTTGTCGGCGTTCGCGCTCGAGCCGGGCTTATGCCCTGCCACGGCGCAGCTTGTCAGAACAACGTGATCGGAATTCTTCGAAAAATTCTTGGCCCGCAGGCAAATAATCTCTGCAGTACAGCAGCATCCGGCGCCGAGTCGGCCTTGATGTCCGATGGTCGACGGTATGCCAGCAAGATGGTGCTGATTTAATCCCGGGGTGTCAATCAAACCTGCAAAAAAACTCAGGTTCGCGACCGGGGATTAAATCGCCTTCCCGAACGTGCCCGGATAGGCGCCGGGCGATGGTCGCGCCGCGGCCAATTTTTCAGGTGCCGAGCGCCGGCAATGGTCACAGGTCTGTGGGACCGCTCCGCGATCGACTAGGATCTCGCAAAGGTTTGGGTTAGGTCGTTTGAGAGCGCACGACAGAGAATGCGTGCGAGACATCATGCGTGTGAGCTGACTGGACGAGGGATGTCGAATTCCGAACCGCTGAGCGTGAAGCCCATCGTCGCCAGCTCCAGTCTCCGGACATTGGCCTACGAGGCGCTCAAGACGGCCATCACCAACATGGACATCTACGGGCGTCCGGACGAGGTGCGGCTCGACGAGCGCAAGCTGTCGCAGGATCTCGGTGTCAGCCGCACCCCGGTGCGGGAGGCCCTGACGGTTCTCGAGCAGGAAGGCTTCGTCCGCTCCGAGGCCCGGCGCGGCGTCTTCGTGATCAAGAAGAACAAGCGCGAGATCGTCAGCATGATCCACGCCTGGACGGCGCTGGAGAGCATGGCGGCACGGCTCGCCTGCGCGCGCGCCACCGACGGCCAGCTCCGCTCACTGCGCGAATCCTTCCCCGAGTTCTTCGAGGGCCAGCCGTCCGAACACATGGACGAGTATTCGGACGCGAACATCCGATTTCATCAGCGGATCATCGCGCTCGGTCACTGCGAGGCGATCGCCGATCTGACCAGCAATTTGCTCATGCACGTGCGCGGCATCCGCAGCACCGCGCTCCGGCAAGGCGATCGGGCGGAGCGCTCCATCCGGGAGCACGTCGCCATCATCTCGGCGCTCGAAGCCCGTGATGCCGATCTGGCCGAGAGACTCGTGCGCGAGCACGGTCTGGGCCTCGCGCAGCACGTCGACACCTACGGCGATTATCTGGATTGAGCGACCGTTCTGTCCTCGCCTGACGGATCGTCCGGCGCGGACGACACCTCGTGCCTGTGCGGCATGATGATGGGCCAAGGGCGCGAGCGGCGCTCGGGGGGAACCCTCGATCGCCGCGCCGGCTATCACACGAGCTCAGCACGCGCCTGAACATAAATCGCGCGCAAGCGTTGATGCAGTGCAGAGCATGTTCGGCAGGCCACGACCTTTCAAAGCCGGTCAGTTGTGCATTTTTATGCATGACTGGGCCACAATCCGAACTTTGTGGGCTCGATCTGCGCGTCCCATGCATGTTCGACATAATCGGTATTCGTAATCTGGCATACCAAGTTGCGCAGCAGCATGGCACGCATTGCGTCGCAACATGAGGCGGTTCCAGACCGCGCCGGAGAATCCGATGATCGCCAGCTTCCTCGCCATCTTTGTCGCCTTCGCCGCCTGCCAGGCGCTGCTCACCGTCAAGTTCGCGGACTTCCTCTCAGCCGACCGTGCCCGGAACACTGTCGAGCCGACCGCCGACGTCGCGAACGCCAAGCTCGCCTGAAGTCAGTGCTGGATCCGCGATACCAGAGAGTGCGTAGGGGTAACGCTTTCCTCAAATTTTACGCGTAGGGTGAACCGATCGTTGACCGTGCGGGCGAGGAGCTACCGCGTTGGCCCTCGGCGCAGCCTCGGTTTTCTCGGACGGCCCCTTCGTCCTCCTCGTATCGGACCGCCCGTCCGAACGGTCGGCCCTTGAGCGTGCCATCGCGCTCGTGATGAACTGCTGGGCGATCCCGCCCGGCGCGCCGCTACCGTCAGGCCGCCCGCACCTCGTCATCCTCGACCTGCCGCCGGCCCAGACCGCCAAGGTGCAGTCGACCCTCCCCCACCTTGGACCGCCGGTTCCGCGCCTGGTCCTCGTGCGCGGCGAACCCATGCCGGCTACCCGCTATCTGCGTCAGCTGCCGGCCGCCTCGCCCCGGCAACTCGTTCTGGCGAACGTCTTCGCCATGATCGAGGAGGCGACGCGGTCCGCAGAGCTGCGGCAGCGCCGGCTCCTGGAGCGCGTCTCGGGCGCGACCGCCGTCGTCGCCGAGATCTTCGACAGCGCCGCCCTCGGGGCCCGGCTGCAGCGCGCCGACGCGGATCGCGGGACCGAGCTGGTTCTGGCGGCCATCTCCGAGGTCGGGATCTCCGAGTGGCTTGCCGAGGTCTGGCGCCACGAGATCGGCGTCTATCAGCACACCCTCGGCGTCGCGGGCCATGCCGCCACGTTCGGCTCGCAGATCGGGCTCGGTCAGACCGATCTCGCACTGCTGGTGCGGTCGGCGCTCCTGCACGACATCGGCAAGGCGCGCATCCCCGTGGAGATCCTCAACAAGCCGGGGCCGCTCAACGCCGAGGAATTGCGGCTGATGCAGCGCCATCCCGACATCGGCGCCGATCTGCTCCGGGCGCACGGCGATTTCGAGGACGCGGTGATCGACGTGGTTCGCCACCACCACGAGCGTCTGGACGGGAAAGGATATCCCGATCGGCTGTCCGGCCCCGCGATCTCCGACCTCGTGCGGATCGTGACGATCTGCGACGTGTTCTCCGCGTTGACCGAGCGGCGGACCTATCGGCAGCCCGCCTCGCCCGCCGAGGCGCTGTCGATCATGACGGACAGCGCCGGGCATCTGGATCCGGATCTCCTGCGGGCCTTCGCGCCCTCCATGCTCAAAGGCAGCGCCCTGGCGGCCTGAATCCGCAGCTTGAATTCGCGGCCTGATCCGCGGCCGGGCGTGGCTCTGGCGCCACGCCGGTCGGCGGGATCCTGCCGGCGCGCCGCGCGCCGCGCTTTCGCCGCAACCGCGCCGGAGGGAAGCGATCCCGTCTCACGCAACGCCGTTCGGACCGTGCCCAAACTCAGTCGCGCCATCGCCGCCGCCCTCCTGCTGGCCCTCGCCGGGTGCGGCGGTCTCTCCGTCCTGCCCGAGTCCTCTGGCGAGAACGCGACGCACACCGCCGTGCTCGACGAGGTCGCGGCCGCCGCGGCGATCTCGGCCTACCGGGTCCAGCACGGCCTGAGCCCGGTCGTGGTCGATCTGGCTCTCGTGAAGGCGGCGGCCTTCCAGGCCGGTAACAACGCCCGCCGCGGCCAGCTCAGCCACGATGTCGGCGGCAGCTTCACCTCGCGCATGGCGTCGGCCGGTCTCGCGAGATCCTGGGCAGCCGAGAATCTCAGCGCCGGATCCGAGACCCTGGAACAGGTGCTCGCCCGCTGGAAGGCGAGCCCCGAGCACAACAAGAACATGCTGCTCCCGCAGATCCGCAGGATCGGGATCGCTCGGGTCGATGCCCCCACGACGCGGTACAAGCGCTTCTGGGCGCTCGTGATGGCCGGGACCTGACGCTGGGGCGTCTCAGGGTTCGGACGGCGCGAGATCGACGATCCGGAGCTGGGCCCGCTCGGCGCCGCGCCAGCGGTCGCAGGACAGGGTCCCGGCCACGTGCATCTCTCGGCCGATCCCGTTCAGGAGGGCGAGGCCGAGCGGCCGTTCGGCCGCGCGGAAGCAGATCGCCCCGACCACCTGACCGTCGCGGCTGCGCAGTCGCGCCCTGACATGGTTCGAGCCGACCACGCCGGCATCGACGAGGCGATGCCGGCCCAGCGCGAAGAGCGGCTCGGGCGCGCCCTGGCCGAACGGGCCGGCCTGCTGCAGCAGCCGGACCGTCTCCGCGGTGGCGCCGCCGGCGCTGAGGCCGCCGTCGATCAGCAGGGCGTCGGCCGCGCGGGCCACCGCGACGCTCGCCCCGAGCAGCATCGCCAGGTGCGCCTCGAAGCGCGGGATGTCGTCGGCCCGCACGGTGACGCCGGCCGCCATGGCGTGGCCGCCGCCCTTGCTGGCGAGCCGGGCCTCGACGCAGGCGCGGACCGCGAGCCCGAGATCCGCGCCCGGGATCGAGCGCCCAGACCCCGTGGCGGTGCCGTCCGGGCGGATCGCGAACGCGAAGGCCGGGCGGTTGAAGCGCTCCTTCAACCGCGAGGCGATGAGGCCGACGATGCCGGGGTGCCACTCGGCGCTGGCGGTCACCAGCACGGTGCGGGCCGGATCCAGCGTCAGCGCCCGGTCCATCTCGGCCTCGGCCTCCTGGACGGCCTGCGCCTCGATCGCCTGGCGCTCGCGGTTCAGCCGATCGAGGTCGGCGGCGATCCGGGCCGCCTCGCTCGGGTCCGCCGTGGTCAGCAGGCGGGCGCCCAGTGCCGAATCGCCGATGCGGCCCCCGGCATTGATGCGCGGCCCGAGGACGAAGCCGAGGTGCCAGGCTTCCGGCGGCTCGCCGAGCGAGGCGGCGTCCAGCAGCGCCGCGAGCCCGGTGCGGCCGCGATGGCGCATCACCGTGAGGCCCTGGGTCACGAAGGCCCGGTTGAGGCCCGTGAGGGGCACGACGTCGGCAACGGTCGCCAGGGCGACGAGATCGAGGGCGTCGGTGAGCTGCGGTTCGGGACGATGGCCGCCGAAGAAGCCGTCCTGCCGCAGGGCGCGGTTCAGCGCGACCAGGGTCAGGAACACGATGCCGGCGGCGCAGAGATGGCCGAGGCCCGAGAGGTCGTCGAGGCGATTAGGGTTGACCACGGCGCGGGCCGGTGGGAGCACCTCGGAGGCCGCGTGGTGGTCGAGGACGATGACGTCCAGGCCGGATTTCTCGGCCTCCTCCAGGGGCGCGTGGCCGCTCGTCCCACAATCGACGCAGACGAGGAGCGTCGCGCCCTCGGCCGCGAGCGCGGTGATCGCCGCGATGTTGGGTCCGTAGCCCTCGGTGATCCGGTCGGGAATGTGGATCGGCGCGCGCAAACCCAGCTCGCGGAGGTATCCGGCGAGCAGGGCCGCGCTTGCGGCGCCGTCGACGTCGTAATCGCCGAAAACCGCCACGGTCTCCCCGCGCTTCACCGCCCGAACGAGTCGGCGGACGGCCGCCTCCATGTCGAGCAGCGTGTCCGGATCCGGCATCAGGTCCCGCAGGCGCGGCGCGAGGTGGCGGGGCGCCGCCTCCGGTACGATCCCGCGTCCCGCGAGCACCCGGGCCAGCAGTTCCGGCAGGCCGTGGGCCTGGACCATCTTGGCGATGTGATTCTGGACGGCCGCGCCGCCGCAGCGCTCCTGCCAGCGCCGGCTGGTCACGGAGGCGGCCACACCCAGGAAGGGCGGCAATTCGGCGAGGAGCGGAGCGGACGACACGGGCGCCACCCTACACCGGCCGGCGCGGGGAATCTTGCGCCCCGCCGCAACAGCGACGGTGAACCCGATCGCCACAACGAGAAAGGGCGGGCATCGCTGCCCGCCCCTCGACGCTGCCGGAGACCTGGGTCTCAGAGCGACTTCAGCACGCTGTCCACGACCTTCTTGGCGTCGCCGAACAGCATCATGGTGTTGTCGCGGAAGAACACCTCGTTCTCGACACCCGCGTAGCCGGAGCCCATGCCGCGCTTGATGAACAGCACGGTCTTGGCCTTCTCCACGTCGAGGATCGGCATGCCGTAGATCGGCGAGGCCTTGTCGGTCTTGGCGGCCGGGTTGGTGACGTCGTTGGCGCCGATCACGAAGGCGACGTCCGCCTGCGGGAACTCGCCGTTGATGTCCTCCAGTTCGAAGACCTCGTCGTAGGGCACGTTGGCCTCGGCGAGCAGCACGTTCATGTGGCCCGGCATGCGGCCCGCCACCGGGTGGATGGCGTACTTCACGTCGACGCCCTCCTTCTTCAGCATGTCGGCCATCTCGCGCAGGGAGTGCTGCGCCTGGGCGACCGCCATGCCGTAGCCCGGGACGATGATGACCCGCTCGGCGTTCTTCATGATGTAGGCCGCGTCGTCGGCCGAACCCTGCTTCACGGGCCGGGTCTCGACCTGGCCGGTGCCGGCCGCGGCGGTGTCGCCACCGAAGCCGCCGAGGATCACCGAGATGAACGACCGGTTCATCGCGTGGCACATGATGTAGGACAGGATCGCGCCCGAGGACCCGACCAGCGAGCCGGTGATGATCAGCGCGAGGTTGCCCAGGGTGAAGCCGATCCCGGCCGCCGCCCAGCCCGAGTACGAGTTGAGCATCGACACGACCACCGGCATGTCGGCGCCGCCGATCGGGATGATGATCAGACCACCCAGCACCAGTGAGGCGATGACGATCAGCCAGAAGATCGCCTTCGACTCGGTGCCGATGAACAGGGCGATCAGCAGCACGAGGCCGGCGGCCAGCAGCGCGTTGATGAGGTGGCGCTGAGGCAGCATGATCGGCTTGCCGGACATGCGCCCGTCGAGCTTGGCGAAGGCGATCACCGAGCCGGTGAAGGTGATGGCGCCGATGGCCACGCCGAGACCCATCTCGAACAGCGACTGCTTGTGGAAGTGCCCGTTCTCGATGATGCCGAATGCCTGCGGTGCGTAGAGGGCGCCCGCGGCCACGAAGACGGCCGCGAGGCCGACCAGCGAGTGGAAGGCCGCCACGAGCTGCGGCATCGCGGTCATCGGCACGCGCTTGGCGATCACCGCGCCGGCGCCGCCGCCGAGCCCTAAGCCCAGCAGGACGAGGATCCAGGCGCCGGCACCCGCCGGCGGGTGGCCGACCAGCGTGGTCAGGATGGCGAGCCCCATGCCGACCATGCCGTACAGGTTGCCCTGCCGGGAGGTCGTGGGGTGCGAGAGCCCCCGCAGCGCCATGATGAACAGGACGCCGGCGACGATATAGAGAAGGGAGGAGACGTTTTCTGACACCGGCTCAGCCCTTCTTCTTGTACATGCCGAGCATGCGCTGCGTGACGAGGAAGCCGCCGAAGATGTTCACGCTGGCGAGTACGATGCCGATGAA
The DNA here is from genome assembly GCF_900116245.1 of Methylobacterium sp. yr668. Classification (NCBI taxonomy): domain Bacteria; kingdom Pseudomonadati; phylum Pseudomonadota; class Alphaproteobacteria; order Hyphomicrobiales; family Methylobacteriaceae; genus Methylobacterium; species Methylobacterium sp. yr668. The sequence goes on along the minus strand of NZ_FOZY01000008.1, from coordinate 139,235 downwards.
GCCGAAGAACCGGGCGAGGCCCGTGCCCTTCTCGATCAGCGGAACGCCGACCGCAAGGATCGCGCCGACGATGATCACCGACGAGATCGCGTTGGTCACCGACATGAGCGGGGTGTGCAGGGCCGGGGTCACCGACCAGACCACGTAGTAGCCGACGAAGATCGCCAGCACGAAGATCGCGAGCCGGAACACGGTCGGATCGACCGCGCCGCCGGTGGCGGCGCTGAGCCCGTGGCCCATGCCGTCGGCGATGACCTGCGCCTGGTCGGCGGCGTTGCGCGCCACCGCGGCCGCTGCGCGCGCGGCGTCGGCCAGCACGCGGGCCTGATCGGCCGCCTGATCGGGAGGGACGATGACGTTTGCCATTCTGCTACTCCTCTCGGCCAGGCTTCACTGCGCGCCTGCCGGGGTGGCCGCACCGGACGCCTTGCTGGCCTCCGACTTGGCCAGCCCCACGGAGGCCGCTTCCGAGGCTGCGCCATCGGTCTTGGGCTGGAAGGATGCGTGGACGACCGAGCCGTCTCGGGTGAGGTTCGTGGCCTTCACCAGCTCGTCGTCCCAGTTGATGGCCAGCGCCTTCGATTCCTTGTCGATCAGGGTCTCGACGAAGGCGTAGAGGTTGCGCGCGTAGAGGCTCGACGAGGTGGCGGCGAGCCGCCCCGGCACGTTGACGTGGCCGACGATCTTCACGCCGCGATCGTTCGTGACGACCTCGCCGGCCTTGGCGCCGGCGACGTTGCCGCCGCGCTCCACCGCGAGATCGACGAGGACCGAACCCGGCTTCATCGACGCCACCATCTCCTCGGAGACGAGCTTCGGCGCCGGCCGGCCCGGGATCAGCGCGGTGGTGATAACGATGTCCTGCTTGGCGATGTGGCCCTTGACCAGCTCCGCCTGCTTCTTCTGGTACTCGGCCGACATCTCTTTGGCGTAACCGCCGGCCGTCTCGGCCTGCTTGAATTCGTCGTCCTCGACGGCGACGAATTTGGCGCCGAGCGATTCGACCTGCTCCTTAGTGGCGGGCCGGACGTCGGTGGCGGTGACGACCGCGCCGAGCCGGCGGGCTGTCGCGATGGCCTGTAGGCCGGCCACGCCGACGCCCATGACGAAGACGCGGGCGGCCGGCACGGTGCCGGCGGCGGTCATCATCATCGGCATGGCCCGCCCGTACTCGGCGGCGCCGTCGACGACCGCGCGGTAGCCGGCGAGATTCGCCTGCGAGGACAAGACGTCCATCACCTGCGCGCGGGTGATGCGGGGCATCAGCTCCATGGCGAAGCCGTCGATCCCGGCCTCGGCCATCGCCTTGAGGGCGTCCTCGTTGCCGTAGGGGTCCATGATCGCGATCACGGTGGCGCCGCGCTTCAGCTGCGGCAGCTCCTCGGCGCTCGGGCGCCGGACCTTGAGCACGAGGTCGGCATCCCCGGAAGCATCGGCGGCGCTCCCAGCGATGCTGGCGCCGGCGGCCTCGTACTCGGAGTCCAGGATTCCGGCCTTTTGACCGGCCCCGGACTGCACCACGACGTCGGCACCGAGAGTCTTGAACTTCTTGACGGTCTCAGGAACCGCGGCGACGCGCGGCTCCGCGGAGTCCGTCTCGGACAGCACAGCAATGCGCATGCGAGGGTTCCCCTGGAAAAGCTCGGCCTTTCGAATGCGCGAACCGGCGCAGCTTTTCGAGAGGCGGATCTACGATACCGCGATGGATGCGGCCGGAATGTAACTTGCGCCCAATTTAATTGCCAACAATGTGTCAGCGTCCCGCTCGGCGAACGCGAGCGGGTTCGTCATCCGCGGCGACGCTCGATGCCGCCGCCCACGGCCCTCTCAGGCGAAGAACAGGTAGAGGACCAGGAGAATGCCGACGACCAGCGGGGCCTTCCACCCCACGGCCGGCGCGAGGGCGCCCACCGCGCCCGCGGCTCCGGAGGCGATCACGCCGACGATGGCCAGCAGCCACGCCTCGCGGATCCCGCCGATGGCGAGGGCCAGCACCCAGCAGATGACGACGCCAGTGGCGATTTCGACGAACCGGACAAATCCGCGATAGGTCTGCTCGTGCGTCGTCGCGTCCATCGCCGGGCTGTAGGTGTGCCCGGCCACCGTGTCACTCTCGGCCATCGTGCGCTCGTTTCCCTAAGACGCGACTTCTTGCGGTCGCGGTCGGATGTAGCTCAAGCGTTTACCTGCCGCAATCGGACGCACGCAAGTTGATCGCTCTCCCGGTGGATCTTCGCGTCGAATCAGGCCGGTTTCGGCAGACCGGCTTCGGTGAGTGCCCGGCCCTGGCGTTTCGTGAGTTCGTCCAGCGAGAAATGCTCGATCTCGGCCTCGAACAACCGGTGGTAGTTGAGCTCAGATCTGAGGTGGAGGAACACGGCGCCCAGCCCTACGGCCGCGCGATCCATGAAGACGAATTCCTGCGGGACAGTCACGGGCCCGCGCTCCTTCAGGGCCTGATGGACCTGGAAGGCCTGCCGGCGACCGTACTCTCCCGGCTTCACGCCGTCGGCGACGGTGCGGGTACGGTCTTCGAGCAGCGGGCCGTAAATGAAGCGGGCCCAGATGTTCAGGATCTCGATCTTCTCCTTGTCGAGATCCTTGAATCCCCAGACCTCGTAGGCGTGGACGATGCGGGCATCGTCGTTCTCCAACAGGCCGCGGTAGAGATCCACGACGCCGCCGACGAAGCGCGGATGGAAGATCCGGACGCAGCCGTAGTCCAGCAGGTTGATTCCCGCGGCCTCGCCGGCGTCCGAGAACACGGTGTAGTTGCCCAGATGCGGGTCGCCGTGGATCACCGCCGCGCGGCTGAACGGATGCCACCACGCCTTGAACATCGCCTGGGCGATCCGGTTGCGCACCTCGACCGGCTCCTCGGCGAAGCCCAGGATCTTGTCCCCGTCGAGCCAGCCGAGCGTGAGCAGACGCTTCGTCGAGAGCTCCGGAAAGACGCGCGGCACGCGCACCGCCGCGATGTCCTTCAGCACGGCCCCGTAGAGCGCCGCGTGCTTGGCCTCGCGCTCGTAGTCGAGCTCCTCGCGCACCCGGGCGCCGATCTCCTTCGCGATCTCGCGCGTGTCGAGCCACGTGTTCATCCGGCGGTGCAGCGCGAACGCGACCTCCAGCTGCTTCAGGTCGGCCTCCACGGCCGACTGCATGTCCGGGTACTGGAGCTTGCAGGCGAGACGTTCGCCGTCCTTGGTGGTCGCGCGATGGACTTGGCCCAGCGAGGCCGCCGCCGCGGGTTTGAGGTCGAAGCTGCCGAAGCGCTCCTGCCAGCCGGCGCCCAGCTCCGACTGCATCCGGCGCCGGACGAAGGCCGCGCCCATCGGCGGGGCGTCCGCCTGAAGCTTCTGCAGCTCGGTCGCATATTCGGGCGGGAGCAGGTCCGGAACGGTGGCCAGCAGCTGGGCCACCTTCATGATCGGGCCCTTCAGGCCGCCCAGCGCCTGCGCCAGGGCGGCGGCGTTGGTGGTGCCCTCCTTTCCGAACAGCCGTGCCACGGCCATCCGGGCGGCGACGCCGCCGACGTTGGCGCCGACGCTGGCGTAGCGCCCGGCGCGGGCGGAGAAGCGGTTGGCTTCGCGGTCGGTCTCGGCCATCACTCGATCTGCTTGTCTGACGATGATGCGCAGATAAGCCGCCCCCGGCCGCGAACCAGGGGCGTGGGTCCCTGCGCCGCGGGGGCCGACGGGGTCCGCGGCGCTCGGCTCAGGCCTGTCCTTCCATGCTCTCGAGCTCGACGATCATGCTCTCGATCATGCCGAGCCCGATCTGCCAGAAGCCCGGGTCCTTGGCGTCGAGACCGAAGGGCGCGAGCAGCTCACCGTATGGCTTCGAGCCACCGGCCGCGAGCAACGCGAAGTAGCGGTCCACGAAGCCGTCCTCCGCCCGGGCGTAGACGCCGTAGAGCGAGTTCACCAGGCAGTCGCCGAACGCGTAGGCGTAGACGTAGAACGGCGAGTGGATGAAGTGCGGGATGTAGGCCCAGAACGGCTCGTAGCCGGAATCCAGCGTGATGGCCGGACCGAGCGATTCTGCCTGGACGGACAGCCACAGCGCGTTGATCTGATCTGTGGTCAGCTCGCCCTTGGCGCGGGCGAGATGGACCTTCCGCTCGAACGAGTAGAAGGCGATCTGGCGCACCACCGTGTTGATCATGTCCTCGACCTTGGCGGCGAGCATGGCCCGACGCTGGGTCGTGTCCGTGGTCGCGGCGAGGAGCCGACGGAAGGTCAGCATCTCGCCGAAGACGCTCGCCGTCTCGGCCAGCGTCAGGGGCGTCGGCGCCATGAGGGCGCCGTTCGGCCCGGCGAGCACCTGGTGGACGCCGTGGCCCAACTCGTGCGCCAGCGTCATCACGTCCCGCGGCTTGCCCTGGTAGTTGACCAGCACATAGGGGTGGACGGAGGGCACGGTCGGATGCGCGAAGGCGCCCGGCGCCTTGCCGGGACGGGTCGGCGCGTCGATCCAGCGCTCGTCGAAGAAGCGCCGCGCGATCCCCGCCATCTTCGGAGAGAAGGCGTCGTAGGCGGACAGCACCGTGTCGCGGGCCTCCGTCCACGGGATCGTGCGCTGCTCGACGCGGGGCAGCGGCGCGTTGCGGTCCCAGTAGGGCAGCGCCTCCTGCCCGAACCACTTCGCCTTGAGCGTGTAGTAGCGGTGGGACAGGCGGGGATAGGCCGCCCGCACGGCGTCGACGAGGGCTTCCACCACCTCGGGCTCGACCCGGTTCGACAGGTGGCGCGCGTCCGCGACGTCCTTGAACCCGCGCCAGCGGTCGCTGATCTCCTTGTCCTTCGCCAGCGTGTTGGTGATGAGCGTGAACACCCGCAGCTGACCGCGCAGGACCGCGCTGATCGCGCCGGCCGCCTCCTTGCGGACCGCGCCGTCCGGATCCTGAAGCTTGTTGAGCGTCGGCTCCAGCGGCATCTCCTCGCCCTGCACGGTGAAGCGCAGCGCGGCGATCGTTTCGTTGAACAGCCGGTCCCAGGCGGCGTTCGACGTGACCGACTTCTCGAGGAACAGCTTCTCGGTGCGATCGTCGAGCTGGTGCGGCTTCTCCCGCCGCAGGTCCTCGATCCACGGGGCGTAGTGGGCGAGCGGCCCTTCGGCCATCGCGGCGTTCATGGCCGTATCGTCGACGCGGTTCAGCTCCAGGGCGAAGAAGAGGAGATCCGCCGAGGCGCTGGTCAGCCGCTCGCGGGTGTCGCCGTAGAACTTGGCGCGCGCCTCGTCGGTGGTGTCGCCGGAATAGACGAGACCCGCGAAGGACATGAGCTTGCCCAGCAGGTCCTCGATGCCCTCGTAGGCGCGCACCGCCTCGGCCAGCCGCGCGGACGCGTCCGGGCCCGCGGCGAGCTCCGCGATCCGGCCGGCGTAGGTCTCGGAGAAGCGGCGGCACTCCTCCTCGGCGCGGGTCATGTCGCCGGAGAAGTTCGGATCATCGAGGCCGGAATAGAGATCCGTGAGGTCCCATTCCGGAAGATGGCCGAGGTCGGCAGCCTTCGCGGCGGCGCGCGCGGCACTCACGCCCTCCGGCAGGCGGACAGTCACCGGCGAGGCGGTGTGGCTCGGCATCATGGTGTGCGATCCTCTCCAAGGGCTCCGGCCCCGTACCCTGATATCGAGCGTGCCGCCACGCGTTCAACGCGGAGGGACCGTCGGACCGGCGCGCGATCGGTGACGACGCGGCGCAAACGTCGTTAAGCGGCACTTTACGACTGTCGGTCACCCTACGGCTCGAAACGAAACAGTCGCCGAATCGGAAGGCCGCGACCGGGTCGAGCCCGCGTCGCGTGTCCGGCCTTCGCGCGCCGTTCAGGGAGCCGCCATGTCCGCCACCGTGCTCATCGTGGATGACGATCCGGTCCAACGGCGCCTGGCCGAGGCGGCCGTGCGCCGTTTCGGCTTCGAGGCGCGGATCGCCGAGACCGGTGCGGACGCGCTGACCCTGCTGCGATCCGAGGGTGCGGATGTCGTGCTCCTCGACCTCGTGATGCCGGGGCTCGACGGGCTCGGTGTCCTGGCCGAGATGCGCAAGAGCGGCCTCGCCACGCCGGTCATCGTCCAGACCTCCAACGGCTCCATCGACACGGTGGTCAGCGCCATGCGGGCCGGTGCCGTGGATTTCGTGGTCAAACCGGCGGGCGCGGAGCGGCTCCAGGTCTCAATCAAGAATGCCCTGCGGGTCGACACGCTCGAGGAGGAGGTGCGCCGCATGCGCCGCCGCGCCTCCGGGGCGCTCACCTTCAAGGATCTCACCTCGAAGAGCCCCGACATGGAGCGGGTGATTCGCCTCGCCGAGCGGGCGGCGAAGTCGAACATCCCCGTTCTGATCGAGGGCGAGTCCGGCGTCGGCAAGGAGGTCCTGGCCCGGGCGATCCAGGGGTCCGGCGACCGGCGCGGCAAGCCGTTCGTGACCGTCAATTGCGGGGCGATCCCGGAGAACCTGGTGGAATCCACCCTGTTCGGCCACGAGAAGGGGGCGTTCACCGGCGCCACCGAGAAGCACGCCGGCAAGTTCGTCGAGGCCTCGGGCGGGACCCTGTTCCTGGACGAGATCGGTGAGTTGCCCCTCGACGCGCAGGTGAAGCTGCTCCGGGCCCTCCAGGAGGGCGAGGTCGATCCCGTCGGCGGCAAGCGCTCGGTGCGGGTGGACATCCGGCTCGTCTCGGCGACGAACCGGTCGCTGCTCGACCTCGTGAAGCAGGGTAAGTTCCGCGAGGATCTCTACTACCGCCTGAACGTCTTCCCGATGACGCTGCCGCCCCTGCGGGCGCGCCGCGAGGACATCCCGGACCTCGTCCGCTCGTTCTGCGCGCGGTTCTCGGCCGAGGAAGGCAAGCGCGTTCGGGCGATCAGCCCGGAGGCCATGGCCCTGCTCACGCGCTATCCCTGGCCGGGTAACGTCCGGCAGCTGGAGAACGCCCTGTTCCGCGCCGTCGTGCTGGCGGATGGCGACGAGCTGACGGTCTCCGAATTCCCCCAGATCGCCGCGCAGGTCGAGGGCTTCGACGTGCGGATCCCGGCAGCGCCGGTCCAGCCGCAGATGCCGGCCTACGCCCCCGAACCGGTGCGGGAAATCGTCCGCATCGAGGTCCGCGACCCGCACGCCATGTCGCTCGTCGCCGAGGAGACCGGCGAGATGAAGCCGATGGACGTCCTGGAGGCGGAGATTATCCGCTTCGCGCTCCAGTTCTACCGGCAGCGGATGTCCGAGGTCTCGCGCCGCCTCGGCATCGGACGCTCCACCCTCTACCGCAAGCTCAAGGATCTGGGGCTGGAGGAGGACGATAAAACCGAGGACGCGGCCTGATCGAGCGCGGCGTGCGCTAGCGCACCGCGCGCATTCGTTTCGGCCACGGTCGCTAAAATTCTCGGCCCTGCTGCATCGCGCCGGCAGATGATTGAGCGGATCGTAAGCTGAGCAGCATTAGAAATGACACATTCATCTGCAGGACCGAGCCTCTATTCGCGATAACTGCGGTTGCTCAAAGCCACGCTTGCGCGGATAATCACAATCTGAGCGTGCGGTCCTGCCGCCGCGCCCCGGGAGATCACGATGCGCGTCCCGCGCTCCAGCCTCATCGCGCTGGCCGCCCTTCTCGGCGGCACGCTGGCACCGGCCGGCTCCCTCCGCGCCGCGACGGCCGCGCTGGACCAGCCGGCCACCGATGTCCCCGCGACCCCGCCCGCTGCCGCGCCGGGGCCGGCGGCGCCCGCGCCGGCGGACCCGTCGGCGCCCGCCGCGACCGCCCTTCCCGACTACAAGCCTGAGGCGCCGGCGGCCGAGCCGTCCCCGGCTCCCGCCGCGGCGGCCCCGGTCGCCCCGACGGACCCGCTCGGCGCCGCAATCTTCGCCCGGTTCGCGGATGCCGCGCCCCTGCTGCTTCGCCTCGCCGGCAAGGACCGCGACGCGATCCGGAGCTTCTACGAGGCCCGCAGCTTCAAGCCGCTCTGGATCTCCGGCGGGGCCTGGACCGACGCCGCGAAGGCGGTGTCGGCGCGGCTGGCGGCCGCCGCCGAGGACGGGCTCGACCCCCGCGCCTACACGGTCCCGGCGCTCGCCGACAAACCGGACGAGAAGGCGGTCGCCGACGCCGATCTGCGCCTGTCCGCGGCGGCGGTTCTCTATGCCCGGGACGCCCGCGGCGGCCGGATCAACCTGGCCTCGATCTCGCGGCTGATCACCCCGCACCTCGATCTGCCGGCCGGCAACGACGTCCTGGCGAAGCTCGACGAGGCCGGCGCGAAAGCCGGCGAGGCACTGCAGGCCTACAACCCGGCGACTCCGGGCTATCTCGCGCTGAAGGCGCGGCTCGCCAGCCTGCGGGGGCCTGCGCCGACCGCGGTGAAGCCGCTGCGCCTCCCGGCCGGGCCGGCCCTGCGCGTCGGCATGCGCGATGCCCGCGTCCCGCTGCTGCGGACACATTTCAACCTCGAAAGCCGTCCGGCCGCGACCCTGGACAAGGGGCCCGGCGAGCCGGAGGAGTACGATTCCGTGGTCGCCGACGCGGTGGCCAAGTTCCAGCGCGGCCGCGGTCTCCCTGGGAACGGCGTCCTGAACGTCCAGACGGTGCTCGCCCTCGCCGATGCCGGCCGCACGGCGCGCCCGACGGGCGGTGAGGCCGAACTCATCGTCAACATGGAGCGGTGGCGCTGGCTCCCGGGCGATCTGGGGCCGGATTACATCCTCGTCAACGTGCCGGAGTATCGCCTGCGCGCCTACCGGGGCGGTGTGATGCGCGACGAGGCGCGGGTCATCGTCGGCAAGCCGGAATCGCGCACGCCGCTGTTCTCCGGGATGATGGAGTACGCGGTCGTAAACCCGTCCTGGTACGTCCCGCCGTCGATCCTGAAGACGATGGCGCCGAAGCTCGCCGGCTACGGCGGCAAGACCTGGGGCGGCTACGAGGTCGTCCGTCGCGGCGGGCACATCTCGCTGCGCCAGCCCCCGGGGGAGCGCAACGCGCTCGGCTTCATCAAGTTCATGTTCCCGAACCAGCACGCGGTCTACCTGCACGACACGCCGAACCGCTCGCTGTTCTCAGCCGCGAAGCGCGATTTTAGCCACGGCTGCGTCCGCGTCGACGACCCGTTCCGCCTCGCCGACGCGGTGCTGCCGAACTGGTCCGCGGATCGGCTGAAGAAGCTGATCGGCAAGGGCGAGCGCACCATCCGGCTGCCGGAGAAGCTGCCGGTCCACCTCGCCTACTTCACCGCCTTCGTGGACGACGGCGGCGCCTACCGCACCCTGCCGGATCTCTACGGCTACGACGCGCCGATGCGCGCGGCCCTCGGGCTGCCCGGCGGCGGCGGGCCGGCGATCGCGCGGCTCCCGGACGAGCCGCCGCGGCGCAAGGCCGAGCGCGCCCCGAAGCCGCCCGCGCCCCGGACCGTCCATCGCCGCGCGCCCGAGCGGCCGGTCGCGGATGCCGACGCGTGGCCGGGCGGGCGCTACGAGGAGGCGGAGACGCCGCGCCGCGCCCAGCGTCGCGCCGCCCGTGCCGACAGCGCGCCGGAATACGGCGAGCCCGGCCTCTGGACGCCCGCGCCGCAGCAGGCGGCGCCGCGCGGGTGGTGGTAGCCCACCCGCGCCACCAGCAACTTTCAGGTGCGCGGCCGCACAGCCGGGCACGATTTCGCCACGGTCGAGCCTTAGCCGTTTCGGTCGCGAACCCGGTTCAACAGGCGTCGGGTTAGGCTGTCGGGAGAGGATCAGGACCGTCGTGCCCAGTCTCCCGCGCGCCCTTCGCCACGTCACCCTCGCCCTGTCCGGCCTCGCGCTCGGACTGATCGCCGGGACGGCCGAGACCGAGGACGCGGTCGCCAACGGCGACACCCGCTCCCTGTCGATCTACCACACCCACACGCAGGAGAGCGCGACCATCACGTTCAAGCGCGATGGTCGCTACGACCGCGCGGCCCTCGAGCAGCTGAACTGGCTCCTGCGCGACTGGCGGGTCAACGAGCCGACCAAGATGGACCCGCGGCTGTTCGATACGGTCTGGGAGGCCTATCGCCAGGTCGGCGCGACGCAGCCGATCCACGTCGTGTCGGCCTACCGCTCCCCGGGCACCAACGCGATGCTGCGCCGCCGCTCCAGGATGGTGGCCGAGTACAGCCAGCACATGCTCGGCAAGGCGATGGACTTCTTCCTGCCGGACGTGTCGATCGACCGGATCCGGGAGGTCGGCCTCCGGATGCAGCGGGGCGGCGTCGGCTGGTACCCCCATGCCGGAACGCCCTTCGTGCACCTCGACGTGGGTTCGGTGCGGATGTGGCCGCGCATGACCCACGACCAGCTCGCCCGCCTGTTCCCGGACGGCAAGACCGTCCTGCTCCCGAGCGACAACCGCCCCTTCCCTCGCTACGAGGAGGCCAAGGCCGAGATCCTGGCCCGCGGCGGTACCGTGGCGGGCCTCACGACGCAGATGGCCAGCGGCGAGGAGGAGGACGGGCCCGGCCTGTTCGGCTTCCTGGCCAGCCTGTTCGGCGGCGGCCGGTCCGCACCGGAACCCGCGCCGGTGCCGGCCCCGGTGGAGACGGCGCGGAAGTCGCGCCGCGCGCCCGTCGTCGCCGTGGCGAGCGCCGATCCGCAGGATCCGGCGGGCGCGCGCGCGGCCCTCGCCTACGCGGCGCCCGCGGCCGACGACGCCCTGCGCGGCTCGCTCGCCGAGCGGGCACAGGCGAAAGGTGCCGAGACCAAGCCCTCCGACACCAGGCCCGCCGACGCCAAGGCGCTCCTGACCGCCAGTCAGCCGGTCGCCGTCGACGATACCGTGACCGCCGTCACGGCACCGCTCCCGCCGCGGCGCCCCGCCGATATGGCCGCCGTCGCGGCGAGCCTGAACATGCCCCTGCCGCCGCCCCGCCCTGTGCAGTTCGCGGCGCTGGAGCGCGGGATGGCCAACCTCGCGCCGGCGGCCGAGATCCGCGCCCTCGACAAGCCGGCGGCGGCGGTTCCGGCTCGCGCCCGCTCTCTCGTGGCTCCGGACGCGGATGCCAAGGCGCAACTGCGCGCCCTGTTCGACTCCGTATCGGCCGGCCCGGGCGCTGCCCCGGCGAGCCGCGCCACGCCCGTGCACGTGGCCGCCACGCGCCTGCGCGGTGCCGCGCCCGACGCGGTGGTCGGCGCCGCGCCCGATCGGGTCACCACGCGCTTCAGTCCCCGCAGCCCCGGCGACGACCTGCCGACCCGTTTCACCGGCTCGGCCGCGCGGGCCGTGTCGGGGGCGCGGTGATTCGACCGTCGTCGTCAGGACGTCCGCATCGGAGCCGCGCAGTGGATAGGGCCACCCGGGGCGGTCGACGCCGGATACGCGCTCAGCGCAGAGGCTTGGACAGGTTGACCGCCAGCGCGCCGACCAGCGTGGTCGCGTAGCTGTCTTCCTGCGTCGCCGAGATGCGCTCCGCCTCGCTGCCGCTGTTGGCCGCGACCGACATCATCAGCATCACGGCCGTGACGACACCGCCGAGACCGGCGACGAGAGCGAGATAGGCGCGGACGGCGACGCTCGGGACAGCCGCGACCGCTTCGGTCTCGGCGAGGCACAGCGGCGATGGGCTGTGGGACATGGTGGCGGCCGCTTCTGACGGGCGATGCTGAACCCGACGCGGGCCGATTAGGCGCACGTCGGGCGTACCCGTTCAATCGAAGAACGCCTCAAAAAGAGGCGAGTTCGACCGAAAGGCGAATTTTTCCACTGATCCTCATACGGACGGTTGATAGCCGAAAGGGGGACGTGCTCGGCGTCCCCCGGACCGGTCTCAGCCTTCCTTGCCGGCGACCTTGCCGAGCGCCGCCTGGGCGGCCGCCAGCCGGGCAATCGGCACCCGGTAGGGCGAGCAGGACACGTAATCGAGTCCCACCTCCTGGCAGAAGCCGACCGAGGCGGGATCGCCGCCGTGCTCGCCGCAGATGCCGAGCTTGATGTCCGGCCGGGTCTTGCGGCCGCGCTCGACGCCGATGCGCACCAACTCGCCCACGCCTTCCTGGTCGATCGTGATGAACGGGTCGGCCGGCAGGATGCCCTTCTGGGTGTAGGGGCCCAGGAAGGTGGCGGCGTCGTCGCGGGAGATGCCCAGCGCCGTCTGGGTGAGGTCGTTGGTGCCGAAGGAGAAGAACTCCGCGGTCTCGGCGATCTCGTTGGCCTTGAGGGCCGCGCGCGGCAGCTCGATCATCGTGCCGACCTGATAGTCGAGGGTCGCGCCCTTCTCCTCGGCCACGGCCTTCGCCATGGCGTCGATCCGGGCCTTCACGATGTCGAACTCGGCGCGGGTGAAGACCAGCGGCACCATCACTTCGGGCGTCACCGCCTTGCCGGTATCGGCGGCCGCCTGGACCGCGGCCTCGAAGATCGCGCGGGCCTGCATCTCGGCGATCTCCGGGAAGGCGATCGCGAGGCGGCAGCCGCGGAAGCCGAGCATCGGGTTGTGCTCGGACAGCTCGCGCGTCCGGTGCCGGATCTTCTCCTCGGAGACGCCCGTCGCCTTCACGACCTCGGCGACCTCGGCGTCGGTGTGCGGCAGGAACTCGTGGAGCGGCGGGTCGAGGAGGCGGATCGTGACCGGCAGGCCGGACATGATCGTGAACAGCTCCAGGAAGTCCTGGCGCTGGTAGGGCAGGATCTTCGCCAGCGCCGTCCGTCGGCCCTCGGCGTCGTCGGCGAGGATCATCTCGCGGACCGCGATGATGCGGTCACCCTCGAAGAACATGTGCTCGGTGCGGCAGAGGCCGATGCCCTCGGCGCCGAAGTTGCGCGCGGTCCGGGCGTCGGTCGGTGTGTCGGCGTTGGCGCGGACCTTCATGCCGCGGATCGCGTCGGCCCACTCCATCAGGGTGGCGAAGTCGCCCGACAGCTCGGGCTCCAGCATCTTCACCTCGCCCTGGATCACCTGGCCCGTGGACCCGTCGATGGTGATCCGGTCGCCGGCCTTCAGCGTCGTGCCGCCGACCGTCAGGGTCTGCGCCTTGTAGTCGATCCGGATCGAGCCGACGCCGGAGACGCAGGGCTTGCCCATGCCGCGGGCCACCACGGCCGCGTGGCTGGTCATGCCGCCGCGGGTGGTGAGGATGCCCTCGGCGGCGTGCATGCCGTGGATGTCCTCGGGCGAGGTCTCGATCCGGACGAGGATGCACTTGCGCTCGGCCTTGCGGTGGGCCTCCGCGTCCTCGGAATTGAACACGATCTCGCCGGTCGCCGCGCCGGGCGAGGCCGGCAGGCCGGAGGCGATGACCTTGCGGTCGGCCTTCGGGTCGATGGTCGGGTGCAGGAGCTGATCGAGGGCGCCGGGCTCGACGCGGCCGATCGCCTCCTCGCGGGAGATCAGCCCCTCGCCCGCCAGATCAACGGCGATGCGCAGGGCGGCCTTGGCCGTGCGCTTGCCGTTGCGGGTCTGGAGCATCCAGAGCTTCCCCTTCTCGATGGTGAATTCCATGTCCTGCATGTCGCGGTAGTGCGACTCCAGGATCCCGTAGATCCGGGTCAGCTCCGCGAAGCTCTCGGGCATGGCCTTCTCCATGGAAGGCTTGTCGCTCTCCGCCTCTTCCCGCGCCTTCTCGGTGATGTTCTGCGGGGTGCGGATGCCCGCCACGACATCCTCGCCCTGCGCGTTGATCAGGAACTCGCCGTAGAGCGCCTTCTCACCGGTGGAGGGGTTGCGGGTGAAGGCGACGCCGGTGGCCGACGTGTCGCCCATGTTGCCGAACACCATGGCTTGCACGTTGACGGCCGTGCCCCAGCTCTCCGGGATGTTGTTCAGCTCCCGGTACTTCTTCGCGCGGGGGATCATCCACGAATTGAACACGGCGCCGATCGCGCCCCAGAGCTGGTCATCCGCGCCCTGCGGGAAGTCCGAGCCGTGCTCGTCGCGCACGATCTTCTTGTAGGTCTGGATGAGGGTCTTCCAGTCGCCGGCGCCGAGCTCGGTGTCGAGGTCGAAGCCCTTGCCCTCCTTGTACTGCTCCAGCGCCTCCTCGAAGGCGTGGTGCTCAACGCCGAGCACCACGTTCGAGTACATCGTGATGAACCGGCGGTACGAATCGTAGGCGAAACGCTCGTCGTCGGCCTCCTTGGCGAGGGCCAGGACGGTCTCGTCGTTGAGGCCGAGATTGAGGACCGTGTCCATCATGCCGGGCATCGAGGCGCGCGCACCCGAGCGGACCGACACGAGCAGCGGGTTGGTCGCGTCACCGAACTTGCGGCCGGTGAGCTTGCCCACCTGGGCGAGCGCTTCCGCGACCTGATCCTTGAGCTCCGGCGGATAGGATTTGCCGTGATCGTAGAAGTAGGTGCAGACCTCGGTCGTGATCGTGAAGCCCGGCGGGACCGGCAGGCCCAGGTTGGACATCTCGGCGAGGTTGGCGCCCTTGCCGCCGAGCAGGTCGCGCATCTGCGACTTGCCCTCCGCCTTGCCGTCGCCGAAGGCATAGACCCACTTCGCGCTGCCGGTCGCCATGTCGATCCCGTCCGTATCTGGTGCCCGGCGCCGGCCGAGCTGATGGGCGGGGTTGGACCATCCCGCAGCGCAACGCAAGATGAACGCGCGATGGCCCTGTGCGTGCGCGACTGACGGCTCGAGCGGTCTGTCAGGTCCGCGCCGTCGCGGCGCGGGCGCGGCCCGTCAATGCAGGATTCCGAGCCCGATCACGCCGACGACGATCAGGTAGATCGCGACGATGTAGTTGAGCAGCCGCGGCATCACCAGGATCAGGATTCCGGCGAGGATCGCGATCAGCGGCTGGAGGTTCGAGATGGTGATGGTCACGGACGCCTCCTGAGGGCCGAGCTTGGCCGCCGGTATCGACGCCTCTACCCCACGGAGGTTCCCTGTAGCTTGGGCGGGGCGGCCGGTGGTCCGGCCGCCCCGGGGCGGATCAGGGCTTCGGCGTCGGGGTCTCGGTCCCGGGGATCGGGTCCTTGGCCTCGCCGGTCGGCAGGCTCACGGCGATCGTCGGGTGCGACAGCTCCGGATAGGGCTCGATCACGTTGGCGCCGTTGAGCGGCTTGTTGGCGCCGTTGTGACAGGTGGCGCAGTTGATCTTCGGCACGTCGCCCAGGATCCCGAGCCGGTTCCGCGGGAATGTCGATTTCAGCGGCTCCATGTAATCCTGGTTCAGGTCACGCACCATGCGGATGCCGTACCAGGCATGGACGCGGTTGGGCGTGCTGGTGTCCCACTGCGCCACCGATCGGGTGTTGTGGCAGAAGGTGCAGTTGACCCCGAGCGATTGCGACATGCTGATCATGATCGCGAAGGTCTTCTCGGCGTCTTGGATCGGCTTGCCCTTGGTCTCCGGCAGCGCCGTGGTGGCGTTGACCCGGACCGCGTCCTCCGACGTCTCCTTGTGCTGATAGAAGGCCTGATAGACGTCGTAGGGCAGCGAGGTGTTGCCGACTTCTGCGGAGGCGAGGTTCTGGCGGTTGTTGCGCGGGATGAAGCGCCCCGCCCCCTGAACCGGATGATCGAACCAGATATTGGCCGGCACCGGATTGCCGCGGTGACAGGTGTAGCAGGTCACGCCCGCTTGATGGACGTGGTTCTCTTTCCAGGACGAGTTGATGTACTGGGTCATCTGGAGCATCCGCCGGGCGACGCGCTTCTGGTAGAGCTCGTCGGACGCCATGTTCTCGGTGCTGTGGCAGTAGGTGCAGCCCTGCTGCGGGGCCACCCACTCGGTGATCGACACCATCAGCCGGTTGAACTGCTCGGCCGAAAGATCGCCCAGAACCTGGACGTTCTGGTAGACGGCCGAGGCCTTGTCGCCGCCCGCATCGGCCGGATCGGCCGGGGTCGGGGCGACGTTCGCGGCGGCCAGCGCCTCGTTGCCGGCGCGGGTGCGGATCAGGTCCATGCCCGTCCCGCGGAAGCCGGTCTGCTTGTTCGCCATCGGCGGGTGGGTCCAGCCGGCGCCGCCGAACATCGCGATGGTGAGGAAGAGGGCCAGTGCGCCGCCGGCCACCGCCAGAATCGTCTTCATGACGGCCTCCTCACGGCTTCATGCCGGGTGCGAGATGGGCGGGATCCACGATCGGGCCGTAGACCTGCGGGTACGAGGGCGCGACGCCGTGCTTGACGGCCCAGAGGTACCAGTTGTCGACCACGGTCCCGGTGAGCAGGATGCCGATGCCGCCGGTCAGCGTCGTCAGCACGGCGAACCACCACGCCCAGCGGTGGACCGACTCCATCGTGGCGTTGAACCCCATGGTCCAGCGCCAGAACAGGGCGGCGCGCTCGGTGGCCGTGCCGCGGTCGACGATCTGGTCGATCTCGCGCTCCGCGCCGTAGCGCGAGCAGGCCAGGATCGTGCCCCCGTGCATCGCGAACAGCAGCGTCGACCCGTAGAGGAACGTGATCGAGAGCATGTGGAACGGGTTGTAGAACAGGTTCCCGTAGCGGAGCGAGAAGGCGGCGGTCCAGTCGAGGTGCGGGAAGATGCCGAACGGCACGGCTTCCGACCACGAACCCATCAGCACCGGCCGGATGAAGCCGAGGACGAGGTAGAGCCAGATCGCCGACGCGAAGGCCCACGGCACGTGCAGGCCGAGGCCGAGCGCCCGCGCCCGCTTGTAGAGATGGACCCACCACAGCAGGATCGAGGCCGTCAGGAAGAAGCCGGCGATGAGCCACCACCCGCCCTCGTTCAGGGGAGGAAGGACCTTCAGGCCGTACTTCGGGAGAGGCGGCTCGAGGGCGAGCCACGGCAATTGCCGGACGAACTGGACCGGGTCCCAGTTCACCGAGGCCCACATGTTGAGCCCGATGATCTCGAAGGCGATCACTCCGCATGTGATCGACAGAGCCGCGATGTAGCCGATGTAGATCGGCCCGACCTGACTGTTGCCGATCAGCCCGAACAGGTAGCTGTTGAACGGCTTGCCGACCCGCTCGTCGACCGCGACCGGGACGCCCTGATCCGGCACGAGCGGGCGCACCTGAACCTGCGTGAAGATGTTCTGGTAATAGGCCATGGCCTGCCCTCCCCCGGAGTGCCGCGCGCTGGGCGGCGGCGACCCGCGTTAGTCCCCTCGTTCCGGTCGCGTCCGACCCGTCACCGCCAGACCGGCAGGTTGAGCCACCAGCCCCACCATTGCGGCCAGCCCTGCGTCCAGAACGGCCCGCTGATGACGATGCAGACCGCGCTCCAGAACCCTGCAGAGAGGGCCAGGAACAGGCCGAGGCGGTGGATGCCGAGCGTGCCGATCGAGTAGCCGATCGTGTCGCGGAAGAAGGTGTCCTCGTGCTCGGGCGTCTTCACGGTCTCGCCCTTCTTCGGGTTGGTCGCCGACAGGATCAGGCCGCCGTGCATCGCCAGGGCCAGCGTCGTCGTGAAGAAGAACGTCACGGCCAGCATGTGGGCCGGATTATAGTGGAAGTGGAGATACTGGTATCCGGTGTTGGACACCCAATCGAGATGGCTGAGGATGCCGTACGGGAAGCCGTAGCCCCAGGCGCCCATCAGCAGCGGCCGGATCACCACGAGGGTGAAGTAGGCGAAGATCGCCATGCCGAAGGCCGCGGGGACGTGGTAGCCGATCCCGAGCTTGCGGCAGATCTCGACCTCGCGCAGCGCCCAGGAGACGAACGAGCCGAGCGCGCACATGGTGATGATCTGCCAGAGCCCGCCATCCTTCAGCGGCGCGAGTCTCAGGCCGTAGCTGACATCGGGCGGCGCGATGTTGATCTGCCAGATGTTCCAGGTCGGTCCGATCGCGGCGCCGTAGATGACGAGCGCGGTGCCCAGCACCGTGAAGAACATGCCGACGACGCCGAAGAAACCGACGAAGAACGGCCCGACCCAGAAGTCGAACAGGTCGCCTCCGAGCAAGGTGCCGCCGCGAACCCTGTATTTGCGCTCGAAGCTCAGCATCGCCATGGCGGCTGCTCCTCAGTCAGGCCGGAGAAGAGGAAATATGGGTGGACCGCGGCCCTCGCGCGCCGCGGTCCGAACCGGCACTCAGGCCGGCATCTGCGGCAGCGCGAGCGTGATGGTGTTCTGGGCCGCCTTGTTGTTTCTCGGGCCGTCCAGCCAGTTGAACCGGTCGGTCGAGAGCAGGATGAAGTGGATCAGCAGCGCCAGGATAAAGAGGAAGGTGAACAGAGCCACCAGCGTGCGCCGCGGATCGAAGAGCAACCAAACCTTGTGCATCCGATCCTCCTCAGCCGATCATCGTGACGAGGGCGTGGGCCGCATCGCGAACGCCCTCGAGAGAGGCGTAGCCCTGCGGTCCGGGGAGCCACGGACGCCACAGCCAGACAAGGATGTGGGCGACCACGGCGATCGCCGTGAAGATGAGGAAGCTCGTCAGGAAGATCGCGTGGAACTCCTTGGCTTCCGGTTCCGTCAGCCCGGACAGGCTGCTCGGTCTTTCTGTTGTGACGGGTCCACTCGCCATCGTTCAGACCTCCGTGTGTTGGCCGCGCCTCTGGCGAGGCGCGACGGGTTCAGCCGCGATGCCTTTCGGCTGTCACGGCCCGACTTCCCCCGCGTGACCGGACGGAAGCGTCTCGCTCAGGGGCGTTTCAGCCCATGAAGGCGAAGGGGATCGCCTGAACCGCCATGGCGCGGGCTTCGCCGAAGACCGAGCGGCGCGCCGGCGCCAGGCCCGGGCGGGCCGTCTCGCGGCTGGGCCGGAACCGGTTCAGCGCCGCGGCGGCGAGGAAGAACGGGTAGGTCGCCGCCAGGATCAGCCGGAACTGAAACGCTTCCTGGTGCTGGCGGCCGGTCGGGACCATCGTTCGCATCGTCAGGTCTCCTCTGGGTGAAACGGAAAGGCGGCTCATGCGGGCACTCCTCCCGCGAGGGCGGCCCGGGCCCGCGCCACGTGGGCGGGCGCTACGGCGGCGGCCTCGGTGTCCCGGGCAGCCCGCTCGGCGGCGTCGCGCAGGCGCTTGGCCGCGGAGATCCGGGCGAGCACCGGCTGGGCCTCGACGAGGGCGTCGAGTGCCTGCCGGGCGGCCTCGTCCCACGGCAGCTCGGCGTGCCGCCGCGTGGGAGTGGCCTCGACCTTGTCCATGTCGCGGGCGAGCGGCAGGATATGGAAGAGGGTGTCGAACAGGGCGTTGCAGACCTCCTGGACCAGGTAGGTCGCCCCGGCGTAGCCCATGAACGGCGTGCCGGTGTGCCGCCGGATGATCGCGCCGGGGAACGAGGCCGGCACGTAGGTCGCCCGGGCGCCGCACTCGGCGAGGTACATCCGCTCGTTGAACGAGCCGAAGAGCACCAGCGGCGGCTTGGCCGCAACGGCGGCGCGGACGGCCGCGTTGTCGGGCTTCAGACCGGCCGATCGCCCGAAGGCGAAGTGGCAGGGCAGGCCCATCTCGTCTTCGAGGAAGTGGCGCACGCCGCGCGCGTAGGTCTCGGTCGCGACGATGCCGAAGCTCGCGGTCCCGAAGAAGTCCTGCGTCACCGAGCGCCAGAGGTCCCAGACCGGCTTGATGGTCGTGTGCCGCTCCCGCTCGATGAACGGCTCGGGATCGAGGCCCAGGATCGCGCCGAGCGAGCGCAGGAACTTGGTCGTGGACAGGATGCCGATCGGCGCCTGCAGGTACGGGCGCTCCAGATCCTCGCAGAGCAGCCGCCCGAACTCCCGGTAGAGGCAGATATTGGCGTCGGCGTTGACCAGCTTCGGCACGTCGGCGAGGTGCGCGCCGAGCGGGAAGGTGAGGTTCACCTCGGCGCCGATCCCCTCGACCAGCCGCCGGATCTCCGCGAGGTCGGACGGCATGTTGAAGGTGCCGTAGGCCGGGCCGATGAGGTTCACCCGCGGCTTCTCGCCGGGCTTCTTCTCCGGCCGGGCCGGGATGCCTTTCTTGGCGAACTTCTTCGCCCCGTACTCCTGCCAGAGCCAGCGCATCGCCCGGTCGGCGGCCTGCCACTGGTCCTCGTCGATCGTGCGCGGCAGGAAGCGCTGGAGCCCCGTGCCCTCCGGGGTCACGCCACCGCCGATCATCTCGGCGATCGAGCCGGTGACCACGACGCTGGGCTGGCCCGGATCGAGGGTCGCGTGGGCGCGCTTCATGGCGCCCTCGGTGCCGTGCCGGCCGAGTTCCTCCTCGGCGAGCCCGGTGACCACGATCGGCAGCTCGTGCGGCGGCAGCGCGTCGGTGTAGTGCAGCACCGAGGTGACCGGCAGGTTCTCGCAGCCCACGGGGCCGTCGATGACGACCTGCAGACCCTTTATCGCCGTGAAGACGTAGACCGCGCCCCAGTAGCCGCCGGCCCTGTCGTGATCGAGGATGAGCATTAGGCCATCTCCCCGATCGGCTTCTTGGGGCCCTCGATCTTCGGTCCCTGGCGCTTCTGCGGCACCTCCTGCCAGACGCCCGCGGCGTGGCCGGTGCCGACGCCCTCGAAGAAGTCGCGCATGGCGTCGAAGCGCGCCCTGTTGCCGAGGGCGGCGTTGATCACCGTGGCGAGCGACCCGGCGCCGGCCGCGCCCATCAGCGGGCGCGCCGAGATCAGGTTGGTGAAGTAGAGCGCCGGCGTGCCGCGCTCCTTGGCGCGCTGCACGACCGGCGTCGTGCCGATGGCGAGATCGGGCTTCAGCGCTTCGAAGGCGAACAGATCATCCTCGAGGGAGGCCCTGTATCGGACCTCCGTTCCGCGAGACTCGAGCCAGTCGCGATCCGCCTCCGACCAGGGCGTGCGCGGGCAGGCGGTGCCGACATAGGGGACCTCGGCGCCGCTCTCGACGAGGAGGCGCGCCACGAGCAGCTCCGATCCCTCGTAGCCCGAGAGCGTGATCCGCCCCTTGATCGGCATCGCGCCGAGCGCGCCGCGGATGCCGGGCAGGATGCGGTTCTTGGCCGCCTCGACGGTCGCGCGAGCGACACCGCAGGCCTCGCCGATCCGGTCGAGCCAGTCGGCGGTCCCGTCGACGCCCACGGGAGCGGAGCCGACGATCGGGCGGCCGGCCGCCTCGAACTCGCGGATCGACGCCTTGTAGAACGGGTGAATCGCCGCCACCGCCGCGCAGTCGAGGGCCGCGTAGAGCTCGCGCCATTCCCGGGTCGGCACGACCGGGCCGGCCGAGAGTCCCAGCGGCTCCAGGAGCGATCCGATCACCACCGGGTCGGCCGGGAAGACCTCGCCCAGCAGCGCGACGCTCGGGCGCTCGGAACGGCCACCGCGGGGGGCGGCGACGGGCCCCTGCTCGGCCTCCGCGCGTGCGACCTTGAGCATGGCGCCGGCGAGCACGTCCTTGGCCTCGGCGTGGGTCGGGACGCCGAAGCCCGGCACGTCGATCCCGATCACCCGGACGCCGTCGATCGCCTTCGGCAGCAGGCGCAGCGGCACACCAGAGGCCGTCGGAACGCAGAGGTTGATGACGACGACGGCGTCGTAATCCTCCGGCTTCGCAGTCGCGTGGACCGCCTCGCGGATGTCCTCGAACAGCTTGCCGGTGACGAGCGTCTCGGAGTTGAACGGCACGTAGCCGACGCTGCGCCGCGCCCCGTAGAAATGCGATGTGAAGGTCAGGCCGTACACGCAGCAGGCCGAGCCCGACAGGATCGTCGCCGTGCGGCGCATCCTCAGACCGACCCGCAGCGAGCCGAAGGCCGGGCACATGCTCTGCGGCTGGTCGTGCGGGCCCTGGGGATAATCCTCGCGCAGCTGCGCCAGGGTCTCCGACATGCCGGCGGCTTCCGCGGCCGCCACCATCGCGTCCTTGCCGGCGTGGCAACCCAGGCCGTCGCTCTGCGCCGCGGCGAGGTCGACGGTGGCCGGCGCCTTGCGGGCCCGCAGATCGGCGATGTCGAGGGAGACGGCCATGCGCGTCAGACCTCGTCGTACACGACTTCGAGGGACGGCTTGGACACGTGGGCGACGCCGCACATGTCCTCGTGGGTCGCCGGAACCAGCACGACGTCGCGGCCGGTGGTCTCGCTGGAGAACAGGCCGAGCAGCCCGTCCTGCGAGAGCGGCGTCGGGCGGTGCGGCGCGGCCTCCGCGACATTGGCGGCGAGGTCCGCGAACAGGGTGCCCCAGCGCCCGTCCGGCTTGCCGATGATCTCGTAATTCGCGCTCTTGCGGCGGATGTCCTCGTCGGCCGGGATCGAGGCCAGGACCGGGATGCCGGCCGCCTCCGCGAAGGCCTGGGCCTCGCCGGTGCCGTCGTCCTTGTTGATCACGAGGCCGCCGACGCCGACATTGCCCCCGAGCTTGCGGAAATACTCCACCGCCGAGCAGACGTTGTTGGCGACGTAGAGCGACTGCAGGTCGTTCGAGCCGACGACGATGACCTTCTGGCACATGTCCCGGGCGATCGGCAGGCCGAAGCCGCCGCAGACCACGTCGCCGAGGAAGTCGAGGAGGACGAAGTCGAAGCCCCACTCGTGGAAGCCCAGCTTCTCCAGAAGCTCGAAGCCGTGGATGATGCCGCGGCCCCCGCAGCCGCGCCCGACCTCGGGACCGCCGAGCTCCATGGCGTAGACGCCGTCGCGCTTGAAGCAGACGTCGCCGATCGCGACCGACTCGCCCGCGAGCTTCTTCCTGGTCGACGTCTCGATGATGGTCGGGCAGGCCTTGCCGCCGAAGAGGAGCGAGGTCGTATCGCTCTTCGGGTCGCAGCCGATCAGCAGGACCTTCTTGCCCTGCTGGGCCATCATGTAGCTGAGATTGGCGAGGGTGAACGACTTCCCGATGCCGCCCTTGCCGTAGATCGCGATGATCTGCGTTTCTTTCTTCGCCGGTGCGGTGGACACGGCATCGGGCTCGATCGCGGCCTCGGCGCGGAGCTGAGTCGCCTGGGACAGGGCAGCCTTGTTGAGCTGAACGTTCACGCGGCGTCCCTCCAGTCGAGGATCATCTTCAGGCAGCCCGGATCCGCGAACGCGGTGCGGTAGGCGTCCTGGGCCTGTGCCGCCGGGGCACGGTGGGTAATCAGACCGTCGAGGGAGAGCCGGCCGCTCTCGATCATCCGCGTCACCGCCACCGTGTCCTCGGGCCTGAACTCGGCCGAGATCCGGATCCGGGCCTCGCGCATGAAGGCGGGCGGGAAAGTGAAGCTGAGGGGCGCCTCGTAGAACCCGGCGAGGACGATCTCGCCCCCCGGTGCGAGCCGGGCGATCAGGTCGTCGAGGCCGGCGGCGTTGCCGCTGACATCCGTGATCGTCGCGTAGTCGCGCCGGGGATCCGCGTCGGGCGCGACGACGGTGTATCCGTGCTCGCCGGCTGCGCGCACGGGGTCCGTCTCCCAGACGGTGGGCGCGGCGCCCGCAGCCAGGGTCAGCCGCGCGAGCAGCCGGCCGAGGACGCCGTGCCCGACGATGAGCGGAGCCGCGCCGGGGGCGAGGCGCCCGAGGGCGCGATGGGCAGTCGCCGCGAGGGCCAGGAGGCAGGCCTGCTCGCCGAGGGCCTCGTCCACCGGCACGAGGCGGGCGGCCGGTGCGACCAGATGGGACGCGGCGCCTCCGAACAGGCCGCGAACGGCGCCGAAGCAGCGGGCCCCCGGGACGTAGACGGTCTGGCCGACCCGGACCGAAGCGCCGGCATCCGCCTCCACGACCGTCCCGACGGACTCGTAGCCCGGCACCAGGGGGTAGCCCATGCCCGGGAAGGGCGGCATCCGCCCCGACCAGAGCAGGCGCTCGGTGCCGGTGCTGATCCCGCTCCAGGACACCGCCACCACCGCGTCCGCGTCAGTGGGCGGCGTCAGGGCCAGGCGCTGAACCGAGAGGTGCTCCGGGTTTTCCAGAATGACGGCCAGAGCGTCCATGGCTGGAAGTGTCCACCCTTTGCGTTGCGACTCTCTCTGGTTCGAAGCCGCTATGTGTCATCCTAGATAGACACAGGTCAGCGTCAAGTCACACTTACTTGGCTGGGCCTGTTTTTTGAGCTTTCAGCACCCGCGCGAGCAGGGGGCGACGTGTCGGATGCTCGTGCGTGGCGGTGAAACCTGCGGCCGCGAGCATCGCGCGCAGCTCCTCGGCCCGGCGCGGCCGGCCGGAGCCCATCGCCAGGAGGTAGAAGCCGAAATAGGCGTCGCCGACCGGCTCCGCGCCGGGCGTCCCGGCCATCGGCTCCGCGATGAGCAGCGTGCCGCCCGGCGGCAGCGCCGCGTAGGCCGCCCGCAGCAGTGCCTGGGCCGGCGCGTCGTCGTGATCGTGGACGATCCGCACCAGGGTGATCGTGTCGGCGCCCGCGGGCAGCCCGCCGTGGAAGTCGCCTCCGCGGCAGGCGATCCTGTCGCCGAGGCCGGATTGGTCGAGGCGCGCTCGGGCGCGGTCGGCGACGGCCGGCAGGTCGAACAGGGTCAGGCGGGGGCCGGCGTGCCGCGCCGCCACGGCCTGCAGGAAGGCGCCCTCGCCGCCGCCGACATCCATGAGGTGCCGGACGCGCGACAGGTCGCAGGCGTCGAGCACATCCTCGGCGATCAGCGCCTGCGAGGCACCCATCAGGCCGCTGTAGGGAGCCACCGTGCGCGCGTCGCCCGTCGCCCCGGCCGCGTAGGGCCAGTAGCCCGCGAGGCGGGTCGGCTGGGCCTGTCCACGCAGCAGGGCGACCGGATCCGCGAGATCCGCGTAGAGCAGCGCGTGATGCTCGATCATGGCGGCGATGCCGGGATTGCCGACGAGGGCCGCGCCCAAGTCGGCGAGCCCGAATCGGTCATTCGACAGGGCGCGCAGCAGACCGAGGGACTCGGCGGCGCGCAGCAGGCGTCGTGCCGCGTCGGGCGTGAGGTCGAGCCGCTGCGCCAGCGCGTCGACCGTCTGCGGGCCCTCCGCGAGGATCGCGAACAGGTCCAGGCGGATGCAGGCGGTCAGGACCTGCGCGTAGACGAAGCCGGCACAGAGGTCGAACAGCGCGCGCGTGTTGCGCTGCGCGATGCGGCGCGTCAGCGGAAAACCCGCCGCCCAGCGCTGGAACCGGGGGCTGACGACGAGGCGGTTGCGCCACGCGAGCCACCTGTCCGCCCACGCGGGCGGAACGGGCGGCACCGTGCCGGTTCCGGGGAGCGATCCGGCGCTCAGACCGCCACCGCGCGCAGGCTCGCGGGCAGGAACAGCCGCGCCTGCGCCTCGATCTCGGCGGTGAGCGTGGCCACGCCCGGACAGGGCGGGATCGCCGCGATCGCCTCGCGGGTCAGCCGGGACAGGCGCTCCATCGCGCCGCCGGTCCCCAGCAGGGCGGCGGCGTTGGGGCGGCCCAGCGTCGCGTCGCGCCCGGCGGGCTTGCCGATCTCCTCCTGCCGGCAGGCGACGTCGCGCAGGTCGTCGGCGACCTGATAGGCCTCGCCGAGGCACTCGCCGAGGCGGCGCCAGGGTTCCGGATCCGCGCCCGCCGCCGCGGCACCCGCCACGGTGGCGGCGGCGAACAGGGCGCCCGTCTTCGCCTGCTGATAGTCGCTGAGGCTGATATGCGCCTCCGATTCCCAGGCCTGCCCGGCCGCGATG
The DNA here is from genome assembly GCF_900116245.1 of Methylobacterium sp. yr668. Classification (NCBI taxonomy): domain Bacteria; kingdom Pseudomonadati; phylum Pseudomonadota; class Alphaproteobacteria; order Hyphomicrobiales; family Methylobacteriaceae; genus Methylobacterium; species Methylobacterium sp. yr668. The sequence goes on along the minus strand of NZ_FOZY01000008.1, from coordinate 113,828 downwards.
CCGGACGGCGACCCCGCGGCGCGGCCGAGGAGTCCGACGAGGCGCCCGAGGCGCGCCGGATGAGGCCCGACGGAGCGCGCGAGGGTCTCGAAGGCGAGGACGATCAGGGCGTCGCCGGTCAGGACGGCGATCGGCTCGCCGAAGGCGACGTGGACGGAGGGCTTCTGCCGCCGCATCGGCGCGTCGTCGAAGCACGGCAGGTCGTCGTGGACCAGCGAGGCGCAGTGCAGGAGCTCGATAGCGGCGGCGGCCGCCACGGACCCCGCGGGGTCGTCGTCGCCGCAGGCGCGGGCCACCGAGAGGCACAGGCGCGGCCGGATCCGATGGCCGCCGGGAAACACCGCGTAGCGGAGAGCCTCCGCCAGAAGGGGCGGGGCGCCGGGCGCCTCCGCGTGCGCAACGGCGCGATCCAGCGCCATCTCGATCCGCCGACCGGACTCCATATCGTTGCCTCCCGTGTTGTATGCGGTTGTCAGCAACAGGTGTCATTTCTTATTGACACTTTGCGGAGGGGAGATCAATCCCGTGGTGGGGGAGTTCGGAGCGGCCGTGGCGCAGGAGCGCGTCGTCGTGATCGGTGCCGGGATCGGTGGCCTCGCCGCCGCCCTGCGGCTCGCCCATGCCGGCTTCGAGACGACAATCCTCGAGCGCGCGCCGCAGCCCGGCGGGAAGATGCGCGCCGTCCCGGTCGGGGACCGCGCCGTCGAGGCCGGTCCGACGGTCTTCACGATGCGCTGGGTTCTCGAGGAGCTGTTCGCCGAGTGCGGGGCGGATCTCGGCGACCGGGTCGCCCTGTCACCGGCGCGGCTCCTCGCCCGTCACGCCTGGAGCCGGGACGAGCGCCTCGACCTCTTCGCCGATATCGACGCGTCGGCGGACGCGATCGCGGCCTTCGCGGGACCGCGCGAGGCGGACGGCTACCGGCGCTTCTGCGCCCGCTCCGCAGAGGTCTACCGCACCCTCGAAGGGCCCTTCATCCGCGAGGGCCGGACGGGTCCCGCCGGCCTCGCGCAGCGGGTCGGGCTCTCGGGCCTCGGCGATCTCTGGCGAATCCAGCCCTTCACGACGCTCTGGTCGGCGCTGGGGGCGTACTTTCGCGACCCGCGGCTGCTCCAGCTGTTCGGCCGCTACGCTACCTATTGCGGCGCCTCGCCCTTCACGGCACCGGCGACGCTGATGCTCGTCGCCCACGTGGAGCAGGCCGGCGTCTGGACCGTCGCGGGAGGGCTCAGCGGCCTCGCGCGGGCGGTGGCCGATCTGGCGGCGGAGCGCGGCGCGACCTTCCGGTACGGCGCGGAGGTCGCGCAAATCCTCGCGGACGGCGGCCGCGTCACCGGCGTGCGCCTGAGCGACGGCACGACTGTGGCCGCCGACTACGTCGTCTGCAACGCGGATTGCGCGGCCCTGGGGGCGGGGCTGCTCGGGCCCGATGCGGCCGCCGCCGGCGAGCGGCTCGCGCCCGGCGAGCGCTCGCTCTCCGCGGTCACGCTCTGCGCGGAGGCGGTGCCGGCGGGTTTCCCGCTGGCGCACCACACGGTGTTCTTCTCGCGCGACTACCGGGCCGAGTTCGACGCGCTCCTGCGCGCCCGCCGCCTGCCCGACGACCCGACCGTCTACGTCTGTGCCCAGGACCGGGACGCGGCGGGCGCCGCGCCGCGGGGGCCGGAACGCCTGCTCCTGCTCGTCAACGCTCCGGCGGATGGCCGGGAGCGCCCCCTTCAGCCGCCGGAGATCGAGAGATGCGAGAGGAACCTGATCCGCCGGCTGGAGGCCTGCGGGCTCACCCTGGACTTCACGTCGTCGGCGGTCACGACGACGCCGCGGGACTTCGACGCCCTCTTCCCCGGGACGGGCGGAGCCCTCTACGGTCGGGCGGCGCAGGGATGGGCGACGACCTTCAAGCGCGCGGGCGCGCGGACGGCGGTGCCGGGCCTCTATCTCGCGGGGGGCTCGATCCATCCCGGCCCGGGCGTGCCGATGGCGGCGCAGTCGGGGCGGCTGGCAGCGGCAGCGATCCTGGACGACCGCGATTCGATGGCGCGGTCGCGCGGGGCGGCTACGCGTGGTGGTACGTCGATGCGGTGAGCGACGACGGCCGCCAGGGCCTCACGATCATCGCGTTCATCGGCAGCGTGTTCTCGCCCTACTACGCCTGGAGCGCCGAGAAGGACCCCTTCGCCCACTGCGCCATGAACGTGGTGCTCTACGGCGACCGCGGCCGCTTCGCCATGACCGAGCGCCGCGCAACCAGCCTGTCGCGCAGCGCCGACCACATCGCCGTCGGACCCAGCGCCATGCACTGGGACGGCACGGCGCTGACGGTGCGGATCGACGAGCGCGGCGCGCCCCTGCCCCGGAGGATCCGCGGCACCGTGCGTCTCGAGCCGCGCGGGTTCACGGGCGGCCCGTTCCATCTCGACCGGGCCGGGCGCCACCGCTGGTGGCCGATGTCGCCGTCCTCGCGGGTCGAGGTCGATTTCGACGCGCCGGACCTTCGCTGGAGCGGGAGCGGCTACTTCGACACCAACGACGGCGACGAACCGCTGGAGGCCGCCTTCTCGCGGTGGACATGGTGCCGGGCCGACCTGCCGGACGGCGCGGCGATCCTCTACGACGTCCATCACCGCGACGGCGGTGGCCAGAACCTGTCGCTCCGGTTCTCCGCGGACGGCAGCCGCCGCGAGATCCGGCCGCCGCCCGGCGCAACGCTCCCGGCGACGCGCTTCTGGCGGATGCCGCGCGAGACCCGCAGCGACGGCGGCCGCTCGCGGGTGCTCGCGACCTACGAGGACACGCCGTTCTACGCCCGCTCGCTGCTCGCCTCGACGCTGGGCGGCGAGCCGGTCCGGGCCATGCACGAGAGCCTGTCGCTCGACCGGTTCCGCAACCCGATGGTGCGACTCATGCTGCCCTTCCGGATCCCGCGGCCGCTGGCTCCGTGAGGGCCTCGGCGCCGCCCGTCCCGGATCGCCGTCGGCTCGGGGTGACGCTCCGCGGCATGACGCGCTCCGCGATGCAGGCGAAGGTCGCCATGCTCAGCACGAGGCCGAGGGGGAAGCCGGTCAGCGCGGCCGCCTCCCGGACGACCGCGAAGAGCGGCACCGCGCAGAGCAGGGCCCGCTCGCGCGGCCGCAGGCCGCCGGCGCGGTGCGCGGCGAGCGCCAGGAGGAGCACGGCCGGCACGAGGGGCGCCAGGTCGTAGACCGGGAGGTACGGTGACAGCAGCGGCGCGGAGACGAGGAGCGCGGCCGCGCGCAGCGCCGGGTCGGTGGGGCGCAACCAAGCGCGGCCGGCGAGGCCGAGCGCCAGTACGGCGACGAGACCCTGCGCCGTCCAGGCGGCGGCCATCGAGCCGCCGAGCAGGCGCACCGCGCCGAACGCGCTGGCGTTGAGGTTGAGGCTCGCCGCCGCGTTCTGCAGGATGATCCGGTTCGTGTCCCCGAGCGTGCCGAGGAAGCCGGTCCAGGGCGCCGTCCCGAACAGCGCCAGCGACGCGAGGCAGAGGGCCAGCACCGTCGACGCGCAGGCGGCCAGGCATTCGCGCCGTCCCGTCACGAGCAGGAGCAGGGGGGCGAGCGCCGCGAAGTGCGGCTTGTAGGCCAGCAGGCCGAAGCAGAGCCCGGCGAGCCACGGTCGGCGATCGACGAGCACCGCGCCGAGGGTGAGCAGCGACGCGGTGAACAGGCCGTTCTGGCCGTAGACGAGGTTGCAGAGCACGATCGGGTGCGCGAGCGCGACGAGGGCCGCGTCCCGCCGGCCGGCCGCGACCCGCATCGCGAGCGCGAACAGGGCGAGGGAGAGCGCGGTCCAGAGCAGGTAGGCCGGCTGCAGATCCAGCAGTGCCATCGCGGCCGCCGGCAGGAGGAACACCGGGGGATAGTGCCACGCGAACCGGCACGCCTGCCCGCAGGCCGCCTTCAGGTTCGCCAAGTGCACCGGCAGATCGTAGGGGTCCGCCCCCCGCCCCTCCAGCGCCGAGCGGCCCGCCACCCAGACCTGGACGAAGTCGTTGCCGAGGGGGTCGCCGTACCAGTTGCGCCGCGGGTCCGGGCCGGTCCCGTAGACGAGGAGGACCATGGCGAGGCCGAACGGCAGCAGCACCCAGGCCGCCCGCCTGCCGAAGGCGAACAGCCGGTCATCGCTGCTCAGGAGATGCGCGAGATCTGACCGGAGCGCGGCGGCGCGTGCTGTCGGTGAGCCCGGCACGCGGGTCTCGATGGGCGCTGGCATGACGGAGGATTTCCGCGTCCGGATTCCGCAGCAGCCTAGGCGCGCGCGGTTCCGGGCCCGTTAACAGGGGTGTTTGCGGCCCGGCCCGGCTTGTGCAAGAGGGCGGCGGCTGCGATCCTCGCGCCGTCAAACCGGGGCGATCACATCGATGCGACTGGACGAGGCGTCTCCGGCCCCGCGCGTCCTGATCTACAGCCACGACACCTTCGGGCTCGGCCATCTGCGCCGCTCGCGGGCGATCGCCAACGCGATCGTGGCGTGCAACCGCGGCGCCCGGGCGATGATCGTCTCGGGCTCCCCCGTGGTCGACCGCTTCGCCTTCGCGGCGGGCGTCCGGACGGTCAGGCTGCCGCCGGTGACCAAGTTCGCCGACGGCGGCTATGCCAGCCTCGACGGCGCGACCCCGCTGGCGCGCACCGTCGCGCAGCGTTCCGCGATCATCGCCCAGGCCTGCGACGCCTTCCGACCCGATCTGATCATCGTCGACAAGGAACCGGCCGGCTTCCACGGCGAGTTGCTGCCGGTGCTGGAGAAGGCCGCGGCCCGCGACATCCGCCTCGTCCTGGGCCTGCGCGACGTCCTCGACGACGCCGACCGCCTCGTCCCCGAATGGGAGCGCAAGGGCGCGGCCGAGACGATGGCGCGCTTCTACGACGAGATCTGGGTGTACGGGCTGAGCCGGATCCACGAGCCCCTGGCGGCGCTGCCGATGGAGCCCGAGATGGCCGCCCGCATCGACGGGCGCCTGATCTACACCGGCTATCTCCGCCGCGACCTCCCGGAGCGCCGCGCCGGTCGCGAGGAGCCCCCGATCGCGAACGGCCCCTTCATCCTGGTGACGCCGGGCGGCGGCGGCGACGGGGCGGCCCTGATCGACTGGGTGATCGCCGCCTACGAGGCCGATCCCGCGATCCCCCTGCCCGCGCTCATCGCCTTCGGTCCCTTCCTCGACGCCGGCATCCGCGACGGGTTCATGGCGCGCATCCGCCGCCTCGGCGACCGGATCGCGGCCATCACCTTCGACAGCGAGATCGAATTCCTGATGCGCAAGGCCGCCGGCGTCGTCGCCATGGGGGGCTACAACACGTTCTGCGAGATCCTGTCCTTCGACCGCCGTGCGATCCTCGTGCCCCGGACCGAGCCGCGGCGGGAACAGGCGATCCGGGCGCTGGCGGCCGAGCGACTCGGCCTCGCGCGGGTGCTGATGGAGGCGGAAGGCCGGGCGCCTGGGCGCATGGCGGCGGCGCTCCGCGACCTGCCGGGACAGGACCCGCCGTCGCGGGTTCTGGTGCCGGGTCTCCTCGACGGCCTCGACGCGGTCGCGCGTCGCGTCCGGGCGCTGACCGCCCGCGGCGGCGCGGACGTCGCGGCCCGGCCGTACCTGCAGGCCTATTCGTGAGCGCCAAGCGGGTCGCCGTGGTGCTGAAGGGCTATCCGCGGCTCTCCGAGACCTTCATCTCGCAGGAGTTGCTGGCGCTGGAACGGTGCGGCCTGGCTCTCGAGATCTGGTCCCTCCGGCGCCCGACCGATCGGGCCCGCCATCCGATGCACGCGCAGATCCGCGCGGAGGCCGCCTACCTGCCCGAGTACCTGCGCGACGCGCCGCTGCGGGTGCTCCGGGGCGTCGGCGCCGCGCTCCGGCGGCCGAACCTGCCCGCGCTCCTGGCGCTGTTCGCCCGCGATCTCCGGCGCGACCCGACGGCGTCGCGGCTGCGGCGCCTCGGGCAGGCCCTGGTCCTCGCCCGGGAATTGCCGGCCGAGGTCGCCCATATCCACGTGCACTTCCTGCACACGCCGGCCAGCGTCGCCCGCTACGCCGCGCTCCTGACCGGGCGCCGGTGGAGCTTCTCGGCGCACGCCAAGGACATCTGGACCACGCCCGACTGGGAACTGGCCGAGAAGCTGCGCGACGCCGAATGGGGCGTGACCTGCACCCGTGACGGCCTCGCCCGGCTCGACAGCCTCGCCCCGGGCCGGACGCTGCTCGCCTATCACGGGCTCGATCTCGCCCGGTTCCCCGACGCGCCGCCGCCGCGCGAGCCGCGCGACGGGACGGACCCGGACCGCCCCCTCCGGCTCCTCTGTGTCGGCCGGCTCGTCGCCAAGAAGGGGCACGACGACCTCATCGACGCCCTCGCCGCCCTGCCCGCGCACCTGCACTGGCGGCTCGACCTGATCGGCAGCGGCGAGCGGCGCGAAGCCCTGGAGGCCCGGGTCGCTGCCTGCGGCGTGGCGGAGCGGGTCCGCTTCCGCGGCGCCCTGGCGCAGCCCGCGGTGGTCGAGGCCATGCGCGCGGCGGACCTCTTCGTCCTGCCGACGAAGCCCGCCCCCGGCGGCGATCGCGACGGCCTGCCGAACGTGCTGATGGAGGCCGCGAGCCAGGCGCTGCCGATCCTGGCGACCGCCTTCGCCGGCACGCCAGAATTCATCACTGACGGTGTCCACGGCGTCCTGACCCCGCCCGGCGAGCCGGCGGCGCTGGCCGAGGCCCTGGTCCGTCTCGCGGGCGATCCGGGCCTCCGTCAGCGGCTCGGCGCGGCGGCCCTGGCCCGGCTCGTGCAGGACTTCTCCGAGGAAGCGGCGATCGCGCTGATCGCCGGCCGGCTGCGCGCGTCCGCGGGTCTGCCGCAGGGCGCGGCCGCCCGCGAATCGGAGTTGTCCGCGTGCGCGTCCTGATCGCGGTCACGCATCTGCTCGGTGCGGGGCACCTCACCCGCGCGGCCGCCATCGCCCGCGCCTTCGCGGCGGCCGGCCACGAGACGATGCTGGTCTCGGGCGGCGTCCCGGCACCGATGGTCCGACATGACGGGCTGCGCCGCGTGCAGCTGCCGCCGCTCCGGATCGCCGGCACGGACTTCTCGACGCTGCTGGACCCCGACGGAAGCCCGGCCGGGCCGGCGCTCCTCGAACGCCGCCGGGCCCTGATGGTCGACACCCTGGCGGCCTTCGAGCCGGACGCGGTGATCACCGAGCTGTTCCCGTTCGGCCGGCGCGCCCTGGCGGCCGAGTTCCTCGCCCTGGTGGACGCGGCCCGCGCCCGGCGGCCGCGCCCGCTCGTCCTCGCCTCCGTGCGCGACGTCCTCGTGGCCTCGACCAAGCCGGAGCGGATCGCCCAGGCGCACGCGCGGGTGGCGGACCTCTACGACGCCGTGCTGGTGCACGGCGACCCGGCCCTTATCCCCCTCGAGGCCTCGTGGCCCCTCGACGCGGTCACTGCCGCGAAGGTGCGTTACACCGGCTACGTGGACGAGGGGACCGTGCCCGCGCCGGCCTCGCGCCGCTCCGGCGTGGTGGTCGCCGCCGGATCCGGACCCGCCGGGCTGGTCCTGCTGCGCGCGGCCGCAGGCGCGGCCCGGCTTCGGCCGGATCTCGGCTGGCGGATCCTGGCCGGCCACGGCGTCCCCGAGGCCGAGATGTCCGAGATCGGTCACGGTCTCGCGCCCGGCATCCTCAGTCGCGCCCAGCCGGACTATCGCGCGCTCCTGGCCGGCGCCGCCCTGTCGGTCAGCCAGTGCGGCTACAACACGGCCGTCGATCTCCTCGCCACCGGCACACCCGCTGTCCTCGTGCCCTTCGAGGCCGGCGGCGAGACCGAGCAGCGCCTGCGCGCCGAGCGCCTCGCCGCCCGGCGACTCGCCCGGGTGCTGCCGGAATCGGAGCTGACGCCCGGGACCCTGGTGGAGGCCATCGCGTCGCGGGGCGTCCTCCCCGCGCCCGGCGATCCCGGGATCGATCGGGACGGCGCAGCGCGCACGGTCGCGCTGGTCGAATCCCTCCGCGGGGGCGAGCGATCGCGCCCCGTCCGGGCTAAGCCGGCCGAGCCGGCCCTCGACGCTCTCCGCCGTGCTCTCGACGCCGTCGCGGCGCGGGGCCTGCGCGTGCCGCTGTTCTGGCGCGACGACGACGCGGTCGCGGGCGGTCCGGACCTCGACCGCCTCATCGGTCTCGCCGAGCACCACGGCGTCCCGCTGCTCCTCGCCGCGATCCCGGCCGGCATCGACGCCTCGCTGCCGCGGCGGCTCGAAGCGGCTGCCGGTGTATCCGTCGCCGTCCACGGCCTCGCCCACCAAAACCACGCTCCGCCGGGCGAGAAGCGGGCCGAGTTCGGCGCGCACCGCCCTCACGACACCCTGGTCGCCGACGCCGCTGCCGGCCTCCGGATCGCCCGGCAGCGTCTGCCGGAAGGCTCGCTGCTGCCTGTCTTCGTGCCGCCGTGGAACCGCGTCGCGCCGGAACTCGCCGCCGCCCTGCCGGATCTCGGCTATCGCGGCCTCTCGGCCGTGCCCGGCCCGTCGATCCCGGGTCTGCGCCGGCTCGATGCCACCCTCGACCCGATCGGCTGGCGGGGCAGCCGGTCCCTGCGCGATCCGGAAGCCCTGCTGCGCGGCCTCGCCGCCGACATCGCGGGCGCGCCGGAGCGGCCGCTCGGCCTGCTGACGCACCACCGCGTCCACGACGAGGCCGTCTGGGACTTCGTCGGCGCGCTGGTGGCCAACCTCCTGCGGCACCCGGCGATACAGGTCATGGATGTTCGGGCGCACTTCGGCGCGTCCGCGATGGACAAGGGGCCGGCGGCATCTAAGTCTCAGGTCTCACAGATCGCGAGGACGGGTTGAGCCCGCTATTGTCCATCCGCGACCTCGCGGTCGCGTTCCGCACGGAGAGCGGTCCGTTCGAGGCGCTGCACGGCCTGTCCCTCGACGTTCACCGCGGCCGCACCCTCGCCCTGGTCGGCGAGTCCGGTTCGGGCAAGTCGGTGACCGCCCAGGCGATTCTGCGGATCCTGCCACCCTCCGCCGCCATCACACGCGGTCAGATCCTGTTCCGGGACGGCGAGGTCGAGGCCGACATCGCGCGGCTCCCCTCCGAGGGCGAGGCGATGCGGGCGATCCGTGGCCAGCGCATCGCCATGATCTTCCAGGAGCCCATGACCTGCCTGTCACCGCTCCACACGGTGGGCGACCAGATCGGCGAGGCGCTGCGCATCCACACCGGGGCCGACCGCAAGGAGGCCGATGCCCGGACCGAGGGGGCGCTGGCCCGGGTCGGCTTCCCGGACCCGCACCGCGCGCTGCGGACCTACCCGTTCGAGCTGTCCGGCGGCCTGCGCCAGCGCGCCATGATCGCCATGGCGCTGATCCTGAAACCCGCCCTCCTCGTCGCCGACGAGCCGACCACCGCGCTCGACGTCACCACCCAGGCCCAGATCCTCGCCCTGCTGGCCCGGCTCCAGGAGGAGACCGGGATGGCGATCCTGCTGATCACCCACGACCTCGGCGTGGTCGCCAACATCGCCCACGACGTCGCCGTCCTCTACCGCGGACGCCTCGTCGAGGCGGGCCCGCGCGACACGGTGATGCGCGCGCCGGGCCACGCCTATCTCCGCGCGCTCCTCCACGCGGTGCCGCGCTTCGACATGGCGCCCGGCGAGCGGCTCACGCCGATCCGCCCGGCCAAGGCCGAGATCCCGCCCGGCCAGGCGCCCGCGCCCCTGGCCGGGCCGATCCTGCAGGTGGAGGGGGTGAGCAAGAGCTTCACGCTGCGCGCCGGTCGGCTTTGGCAGAAGCCGCGGATCGTCCACGCCGTGTCCGACGTCTCCTTGAGTTTGGCGGCGGGCCAGACGCTGGGGCTCGTCGGCGAGTCCGGGTCGGGCAAGACCACGGTCTCGAAGATGATCATGCGGGCGCTCCGGCCGGATTCCGGGCGGATCCTGTTCGACGACGGCAGCGGCCCGCGGGACGTCCACGGCCTGAGCGGCGACGCCCTCTTCGCCTATCGCCGCACGGTCCAGTTCGTGTTCCAGGACCCCTACGCGTCCCTCGATCCGCGCATGACCGTCCGGCAGATCCTGTCGGAGCCGATGGAGATCCACGGCGTCCCGGCGGCGGAGCGGCGGGAGCGCTGCCGCGCCCTTATGGCGATGGTCGGCCTGGAGCCCAGCGGTCTCGGCCGGTACCCGCACGCCTTCTCGGGCGGGCAGCGGCAGCGCATCGGGATCGCCCGGGCGCTCGCCCCGAAGCCGCGGCTGCTGGTGCTCGACGAGCCGGTCTCGGCCCTCGACGTCTCGGTCCAGGCGCAGATCCTGAACCTGCTCAAGGATCTCCAGGCCGCCCTGGGCCTCTCCTACCTCATCGTTTCCCACAATCTGGCAGTGATCGACTACATGGCGGACACGATCAGCGTGATGTGCCGGGGCCGCATCGTCGAGGAGGCGCCCCGCGCGGCCCTGTTCCGCCGGCCCGTCCATCCCTACACGCGGGCGCTGCTCGCCGCCGTGCCCGACCCGAGCCTGGACCATCCCCTCGACTTCGCGGCCGTCGCCTCCGACCGCAACGACCCGACCCGCTGGGAGGAGCCGTTCCGCCTGGCCCCCGACGAGGCCGGGGCGATGCGTCCGGTCGAGACCGGACACCGGGTTCGCTTCGGCGCCGCCCACAGCGCGGAGGCCGCGTGATGCAGGCCCGGCCGCCCGTGATGCTGGAGCGCCTGCGCCGCAAGGTGCTGTCGCCGTTCTTCGACCGCCTGGGCTACGACCTCGTCCCGGCCGCCCCCGACTGGACCCACCGGCCGACCTCGCCGCGGGAAGTCGCCACCCTGCTCGAATCGGCCGCCGCCATCCTGGAACGCGATCTCGCCGCCGCCGGCCTCGTCCCCGACGGCAACGTGCTGGAGCAGGTCCGGGCGTTCTGGGCGCTGATACCCACCGCCCCCGTCCGGCAGCGGCGCGGCGGCAGCGGCTTCAACGGCGCGCTGCAGCTCTACGTCGCCATGCGGGCGCTGAAGCCCGACTTCGTGATCGAATCGGGCGTCTTCCGCGGGCTCACGACCTGGGTGATCCGGCAGGCCCGCCCGCAGGCGCAGATCTTCTGCCACGATCCGGACCTGTCGGGCCTGCAGTACCGCGACCGGCAGGCCCGCTACAGCACGGCGGATTGGTCGACCGCCGACTGGTCCATGCTCGACCCGGCGCGGACGGTGGCGTTCTTCGACGACCACGTCGCCCAGGGCCGGCGGGTCGTGGAGGCGCGGGCGCGCGGTCTGACCCGGCTGCTGTTCGACGACGACGCGGCCGGGCACCGGATCCACGCCCATGGCGGCCCCGCGCACCCGACCATCGCGATGATCACCGGGCCCGAGCGCAGCCCGGAGCCGATCCGGTGGACGCGGAACGGCCGCCATTTCGAGCAGCCGGCCGACGACGCCCTGGTGCGGCAGGCCGCCGGGTTGATCGCCCGGTCCCACGCCTTCGACGACCTGCACAGGGCGACCGGCTACTCGCCCGCCCGGCTCACCTCCGTGACGTTGCGGGGCAGCTCATGAAGGCCTGGGACATTCAGGACGGCACCCCGTCCGCTCTCCCGCTGCGGGGCGGGAACGACAGCACCGTGTCCCGCCGCGCCCTGCTCGCCGGGCTCGGCGCCAGCCTGATCTGGTCGCGCGCGCCGTCGCGGGCCTTCGCCGACACCCCGCCGGCCGACGCGCCCGGCCCGCCGACCACCCCCTACGTGGCCGACCTCGCCGCCCACGGACGCCGGCTCGGCAGCGCGGGCGGCACGATCCGCACCCTGATCGCCAAGGCGCGGGACGTCCGCTACCTGTCGGTCTACGGCTACACCCGCCTCGTCGGCTACGATGCCGACCTCAACCTGCGGCCCGACGTGCTGGAGCGCGTCGACGTGGAGGGCGGCCGCTTCACGTTCACGCTCCGCCAGGGCCACCGCTGGTCGGACGGGCACCCGTTCACCGCGGAGGATTTCCGCTACTACTGGGAGGATGTCGCCAACGAGAAGGCCCTGAGCCCCGACGGGCCCGCGGCCTTCTTCCGGGTCGACGGCAAGCTCCCGGAGGTGGAATTCCTCGATCCGGTCACCGTCCGCTACAGCTGGGACCGGCCGAACCCGATGTTCCTGCCGGCCCTGGCGGCGCCGCGCGACCCGCTGATCTACCGGCCGTCGCACTATCTCAAGCCGTACCACGCCCGCTACGTCGGCAAGGAAGCGGCCGACGCGAAGGCCAAGGCGCTGAAGCTCCGCAGCTGGGCGGCCCTGCACAATCGCCTCGACGACAATTACGAGCTCAACAACCCGGACTGCCCGACCCTGCAGGGCTGGGTCCCGCGGACCCGCTCGCCGGCCACCCGGTTCCGGTTCGAGCGCAACCGCAGCTACCACCGGGTCGACACCGCCGGCACGCAGCTCCCCTACGTCGATTCCATCGTGATGGACGTGGCCTCGCAGGGCCTCCTGGTCGCCAAGACCAATGCCGGCGAGGCCGACCTGATGTTCCGCGGGCTGATGATGCCCGACATCCCGAGCCTCAAGGAGGGTGAGGCAGCGCATCGCTACCGCACCAACCTGTGGCCCGTGGCCCGCGGCTCGGAGATCGCGCTCTACCCGAACCTGACCACGACGGATCCGGCGTGGCGGCAGCTCAACCGCGACGTGCGTTACCGGCACGCCTTGTCGCTCGCCATCGATCGGCGCACCCTGAACAACACGCTCCTGTTCGGCCTGGGCACCGAGGGCAACGACACGATCGTGCCGGAGAGCGCGCTGTTCGAGCCCGAGATGCGGACCCTCAACGCCGCCTACGACCCGGCCCGGGCCGCCAAGCTGCTGGACGAGATCGGGCTGACGGCCCGCGACGGTTCCGGCACGCGGCTGCTCCCCGGCGGTCGCGCCCTGGAACTGGTGGTGGAGAGCGACGGCGAGGCCGAGATGGTCCTCGACGCGCTGCTGCTCATCACGGAGTTCTGGCGCGAGGTCGGGATCCGCCTGATCACCAAGCCGCAGGAGCGCACGAACCTGCACCGGCGCTCGATCGCGGGCGTGACCGTCATGGTCGCCGCCCAGGGCCTCGACCTTGCCGTCCCGACCGCGATCATGCCCCCGACCGAGCTGAGCCCGGCCCAGCCGGAGCATTATTCCTGGCCGCTGTGGAGCATGAACGTCGAGAGCCGCGGCAAGAGCGGCGAGCCCTGCGACGTCCCTGAGGTCCAGCGCCTCATCGAGCTCGACCGGGAGTGGCGCCACACCGACGATGCCGGCCGGCAGGCCGCGATCTGGCGCGAGATGCTGATGAACCACGCGCACAACACCTGGGTGATCGGCACGGTGGCGGGCGCGCTCCAGCCGGTGGTCGGCGCCGATCGCCTGATCAACCTCCCGAAGCGCGCCCTCTATTCCTGGGAGCCCACCGCGATGATCGGCGTGCAGCGCCTCGACGAGCTGTTCTGGGACAAGGGCACCGAAACCGGCGCCGAAAAGCGCGCGGAGGCCCGGTGATCGTCCAGATCCTCCGCCGCGTCGTCACGATGGCGGTGACGCTGCTGGTCATCTCGGCGCTCGTCTTCGTGATCATCAAGCTGCCGCCGGGCGACTACCTGACCAACCGGATCATGGAGCTGCGGGCCACCGGCGACGCGAGCTCCGTGGCGAAGGCGGAGCTGCTCATCAAGCAGTACGGGCTCGATCGGCCGGTCTGGCAGCAGTACCTGATGTGGATCGGCGTGCTGCCCGGATCGGTCGGGTTCTCCGGGCTGCTCCAGGGCGACTGGGGCTGGTCGTTCGAGTACGACAAGCCGGTGGCGGATGTCGTCGGCGACGCCCTGTGGCTGACCCTGCTGATCAACCTGACGGCGGTGGTGTTCGTCCACCTCGTGGCGATCCCGGCGGCGATCTACTCCGCGACGCACCGGAACACGCTCGGCGATGCCGTCGTCACCCTGCTGGGCTATGTCGGCCTCGCGGTACCGGGCTTCCTGCTCGCCCTGATCCTGCTGTTCTACGCCAACCGGTGGTTCGGGCTTTCGATCGGCGGCCTCTACGATTCGGCCCTCACTAACCAGCCCTGGACCTGGGAGAAGGTCCGCTCGCTCCTGGCGCACCTGATCGTGCCGACACTGGTGATCGGCCTCGGCGGCACCGCGGCCATGATCCGGCGCATGCGCGCCAACCTGCTCGACGAGCTGGCCAAGCCCTACACGGTGACCGCCCGCGCCAAAGGCCTGCCGCCACTGCAGGCGCTGCTGAAATACCCGTTCCGGATGTCGCTCAACCCGTTCGTCGCGGATATCGGCAACTTGCTCCCGCACCTCGTCTCCGGGTCGGTGCTGGTCTCCCTGGTGCTCAGCCTGCCGACTGTCGGGCCGCTGCTCCTCGAGGCCCTGCGCAGCCAGGACCAGTTCATGGCCGGGTTCATCCTGATGTTCGTCGCGGCCCTCACCCTCGTCGGCATGCTGATCTCGGACCTGATCCTGGTCTGGCTCGATCCGCGCATCCGCATGGGCCTGCGATGACTCGCCCCGCGATGACCGACGCGCTGCCCGCATCCGGACACTTCGTCGATCCGGCGCCCTTCGAGCCGGAGGCCCGGACCGAGAGCCCGGTCGCCACGGCCTCCGCGTGGCGGCTCATCCTCCGCAAGTTCCTGCGCCACCGCCTCGCCGTGGCCTCGGCCCTGATCCTGCTCGCGCTCTACGCGACCGTGCCGTTCGTCGAGCAGCTCGCGCCCTATGGACAGGCCCGCCGCAACGGCGACTTCCTCTACGCGCCGCCACAGGGCGTGCACCTGTTCCACGAGGGCCGCTTCGTCGGGCCGTTCGTCTATCCCTACCGGGCCCATCTCGACCTCGACACGTTCCGCCGGGACTACAAGGTGGACGCCGCCGCCCCGCAGCCGCTGCGCTTCCTCTGCCGGGGCGACGGCTACGACTGGCTGGGGCTCGTCCGCACCGACCTGCACCTCGTCTGCCCGCCGGAGAACGGCACGCTGTTCCTCCTCGGCACCGACAAGCTCGGGCGTGACCTGTTCTCGCGCATGATCTACGGGGCCCGGATCTCCCTCACCATCGGCCTCGTGGGCGTCGCCATCTCGTTCGCGCTCGGGCTCTTCTTCGGCGGCATCGCGGGCTATTTCGGCGGCGTCGTCGATGCCGGGGTGCAGCGGCTGATCGAGGTGGTGCGCTCCCTGCCGGAGCTGCCGCTCTGGCTCGCCCTGTCGGCGGCGCTGCCGCCGAACTGGAGCCCGCTGCTGATCTTCTTCGGCATCACGGTGATCCTCGGCCTGCTCGACTGGCCGGGGCTCGCGCGGGCGGTGCGCGGGAAGCTCCTGGCGCTGCGGGAGGAGGATTTCGTCCAGGCCGCCGAGCTGATGGGCGCCTCGCCGACCCGGGTGATCGGCCGTCACCTGATCCCGAACTTCATGAGCCACCTGATCGCGTCGGCGACGCTGTCGATCCCGACCATGATCCTCGGCGAGACCGCCCTGTCGTTCCTGGGCCTCGGACTCAGACCGCCAGTGACCAGCTGGGGCGTGCTGCTCAACGAGGCGCAGAATCTCGCGGCGGTGCAGCTCTACCCCTGGCTGCTCCTGCCGGTCCTGCCCGTGCTGGTGACGGTGCTCGCCTTCAACTTCATGGGCGACGGTCTGCGCGACGCTGCCGACCCGTACCACTGAGGGGCGCGCGCCGCGCCGTGTGGCCTACCCGGCCAGCGGCAGCGGCGCGATCCGCGTCGGGGCGGCGACGCCCTTGCGCTCGAGGAGGCCCGGCGGCGGCACCGGGGCGTCGATGGTGCACACCACGCCGGTCGGCTCGTAGCTCAGCACCACCTCGCCGGCGAGCTCGCGCGCCAGACTGCGCTCGATCAGGCGCGAGCCGAATCCGGTCCGCGTCGGCTTCTTCACCGGCGGGCCGCCGCGCTCGGACCAACGGAGCGAGAGCTGCATCTCGTCCAGTCGCCGCACCGTCCAGGCGATCTCGACCGTGCCGCCCTCGGTCGAGAGCGCGCCGTACTTCACGGCGTTCGTGCCGAGCTCGTGCAGGGCCATGGCGATGGACAGCGCGAGCCGCGGCGGCAGCCGCAGGGCCGGTCCCTGAACCTGGAACCGCGAGGCCCGGCCGTCGCCGGCCTCCAGCGGCCGGATCGCGTCCGCCACGACGGCTGAGAGTTCCGCCCCCTCCCAGCTCTCCCGGGTCAGCACGTCGTGCACCCGCGCCAGGGCGAGGAGGCGCGCCTCGAAGGCGGCGCGCGCCGCGTCGGCCTCGGCGCCTTCCAGCCCGCGCAGCGACTGGGCCGCGATCGACTGCACCGTCGCCAGGGTGTTCTTCACCCGGTGGTTCAACTCGTGGATCAGGAGCAGGAGGTGCTCCTCGGCGTTCTTCGTGTCGGTGATGTCGATGTTGCAGCCGGTGTAGCCCAGGAAGTTCTGGGCGTCGTCGAGCCGCGGCACGCCCTCGCACTGGAGCCAGCGCACCGCGCCCGTCCGGTCGATCACCCGCGCCTCCGTGCGGAACGGGATCCGGGCCTCGAACGCCTCCGTGAAGGCGCTGCGGAAATTCTCCAGGTCGTCGGGATGCACGATCTGGTGCCAGCCGTCGTCGTTGAACCGTGCGGCCGGCAGCCCGAACAGGTGCTCGAAATGGAGGTTGGCGAAGCTGACCGCGCCGGTCTCGTCGGTCATCCAGATCAGGGCCGGCGCCGAATCGGCCATGTGCCGGAAGCGCGCCTCGGACTCGCTCAGGGCGCTCAGGCCGCGCTTGGTCTCGGCGAGCGCCCGGTCGCGCTCCTCCTCCCGGGTGCGCAGCCGGAGAGACGCCTCCGACAGCACGACGCCGAGCCGCTGGATCTCGTGGACCGGCGACGACACGCGCGGGATCGCCTCGCCCCGGGCCAGGGCAGGCCCCGAAGCGGCCAGCAGCCGGAGGGGGCGCGAGACCCGCGACCAGAGGTTCACCGCCAGGAGCGACGAGGTGGCCAGCACCAGCAGGCCGAAGCCCGCGAAGGCCCAGATCCAGCGCCGCACCCGCGCGTCGACGAGGGCCTGCGGGATGCTGGTCGCGACCATCCAGCCGGTGAGCCGCGAGCGCGCCTCGATCACCACCACCGGCTTGTGCTGGCGATCCTGGCCTTCCCAGACCCCGGGCGTCGACGACTGCACCTGGCGAAGGCTGGCGAGGCGCTGCTTGCCGACCACCGCCTCGGGATCGGGCAGGCGCGCCAGGACGATGCCCGACCTGTCGCTGATCCCCGTCGTCCAGCCCGGGACGACCTCCCGGGACAGGATGCCCTGCAGGCGCGACAGGGGGACGGTGAAGCTCAGGATATAGCCGACCTCGCCGTCGACCATCACGGGCACGCCGACCGCGTAGGTGGCCTCGCTCGGCGTCGGGCCCGGCACGTAGCCGCTCACCATGGCGCGCTGCGTCCCGCGGGCCAGATCCTGGTCGAAGGGTAGCGTCACGACCGGCATCGGCGCGCCGCGCGGCACGCCGGTATTCACCATCTCCTGCCCGTTGGGTCGGCGCAGGAGCACGTCCAGGTCGATCGATTCGCGGACGAGGCGCGCCTGGGCGTCGAACGCCTCGAAGTCGCCCTGTCGGATCCGCGGTGAGGTCGCCAGAGTCTGCAGCACCGACACGAGACCGGCGGTGTCGCGGTCCAGGGACAGGCCGATGCCGCGCACGTTCTCGCGGGCGTCCTGCTCGAACCGTGCCCGCTCGGCGGAGGCGTAGCGCATCAGCAGGATGCTGGTGAACAGCAGGCCGGGGCCGATCAGCGCGATCACCAGCGCGATCAGGTAGACCTGGGTCGAGAAGCCGTTTCGCCCGAAGCGGTGCAGCCGCCGCGACAGCCAGGAACGGCGCGCGGGAATCACCGCGGGGACGCCCGCGCCCTCGGCGTGATGGTCCGGACTCAAGCGGGGTCCGTCCCCGGCCCGCGGTGCCACGCGGGCTCGTCGCCGTTCCCTCGCCTCATGACCGGTCGATATGACCGAGATCGCGTGTCGGGTCGAGGTGGTCGCGCACGCGCTGCTTCAGCGCCTTCACGTCCGGGAAACCGCCGTCGCGCACCCGTTCCCACAGGAGCACCCCGTCCAGTTGGATGTTGAAAGCGCCCCCCGTGGCCGGGACGAGGGCGACCTCGCCCAGATCATCGCGAAACGTCGAGAGGAGTTCCTGCGCCATCCAGGCGGAGCGCAGCAGCCAGTTGCACTGGGTGCAGTACGTGATCGCGACGCGCGGCCGTCCTGGCCTCGCCGCGCCCTCCACCGTCACGTCGCTGCCGGGCTTCGCGCCCGCTGGCCCATCGTGCATGCCCGCACAGCGCACCCGGCCGGCGCCCTTGTCAACCTCACGCACGCGCACGTCGGCGTGCCCCGGGCCGGCGACGGCGGCGCTCCGCCGAGTGCGGTGCGTATCTGGACGCCTGCTCGAACGCTCGTCCGGCTGTCGGCCAACATCGCCGGCCGCGCTTGACGTCGCGGCCCGCCGCGCTCTAGAAGGCCCGCCACCGGGTCGCGGCGCCCCCACGGGCGAGTGGCGATGGCGTGCGCTCAGGCGGCACGCCGGTACGGACGGTTAGCACAGCGGTAGTGCGTTCCCTTCACACGGGAAAGGTCGCAGGTTCGATCCCTGCACCGTCCACCATCATCCCTATCCCCCGAAGGTCTGATCCCGCGGCTCCCCGCGTCGGTTTGCCACCCGAAAAGCGCGTGCTAAGGGCGCTCGATCGGTGAACGCATAAGCTTGGACCCGGCCCGATCCGGGTCGCAGGTCACAGGCAGGGGAAGGGCGGGAACAGCCATGAAGGACATCCTCGACAAGCTCGAAGAGCGGCGGGCGCAGGCCCGGCTCGGCGGCGGTGAGAAGCGCGTCGAGGCCCAGCACAAGCGCGGCAAGCTGACGGCGCGCGAGCGCATCGAACTCCTCCTCGACCACGGGTCGTTCGAGGAGTTCGACATGTTCGTGCAGCACCGCTCCACCGATTTCGGCATGGAGAAGCAGAAGATCCCCGGCGACGGCGTCGTGACCGGCTGGGGCACGATCAACGGCCGCACAGTCTTCCTCTTCTCGAAGGACTTCACGGTGTTCGGCGGCTCGCTGTCCGAGGCGCATGCCCAGAAGATCGTGAAGGTTCAGGACATGGCGCTGAAGATGCGCGCCCCGATCATCGGTATCTTCGACGCCGGCGGCGCGCGCATCCAGGAGGGCGTCGCGGCGCTCGGCGGCTACGGCGAGGTGTTCCGCCGCAACGTCATGGCCTCGGGCGTCATCCCGCAGATCTCGGTGATCATGGGTCCCTGCGCGGGCGGCGACGTCTACTCGCCGGCCATGACCGACTTCATCTTCATGGTTCGCGACACGAGCTACATGTTCGTGACCGGCCCCGACGTGGTGAAGACCGTCACCAACGAGGTCGTGACCGCCGAGGAACTCGGCGGCGCCAAGGTCCACACCACCAAGTCGTCGATCGCCGACGGGTCCTTCGAGAACGACGTCGAGGCGATCCTCCAGATCCGCCGCCTCCTCGACTTCCTCCCGGCGAACAACATCGACGGCGTGCCGGAGCTCGAGAGCTTCGACGACGTCAACCGGATCGACGCGTCCCTCGACACGCTGATCCCCGACAACCCGAACAAGCCCTACGACATGGGCGAGCTGATCCGCCGCGTGGTGGACGAGGGCGACTTCTTCGAGATCCAGTCCGCCTACGCGCGCAACATCATCACCGGGTTCGGCCGGATCGAGGGCCGGACCGTCGGTTTCGTGGCCAACCAGCCGCTGGTGCTCGCGGGCGTGCTCGATTCGGACGCCTCGCGGAAAGCCGCGCGCTTCGTGCGCTACTGCGACGCCTTCGGCATCCCGATCGTCACCTTCGTGGACGTGCCGGGTTTCCTGCCGGGCACGGCGCAGGAATACGGCGGCCTGATCAAGCACGGCGCCAAGCTGCTCTTCGCCTACTCGCAGGCGACGGTGCCGCTGGTCACGATCATCACCCGCAAGGCCTTCGGCGGCGCCTACGACGTCATGGCGTCGAAGCACGTCGGCGCGGACGTGAACTACGCGTGGCCGACGGCGCAGATCGCCGTGATGGGCGCGAAGGGCGCGGTCGAGATCATCTTCCGCAGCGAGATCGGCGACCCGGAGAAGATCGCGGCGCGCACCGGCGAGTACGAGGACCGGTTCCTCTCGCCCTTCGTGGCGGCCGAGCGCGGCTACATCGACGAGGTGATCATGCCGCACTCGACCCGCCGCCGGATCGCCAAGGCCCTCGGGATGCTCCGCACCAAGAAGATGGAGCAGCCCTGGAAGAAGCACGACAACATCCCGCTCTGAGGCGGGCGCACGGGCCGGCGGCCGCGCCGCCGCCGGTCTCAGCTGCGGTTGCTGTTCTCGATCACCGCGCACAGCGTCAGCGGGCCCTTGTCGGGCGACACCATCGCCGAGCAGGTGACCCGGGCCCCGCCGAGATCGACGTTGCTGTGCCTGAGCTTCGTGGCCGTCGCCTGGGCCCGGTGCGCGGCCTCGGTGATCACGGCGGCATCGATGCCGGTCACCGCGTGCCCGGCCTGCCCGAACAGGTCGTAGTAGCGGTCGGGCGGGTTCGCCCCGCGAAACTGCGCGCCCACAGAGGACAGGTCTGGCCCGCCGCAGGCCAGCGTCAGGGTCATGTCCGGACCGGCCGTGAAGCTCGCGTAGTCGCTCCGGCGCTCGGCCGTCTTGGCCGCCGTCTCGGCCGTGACCTTGTCGACCAGCGCGTCGCAGGACTGTGCCCGGACGGGGCCGGCGCCGGCCGAGAGGGCGGTGAAGACGAGGAGAGGCAGGAACGCGCGCATGCCCGCGAGGTAGCGCGGCGGTCCGGAAAGGCGAGCGGCGCGGCGTTCCGGCGCGCCGCGCCCCACCCCGATGCGGATCAGGCGGATTCGCCTCGTCCCCTGACCAGGACGGGTCCCTCGCCGACGAGGAGGCGCCGCTTGAGGCGGGCGATGCCCTCGCGCTGCAACTCGCTGGGCGGGGAATGCGCGCTGGCCACCTGGGTCAGCATCGCGATCAGCTCGCCCCGCTCGGCCACCGTCAGCGCGTCGCGCAGCAGCGGCGCCAGGGCGTCGGCGACCTGCGAGAACGGGAGACGCGCCTGCGTGTAGCCCCAGGCCCGCTCGAAGGCGGCCGAGATCCGATCCACCTCGAGCGGACGCTCCATGTATTCGAGGATCCGCGTCTTCTCGCTGGCGGTGAGGGGGCTGCCGGTCCGGACCAGCTGGATCATCAGGATCACCGCCGCCAGGCGCGGGTCGCGGACGCGCTGCAACGGCGTCCCCACGAGGTTCTGGAAGGTCGAGACGGCGCGGCGCTGAAGCCCCTTCGTGTCCCGGTTGACCTCCTGCAGGCCCTTGACGGTCCCGTGCGTCCGCAAGATCCAGAACAGTCCCGCGACGATGATCCCGATGAGGCCGAGCAGGATCGGCATGAGCGTCCCCAGATCGAATCGACGCGGGACGCTCTCACGCACATCTCGGTGTGTCAAACCCGCGTCAATGCCTGCGAATGACCGCTGTGACTTGCGGGATCGCGCGCGCAGGCGAAACATCCATTGTGCGCGACCTGGATCTACTTCGCCGATGCGGCGACCGTCGGCATCCGCGTGACGCTCTCGCGCGCTCAGCTGGCGGTCGCAGACGTGTCCGACCCGCCGAGTTCGAGAAGGACGATCTCCGGGGGAACGCCCATCCGCACGGGGATCCGGCTCATCCCGAAACCGCCCGAGACGATCATGTGGCGGCCGTCCTGAACGATGTGGCCGTAGGAGTAATCGTGGCCGCGCACCTTCCGGATGGCGGGGGCGTGGCCGAACAGCCGGACCTGGCCGCCATGGGTGTGGCCGGCGAGGGTCAGCGAGACGCGGTCGGGCACGGAGACGAAGATGTCGGGTTCGTGGGCCATCAGGATCACGGGCGCCGAGTCCGTGACCGCTCGCAGCGTTCGCGGCAGGTCGGCCAGGCTGAACGTGTTCCACGCGTTGAGGAACGGCAGCTGGTCGCCGAGCCCGGCCAGCCAGAACGGCCGCCCGTCCTTCACGAGGCGCACGGCCTGATTCTCCAGGACCGGGATGCCCTGCGCCTCCAGCAGGCGCCGCACCGCCGGAACGCCGCGGCCGGCCCGCTGGACGGCGTGGTCGTCCCACCAATCGTGGTTGCCGAGGATCGCGTGCGTGCCGAGGGGCGCCTTCAGCTCGGTCATCATCCGGGCGAACTGGTCGAGCGGCAGCTTGCGCCACGCGATGCGCCCGGCCGGGTAGTCGCCGAGCAGCAGGACCAGATCGGGCGCGAGGGCGTTGGTGGCCGCGACGATCTCCGCCACCCGGTCGAACGGCATGTACGGCTCGCAGATGTGGAAATCCGCCAGCACCGCCACCCGCAGGCGCAGCGCCGGATCCCAGCGCGGCAGGGACGGCGCGTAGGACGTCACCACCAGCCGGTGCAGCGGCTCGACGTCGAAGGCGTAGACGCCCGTCGCGGCGGTGAGGCCGGCGCCCACGCCGAGCCCGGTCAGGAACTGCCGGCGGCTCGGCATGATCAGCATCGCGATAAGACCTGTAGGCTCCAGAACCCGCCGGGGTCCCGCTAGGCGCGCAGTCCGGCGAAAGCGGGGCGGCCCGCCTTCACGGCCGCGAGACCCTGGCCCGAAACCGGTTGACGGAATGTGGCCTGCCGCCGCGCTCGGTCTATAAGGCAGTGTCTCGTCCAGCGAAGCGATCCGGAACAGATGTTGAACCGCCCCCTGCGCATCGGCACCCGCGGCTCTCCGATGGCGCTCGCGCAGACCGGGATGGTGCGCGACCGGATCGTGGCGGCCAATCCAGGCCTCGAGACCGAGCTGGTGGTCGTGACCACCGTGGCCGACAAGATCCTGGACCGGCCCCTGTCCGAGATCGGCGGCAAAGGCCTGTTCACCAAGGAGCTGGAACAGGCCCTGTTCGCCGGCGAGGTCGACGTCGCCGTGCATTCGATGAAGGACGTGGAGACCTGGCTCCCCGACGGCCTCACCATCGCCTGCATCCTCGCGCGCGACGACCCGCGGGACGCGTTCCTGTCGCCGCACGCCGACGGACTGGCGGGGCTGCCGGCCGGCGCCCGGGTCGGGACCTCGTCGCTCCGCCGCGGCGCGCAGGTGCTGATGCGGCGGCCCGATCTCCGAGTGGTCCCGCTGCGGGGCAACGCCAACACCCGGATGCGCAAGCTCGAGGCCGGCGAGTGCGACGCGACGCTCCTCGCCATCGCGGGCCTGGAGCGCCTCGGCCTGGAGAGCATGGCGCGCAGCGTCCTGTCGGTCGAGGAGATGCTGCCGGCCGTGGCGCAGGGCGCCCTGGGCATCGAGTGCCGCTCGGACGACGCGGCGATCCGCGACCTCCTGGCGCCCATCGCCTGCGCGCGGACCACCATCGCGGTCTCGGCCGAGCGGGCGCTGCTCGCGGAACTCGACGGGTCCTGCCGGACGCCCATCGCCGCCCTGGCGCAGATCGACGGAGACACTCTGCGGATCGACGGGCTGCTCTTCCTGCCCGACGGCAGCCGCCACTGGGCGGCGTCCCGGCAGGGGCCCGTCGCGGAGGCGGAGCGGATCGGCCGCGAGGCGGGTGCGGCCCTCAAGGCGGCGGCCGGCGACACCTATACCCGCCACCTCCAGTGAGGGCCGGTCGATGCCGCCCGTGACTGTGGTCGACGTCTTCACGCACGCCGGCACGGGCGGCAATCCCTGTCCCGTCGTCTCCGACGCGCGGGCCCTCGACGCGGAGGCCATGCGGGGCGTCGCCCGGCGGTACGGCCACGAATCGGGCTTCGCGCTGCCGGCCGATGACCCGGCCCACGATCTGCACCTCCGCTTCTTCGTGCCGAACCACGAGATGGAGATGTGCGCCCACGCCACGATCGGCGTCCTGTGGGTGCTCGCCCGCGAGGGGCGCCTCCCGGAGGGGGCGGTCCGCATCGCCACCGGCAGCGGTTCCGTAACGGGGTTCGTCAGCCCGCGCGGCGCGGATGCTTGGAGCGTCGCGATCACGCAGTCGGTCGGCCGCGTGCGGCCCCTGACGGACGAGCAGAGCGCCGCAGTTCAAGCGGCGCTCGGAATCGGGCGCGACGCCCTCGCTGCGCGGCCGGTCCACAACGCTGTGACGTCGCGGGTCAAGACGCTCGTGCCGATGCGCGACGCGGCGGCGCTGAACGCCCTCGCGCCCGCAAGCGATGCCGTCGAGGCTGCCTGCACGCGGATCGGGTCGACCGGGCTCTACCCCTACGCCGTGCTCGACGGCCCGGCCCGGCTGTTCGAGGCGCGGCAGTTTCCCCGCGCCTCCGGCTATCCCGAGGACGCCGCCACGGGCATCGCGGCCGCAGCCCTGGCCTTCGGGCTGTTGCAGGACGGCCTCATCGAGCCGGACGATCGTCCGATCCGGATCCTGCAGGGTCGGGCTATGGGCCGCCTGTCCGAGATCCGGGTGCGGCTCGGCTTCGTGGACGGCCGCCCGGTCGGGTGCCTGCTGGAGGGCGACGTCGCGCTCGCCGAATCCGCCGACCGCGTGACCGCGACGGATGAGGGCGGCCGGATCGCGGGGTAGTGGCTCACCGCGCCGTCACGGCCCGGAGGCCGCCGTCGGTAACCGTGGCCTCAATCCACCTTGCCGTCCCGGTCGCGGCGGATGCTGCGGCGGACCGCGATGAGCTGCCAGACCCCGACACCCAGCGCCAGGGCGAAGACGAGTCCGATATCGAGGGCGGCGAACAGCCCGTCGCGCACCGATGAGCCTCCGCCGCGTCGATCAGGACGGTGCGGAGCGGCCGAACGCCTCGCGCTCGCGCATCCGCTCGATCAGATCGAGGACGTGCACGACCCGACCACCGACGTCCCACCAGGGCCGCAGCGCAGGGCGCGCGCGCATCGGCAGGACCGGCTCGGCCGCCACGGCCTCGATCAGGAACGCCGTCTCGGGAAGCGGGGCCGCGCCGAGGCCGGCCGCGTCCGCGGGCGTTCGGATCGCGCGGACGATCAGGGCGAGCTTCCGCGCCGTCGTGACCCGGGCGCGGTGGCGGACCGAATCGTAGCCCTGCGCCGCAACGACCCGGCCGATCTCGGCGTAGATCAGCCCCGCCGCCCGGATCGAGGGCCGGCAGCCGCGTGGCAGCACCGCGATGCCCGCCTCGGCGCGCGCGTAGAGGCTGTCCGCCTCGGCGAGGAGGCGGGCCACCACGCCGGCCAGGGCCGGGCTCGGCCGCGGATCAGCGAGGAACGCGTCCGGATCGAGCCCCGCCTCCCGCATCCAGTCCAGCGGCAGGTAGAGGCGGCCCATCCGCGCGTCCTCGCCGACGTCGCGCGCGATGTTGGTGAGCTGCATCGCGGCGCCGAGATCGCAGGCGCGGGCCAGCGCGTCGGGACAGCGGGTCCCCATGATCAGGGACATCATCGCCCCGACCGAGCCCGCGACCCGGGCAGCGTAGGCGTGGAGCGCCCCGAGATCGGCGTAGCGCCGGCCCTCGGCGTCCCAGGCGAAGCCCTCGATCAGCGCGCGCGGCAGCGCTTCCGGAATCGCGTGGGCCGCGACGATCTCCGCGAAGGCGCGGTCCGCCGGGGCGTCGGCGGGACGGCCCGCATAGGCCTGGCCGATCCGGGCCTCGAGACGCGCCACGGCGCCGCGCCGGTCGGCCGGGCTCGCCGCATCGTCGACGAGATCGTCGGACAGCCGGCAGAAGGCGTAGAGGCCGTAAGCCGCCTCGCGCATGTCGGCCGGCAGCAGCTGGCCGGCCGCGAAGAAGCTCTTCGAGCCGGCCCGGATCGCCATCCGGCAGGCGGTCCGGTCGGCCGCGGCGGCGAATTCAGGCGGTAACGCGGGCATCGGGGACCACGCTGTCGAGGATGCGGGCGGAGGACAGCACCCCGGGGAGGCCGGCCCCCGGATGCGTGCCGGCGCCCACGAGGTAGAGGTTGCGGACTGCGCTCGACCGGTTGTGCGGACGGAACCAGGCCGATTGCGTCAGCACCGGCTCCAGGCCGAATCCGGAGCCCCGGTAGCTCAGGAAATCGTCCTGGAAATCCAGCGGCGTCGTCACCTTCGAGGTCACGATGGCCTCCGACAGGCCAGGCATCACGCTCGCCTCGAGCAGGGCGGCGATCCGGCGCCGGTACGGTTCGGCGAGGGTCTGCCAATCCTGGCCGCCGGCGAGGTTCGGCACCGGGGCCAGCACGTAGAAGGCGTCGCATCCCGGTGGGGCGAGGCTCGGATCGGTGGCGGTCGGACGATGCAGGTAGAGGCTCGCGTCCTCGGCCAGCACCTTGCGGTCGAAGATGTCGGCGAGCAGGCCGCGGTATCGGGGCCCGAGCAGGATCGTGTGGTGATCCACCGCCGGGTAGCGCCGCTTGGTGCCGAAGTACCAGACGAACAGTCCCATCGACGAGCGGGCTCGCTGGAACCGCCCCGGGCTCCAGCGCTGCGCCTCCGGAAGCAGGCGCGCGTGCGTCACGGCCGAATCGGCGTTGGACACCACGACGTCGGCCGCGATCGTCTCGCCGCTGGTCAGGTCGACGCCGGTGGCCGCCCCCGCCTCGACCCGGATGCGCGCGACCTCGACGCCGAGGCGCAGGCGGCCGCCCTGCGACCGGATCAGCCGCACCAGCCCGTCGACCAGCTGCCCCGTACCGCCCATCGCGAAGTGAACGCCCCAGCGCCGCTCGAGGTCGGCGATCAGGCAGTAGATGGCGCTGGCCCGGAACGGGTTGCCGCCGATCAGGAGCGGATGGAAGCTGAAGACCGTGCGCAGCCGCTCGTCGCGGATGAAGCGCGCCACCACGTCGTGCACCGAGCGGTGTCCCGAGAGGCGCAGCAGGTCGGGCGCGATCTTGAGCATCGCGCCGACGCTGCCGAACGGCACGTGTCCGAGCTGCTCGAACCCGATCCGGCAGACGGCGCGGCTGTGCGCCATGAAGCGCTCGTACCCCGCGACGTCGTCCG
Source organism: Methylobacterium sp. yr668 (assembly GCF_900116245.1). Taxonomy (NCBI): domain Bacteria; kingdom Pseudomonadati; phylum Pseudomonadota; class Alphaproteobacteria; order Hyphomicrobiales; family Methylobacteriaceae; genus Methylobacterium; species Methylobacterium sp. yr668. The sequence continues at coordinate 86,823 of NZ_FOZY01000008.1, read as the reverse complement.
GCGCGAAGCGGGCCACCTCGGCGCGCATCCGGTCCACGTCGCCGCTGTAGGCGAAGGACGTGCCGTCGGCGAAGCGGATCCGGTAGAAGGGATCCATCGGCACCAGCGTCACGTCGTCGGCGAGCCTGCGGCCGGCGAGCTGCCACAACTCCTCGAAGAGCTGGGGCGCGGTGACGATGGTCGGACCGGCGTCGAAGGTGAAGCCGTCCTGCCGGTGGACGCGGGCCCGTCCCCCGGGCTGCGCGAGGCGCTCCAAGACGGTGACGCGATAGCCGCGCGCGCCCAGCCGGACCGCCGCGGCGAGACCGCCGAAGCCCGAGCCGACCACGACGGCGTGCGGGCGCCGATCGATCTCTTGCGCAACCCGATGGTCGACCGCGAGTGTCAGCATTGCTTGACACTATCGCGGTCCTTTCACGCTGCGCAAGGACGAAATCAGGCGCGTCCCTGGTGATGATGGCCGTGTCAGAATTCGCCCGCGAGGCCGGCGCGGACACCGACGGCGTTGTCGCCGCCGTAGGCCACGCCCGCGGTCACCGCGATCGGGACGCAGCAGGTCGGCAACCGGTGCGCCACAGCGAGACCGCCGGCCCACTCGCCCCGGTAGGTCGCCCCGTTGGTGGCCCAGGTCGTCTTGCCCGGCGCCGACGGCATCGGCGCGGTCGCCATCGCGATGGCCATGGCGACGCCCTGCCGGGCCTCCTTGCGGGTCTGGATGGCGTAGCGCTGGACCGAGTCGGTCTTGGCTTCCAGGTTGTTGACCTGCGCCTGCACCGAATCGATCCGGTTGCCGAGGCCGGCGATCGTCGACGGTCCGTAGGCCGAGGCCGCGAGGTTACCGTTCGCGTCCGTGGTCACGAAGGCCGTCGCTCCGCTCTGGGCGGCGGCGCTCGCCTGCGAGGCGATACCGGCAAGCCTGTAGGTGTTCGCGGAATTGCCGATCGCGACCTGGTTGGCCTGGGTCGTCTTCACGTTCGCGCCGATCGCGATCGTGTTGGCCTGGTTGGCGGCCGCCCCGTTGCCGAGCGCGACGCTGTTGTTGCCGGCCGCCGAGGCGGCCGCACCGATGGCGGTGGATCCGGTCCCGGTCGCGCCGGCGACGAAGCCCAGGGCGGTGCTGCCGGCTCCGGACGCCGCGGAGGCCGTGCCGATGGCCGTTCCGCCGAGGCCCTGCGCGCTGGCCGCGTAGCCGAGGGCGACGCTGCCGGTGTTGGCGGCGCTGGCGCCCGTGCCGACCGCGGTCGAGGCCGTCCCGGCCGCGCTCGAACCGTAGCCCACCGCCAGCGCGTCGCTGCCGACGGCGATCGGCGCGGCCTGGTTGCTGGTGTTGTTGGCGGCGACGCCCGTGACGCTCGTGAGCTGCGAGAGCCTCAGCTCGTTGATGACGGTCTGCCCCTGGGACTGCGTCACGTTGCCGGTGATGATGTAGATGCCCTGATTGGACCCGCCACCGGTACCACCACCACCGGTTCCGCCCCCGCCGGTCCCACCCCCGCCGGTGCCGCCGCATGTGCCGCAGCCGCCCGTTCCGGTCCCTCCCGCGGTTCCCAGGGTCAGACCGGTGCCGAGCAACCCGTCTCCCGGACCGGTCGTGCCGACCAGCACGCCGGTCCCGAGCACACCCCCGCCGGTGGTCCCGACGTTGAGCCCCGTTCCGAGGACGCCGGTCCCGGGAGCGGTGGTTCCGACCGTCACGCCGGTGCCGAGCACGCTGCCGCCGGTCGTGGTCCCGACATTGACGCCGGTCCCGAGGACGCCGGTCCCGGGATTGGTGGTGCCGACCGTTACGCCCGTGCCGAGAAGCCCGCCATTGGTCGTCCCGACATTGAGGCCGGTTCCGAGCACGCCGCTGCCGGGGCTGCTCGTGCCGATCGTGAGCCCGGTGCCGAGGATGCCATTCATGGTTGTATCCAGCGCGCCGCGCAGGAGCTGCGCCTGGGCGGGTGTCGCCAGGGCCGTGCAGAGCAGGAGCCCGGCCGCGATCGGGATCGCGCGGGCGGCGCCCGGACGGAGGACAGCGATCGTCGCAGTCCGCGGCGTAACCGGGACGACGGTCAAGGGACGCATCTGGAACTCCATTGCTGCGCGGCCGGGGAGCGATTCCGATCCGGCCCTGCAACCCGTTGGTCGGCAAGCAGGAACGAGATGCAGCTTCTGGTAGAATGATTAACGCTAACTTTCAGTTGTATTTGGTTTCGTCGTTTCCCGTACAATGACGCGGTTCGCGGAGGCCGGCGCGCGCCCCGTGGCCCGCCTCAGAAAACGCGTGTTTGCGCGGCGATATCGCGCCGCAAAGGGGCTATAGGGGCTTGGAAATCCGAGCTTTCGGCAGGGAACGGACGCGTGATGGACGGTCGAGGTCAGACCATTTTCGTGGCGGGCCATCGCGGCATGGTGGGCTCGGCGATCGTGCGTCGCCTGCGTGAGCGCGGTCACGAGCGGATCCTCACGGCCGACCGCCGGACCCTCGACCTCCTCGATCAGGCCGCGGTCCGGCGCTTCTTCGCCGAGAACCGCATCGACCAAGTCTACCTCGCCGCCGCGCGCGTCGGCGGCATCCACGCCAACAACACCTACCCGGCCGAGTTCATCCACGAGAACCTGCTGATCCAGTCGAACCTGATCGACGCCGCGCACACGCACGGCGTCGACCGGCTGCTGTTCCTGGGCTCGTCCTGCATCTACCCGAAGCTCGCGCCGCAGCCGATGCGCGAGGACGCCCTGCTGACCGGGCTGCTCGAGCCGACCAACGAGCCCTACGCGATCGCCAAGATCGCGGGGATCAAGATGTGCGAGAGCTATAACCGCCAGTATGGGCGCCGCTATCGCAGCGTGATGCCGACGAACCTCTACGGCCCGAACGACAACTTCCATCCCGAGAACGCCCACGTGCTGCCGGCGCTGATGCGCCGCTTCCACGAGGCGAAGCGGGACGGTCTGGCGAAGGTCACGGTCTGGGGCACCGGCCGGGCGATGCGCGAGTTCCTGCACGTCGACGACATGGCGCGGGCCAGCGTCTACGTGATGGAGATGGACGACGCGGTCTACGCCGCGAACACGCGCCCCGACCTGTCGCACATCAACGTCGGGACGGGTGAGGACTGCACCATCCGTCAGCTCGCCGAGGCGCTCGCGCGGGTGATCGGCTACGCGGGCGAGCTGGCGTTCGACGCGACCAAGCCGGACGGCACGCCGCGCAAGCTGATGGACGTGTCGCGGCTGCGGGCGATGGGCTGGCGGCCGGAGATCGCCCTCGAGGACGGCCTGCGCCAGACCTACGGCTGGTTCCTGAAGAACCACGCGACGCTGCGGAGCTGACCGGGCCCGCCGTCGCGCCGCCCGGCTCACCGACCATCGCACAGCCACCGGGCATCCGCCCGGCGAGGAGACGGACCATGGCCCACCGGCCGCCCGACGACAGCGCGGACGCGCGACGGCGGAAGTTCCTGCAGAGCTTCCAGAATTTCGACGCGAACAGCCGGTTTCCCGCGCCCTACGCGCAGTTCGCCGGGAAGCCGCTGACCGAGGCGTCCGGTCAGGGCTGGCGCTACGACGCCCTCGGGTATCGCAACGACGCGCACGCGGACGCGCGGCCGCCCTCCGAGACGCTGCGGGTCTTCGTCGTCGGCGACAGCACGCTGATCGACGGCCAGGTCTTCGCCGACACCGTGCCCGGACGCCTGGAGACCGGGCTGAAGCAGGCGCACGGGCCCGGCGCGCGGGTCTACAATTTCGGCGCGGTCTCGGCCTGTCTCAACCAGATGATCGCCCTGATCACGACGCGGCTGATGGACCTGCAGCCCGACGTCATCCTAGTCGTCGGCGGCGCGACCGACATCTTCCAGCCCTGGAGCTTCGATCCGCGGGCCGGCGTTCCCTACAATCACTTCGCGAACGAGAGCCTCTACGACTACTTCTTCGACCCGAGGAAATCCGCCGAGGACGCGGAGGACCTGTCGTATGACGGCCTGCAGGCGATGATCTTCAATCGCCTCGAGAACCTGCGCGCGCTGACGAACTGGCAGTCCGACATCTGGGAATGGGAGGTGGTGCGGCAGTTCGAGCTGGCGCTCAGGCGCCTCGCGCGGCTCGCGCCCGGGATCGGCACGCCGGTCCGGTTCCTCCTGCAGCCGACGGTCGTCCGCAAGGGGACGCTCGCGGGCGCGGAGGCCGGCGCCGCGTCCGGCGCGTTCCTCGCCTATCTCGACCGCCAGTACGAGCGCTTCGAGAGTGTCCTCGGGCGGCTGGACATGGCCGACCGGGCCTTCGCGGCGCGGGATCTGAGCCGGCTGTTCGAGGCCGACGCCCGCGCCCTGTTCACCGACATCGTCCACGTGACTTCGGAGGGGCGCCAAGTGATGGCCGACCGTCTCCAGGCGGAGGTGGTCGAGACGGTCGGGGCGGCGACGGCCGCCTGAGCCATGGCCGAACCGATCGTCTTCGTGGGCGACTCGATCACGGAGCTCTGGGGCTTCCACCGGGCCGGCACTTTCGAGGCCTACGGCCTCATCCCCCGTGGCGGCTCCGGGCAGACGGCGCGCTGGATCACCATGCGGTTCGCCCGCGACCTCGCGGAGACCGGCGCCCGGGGCGTGCATCTCCTGTGCGGCGTCAACGATATCGGCCGCAACGAGGGTGTCTTCGTCCCGGTCGAGGAGATCTGCCGCACGCTCGCCGGCATGCTCGACGAGGCCCGCGCTCTGGGCGTGAAGGCCTGGATCGGCTCGCTCACGCCAGTGGACGGCATCCCGTGGAACCCGGAGGTGCGAGACGCCCCCGCCATGATCGCGGCGGTCAACGCGTGGCTCCGGGACCACGCCCACGAGCACGGCGCGACGTTCGTCGATTACCACGCCGTGCTGGTGTCCGAGTCCGGTGGGCTCCGGCCGGATTACGGGACGGACGGGCTCCACCTGAGCCCGGCCGGATACGCGGCGATCGAGCCGTTGATGCTCCGGGCGCTGGGGCGCATCCCGGATGCCCCATCCGCCCCTGCCCTGTCGGTGAACGGTTCGCCCGCGAACACGGCCCGGTCCGTCCGCGCGCGCCTCATCGGCGCCGCGGTGGCGGCGGCGGCCCTGTTGGCCGCCATCGCCGCCCTGGTCCTCGAACTCCGCTGATCAGACCCGGCGCACCGCGCCGTGCGCCGCGCTCGTCGTGAGCATGGCGTAGGCGCGCAGGGCCGTGCTCACCTTCCGCTTGCGCGGCTTCGCCGGCTGCCAGCCCGCCGCCTCCTGAGCGGCCCGCCGTTGGTCGAGCTCCGCCGTCTCGACATCGAGGTGGATGCGCCGGTTCGGGATGTCGATGGCGATCCGGTCGCCGTCCCGCACGAGGCCGATGAGGCCGCCCTCGGCCGCCTCGGGCGAGACGTGCCCGATGGACAGGCCCGACGACCCGCCGGAGAACCGCCCGTCGGTGACGAGGGCGCAGGCCTTACCCAGTCCCTTCGATTTCAGGTAGCTCGTCGGGTACAGCATCTCCTGCATGCCGGGGCCGCCGCGGGGGCCCTCGTAGCGGATCAGCACCACCTCGCCGGCTGTGACCTTGCCGTTGAGGATGCCGTCGACGGCCGCGTCCTGGCTCTCGAACACGCGGGCGGTGCCCGTGAAGGTCAGGATCGAGGCGTCGACGCCCGCGGTCTTCACGATGCAGCCCTGCTCGGCGAGATTGCCGTAGAGCACGGCGAGGCCGCCATCCTGCGAGTAGGCGTGCGCCGCGTCGCGGATGACGCCGCCCTCCCGGTCGAGGTCGAGCGCGTCGAAGCGCGATTCCTGGCTGAACGCCACCTGGGTCGGCACGCCGCCCGGGGCCGCGCGGTAGAAGGTCTGGACCGAGGCGGCCGGTTCGCCGCGCACGTCCCAGCGGGCGAGCGCCCCGCCGAGCGTTCCGGCCGAGACGTTTCCGACGCCGGTGTCGATCAGGCCGGCCCGGTCGAGCTCGCCCAGGATCCCCATGATGCCGCCCGCCCGGTGGACGTCCTCCATGTGGACGTTGGCTACCGCCGGGGCGACCTTGCACAGCACCGGCACCCGCCGGGACAGCCGGTCGATATCGGCCATGGTGAAGGGCACCTCGCCCTCGTGGGCGGCGGCCAGCAGGTGCAGCACCGTGTTGGTCGAGCCGCCCATGGCGATGTCGAGGGTCATGGCGTTCTCGAACGCCTGGAAGCTCGCGACCGCGCGCGGCAGCACGCTGGCGTCGTCCTGCTCGTAGTGGCGGCGGGCCAGATCGACGATCAGATGGCCGGCCTCGACGAAGAGGCGCTTGCGGTCGGCGTGGGTGGCGAGCACCGAGCCGTTGCCCGGCAGCGCCAGACCCAGCGCCTCGGTGAGGCAGTTCATCGAGTTCGCCGTGAACATGCCCGAGCAGGAGCCGCAGGTCGGGCAGGCGGAGCGCTCGATAACGGCGACGTCCTCGTCGGAGATCCGGTCGTCGGCCGCCGCGATCATCGCGTCGACGAGGTCGACCTTCCTGGCGATGCCCGGCAGCTGCACCTTGCCGGCCTCCATTGGGCCGCCCGAGACGAAGACGGTCGGGATGTTGAGGCGCAGCGTCGCCATCAGCATGCCGGGGGTGATCTTGTCGCAGTTCGAGATGCACACCATCGCGTCGGCGCAGTGCGCGTTGACCATGTACTCGACGGAATCGGCGATCAGCTCGCGGGACGGCAGCGAGTACAGCATCCCATCGTGGCCCATCGCGATCCCGTCATCGACCGCGATGGTGTTGAACTCCTTGGCGACGCCGCCGGCCGCCTCGATCTCCCGGGCGACGAGCTGGCCGAGGTCCTTCAGGTGGACGTGGCCCGGCACGAACTGCGTGAAGGAGTTCACCACCGCGATGATCGGCTTGCCGAAATCCGAATCCTTCATGCCGGTGGCGCGCCAGAGGCCGCGGGCACCGGCCATATTGCGGCCGTGGGTGGTGGTGCGTGAGCGATAGGCAGGCATCGAGAGCTTCGACTGGTTCAAAGGTGAAGGGCTTCTGCGCCCGCGCCCGCGCATCCGCAAGCGTCGCCGGGAGACCGGCACCCGTGGCATGCTTCTGGCGGATGGCAGGAGGGAGGGGCGGATCGCGATGACACAGGTGGATTTCCTCCGGCGCGCGATCGCGCAGGGTCAGGGCCGGGCCGAAGCCGATCTGGTCCTGAAGGGCGGCCACTTCCTCGACCTCGTCACCGGCGACCTCGTCGCCTCCGACATCGCGATCTGCGGCGACCGGATCGTCGGGACCTTCGGGCAGTATCGCGGCACCCGGGAGATCGACGTGTCCGGCAAGGTCGTGGTGCCGGGCTTCATCGACACGCATTTCCACGTCGAGTCGTCGCTGATGCCGCCGCAGGAATACGAGCGGTGCGTCCTGCCGCACGGCGTCACCACCGGGATCTGCGACCCGCACGAGATGGCCAACGTGCTCGGCACCGACGCCTTCACGTGGTTCCTCAGATCCTCCGAGACGCTGGCGATGGATCTGCGGGTGCAGCTCTCGTCCTGCGTGCCGGCCACCGACCACCTGGAGACCTCGGGCGCCCGGATCGAGGCGCAGGATCTCCTGCCCTTCGCGACGCACCCGAAGGTGATCGGCCTCGCCGAGTTCATGAACTTCCCGGGCGTGCTGGCGGGCGATGCGGGCGTGCTGGACAAGCTCGCGGCCTTCCAGGGGCGGCACATCGACGGGCACGCGCCGCTCCTGCGCGGCCTCGCGCTCAACGGCTACATCGCGGCGGGCATCCGCACCGAGCACGAGGCGACATCGCCCGAGGAGGCCCGCGAGAAGCTGTCGAAGGGCATGACCGTGCTGATCCGCGAGGGCTCGGTGTGCAAGGACCTGCACGCCCTCGCGCCGATCCTGACCGAGCGGACGGCGCCGTTCCTGGCCTTCTGCACCGACGACCGGAATCCCCTCGACATCGCCGAGGAGGGGCACCTCGACTTCGTCATCCGCACGGCCATCGCCCTCGGCGTGCCGCCGCTGGCCGCCTACCGGGCGGCCTCCTGGTCGGCGGCCCGCGCCTTCGGGCTGCACGACCGGGGCCTCGTCGCGCCCGGCCAGCGCGCCGACCTCGTGGTGCTCGACGATCTCGCCGCCTGTGCCGTGTCGCAAGTCCTCAGCGCGGGCCGGCCGGTGGACGCCGCGCTCTTCGACGCGCGCGCGTCGATCGAGCCGATCGGCCGCCGGAGCGTGCGGGCGCGGCACGTGACGGCCGCCGACTTCGCCGCTCCGGGCTCCGGGCCGTCGACGCCGGTGATCGGCGTCGTGCCCGGCAAGATCATCACCCTGCGGCACGACCTGACCCTGCCCTATTCCGGCGGCGAGCGCCGGATCGACCTCGACCAGGACGTCATCAAGGTCGCGGTGGTCGAGCGCCACGGCCGGACACAGCCGGGCGCGCGCGGCGTCGGGGTCGCGTTCGTGAAGGGGTTCGGCCTCAAGCGCGGCGCCATCGCCTCGTCGGTCGGGCACGACAGCCACAACATCACGGTGGTCGGGGCGGACGATGCCGACATGGCCGTGGCGGTAAACCGGCTCGGCGCGATTGAGGGCGGCTTCGTGGTGGTCGAGGGCGGCCGGGTGCTGGCCGAGATCGCGCTGCCGGTCGCCGGGCTCATGAGTCTCATGCCGTTCGACGCCATCCGCCGCTCGCTCGTAACCTTGCGCGACGCGGCGCGAAGCCTGGAGGTCGTCCTCCCGGAACCCTTCCTGCAGGTGGCCTTCCTGCCCCTGCCGGTGATCCCCCACCTGAAGATCACCGATCGAGGGCTCGTCGATGTCGACCGCTTCGCGCTGATCGATCCTTGAAATTAGATTGCGCGCAATCTAAATGGGCTGTGCGGAGGCGAGTCGGCGCCTACATGCCGGCGGCATCCCCAAACCGGAGAGTCCCATGCCCGTAGACGTGAAGTACCGTACCACCGCCACGGCCACCGGCGGCCGCGACGGCGCCGCCCGGACTGCCGACGGCAGCTTCGAGGTCAAGCTCTCGACCCCGAAGGAGCTCGGCGGCGCGGGCGGTCCGGGCGCGAACCCGGAGCAGCTCTTCGCGTCCGGCTACTCGGCCTGCTTCCTCGGCGCCATGAAGGCCGTCGCGCCGTCGCTGCAGCTGAAGGTCCCGGCCGAGACCACCGTGACCGCCGACGTCGGAATCGGCCCGCGTTCCGAGGGCGGCTTCGGCATCACCGCCGACCTGACCATCAGCCTCCCGGGCCTGGACCGCGCCGACGCGCAGAAGCTCGTCGACGCCGCCCACCAGGTCTGCCCGTACTCCAACGCGACCCGCGGCAACGTCAACGTCGGCCTGAAGCTGGCCTGATCCCCTCGGGGCCGGCCCGCGGACGCGTCCGCGGGCCGCTGCGCCGCTTTTGCCCGCGCGCGGCGCGACGGCGGTGCCGATCCCGTCCCAATCTCGGATGCGGACCGAGCGTCCGCGGCCGCTCACCCGTCGGCCCGGGCCCGCATGCAGACATGGCCCCCCGCGTCGAGGGTCACGCCCTCGAACGCCGTCCCGGCGACCCGCCCGCAGACCCAAAACACCTGGTTCGCCGTCATCGGCGCGACGCCGCGATACGTGAACGTCCGCGGCACGCGTCCGAGGAGCGTCGCGGCGAGGTTCATCAGCAGCGTCGCCTGCATCGGGCCGTGCACGACGAGGTCGGCGTAGCCTTCCACCCGCGTCGCGTAGGGCTGGTCGTAGTGGAAGCGGTGGCCGTTGAAGGTCATCGCCGAGTAGCGGAACAGCAGCGTCGGCGTCGCCGGCACCTCCCAGATCACCGCGTAGGATTCGGAACCGTCGCGCTCGGGCGCGGCGCCGGTTCCCGTCTGTGCGCCCGCCGCCTCGCGGTAGACGATATCCTGCCGCTCGCGGATCGCGACGCCCCGTTCTGTCGAGACCGTGTGGTCGACGGTGACGAAGCACAGGCTCCCGCTCCGCCCGCTCTTGAAGGCGACGTCCCGCACGGTCTCGGTGCGCGTGACCGTGTCCCCCGCGCGCAGGTCCGAGAGCGTCTCGATCTCGCCCCCCGCCCACATCCGCCGGGGCAGCGGCACCGGGGGCAGGAAGCCGCCCTTGGCGGCGTGGCCGTCGGGCCCGAGGGAATCGGCCGGCGGCGTCTCGGGCGCGAGGCACCAGTGCAGGGCCGGCGGCGCGATCCCGTCGGCGACCGGCGCCAGGTGCGGCGCGAAGGTCGCGCGGAACTCGGCGAGGAGGCGCGGGGTGACGAGGTCGGACGCCGCCCGCGTCCGGCCGATCCAGGCGCTGAGATCGGTCATGTCAGTACGAGCGCGGCAGGCCGAGCACGTGCTCGGACAGGTAGGCGAGGATCAGGTTCGTGGAGATCGGCGCGACCTGATAGAGGCGCGTCTCGCGGAACTTGCGCTCCACGTCGTACTCCTCGGCGAATCCGAAGCCGCCATGGGTCTGGATGCAGGCGTTCGCCGCCTCGAAGGACGCGTCGGCGGCGAGCATCTTGGCCATGTTGGCCTCGGCCCCGGGATTGGCCCCGCCCTCGTAGAGGGTCAGCGCCTCGCGGACCATGAGCTCGGCCGCGCGCATGTTGGCGTAGGCCTTCGCGATCGGGAACTGCACGCCCTGGTTGGCACCGATCGGCCGGCCGAAGACGGTCCGCTCGCCGGCATAGGCCCGGGCCCTGTCGATGAACCACTTGGCGTCGCCGACGCACTCGGCGGCGATCAGGATCCGCTCCGCGTTCATGCCGGACAGGATGTAGCGGAAGCCCCTGCCCTCTTCGCCGATGAGGTTCTGCGCCGGAACGCGGAGATTGTCGAAGAACACCTCCGTGGTGGCGTGGTTCATCATCGTGCGGATCGGCCGGATCGTCAGGCCGTTGCCCTTGGCCGCGCGCATGTCGACGAGCAGCACCGACAGCCCGTCCGTGCGCTTCATGCCCTCGGCCCGCGGCGTGGTGCGGGCGAGGAGCAGCATCAGGTCCGAGTGCTCGGCGCGGCTGGTCCAGATCTTCTGGCCGTTGACGACGTAGTGGTCGCCCTCCAGGCGGGCCGTCGTCTTCAGGCTGCCGGTATCGGTGCCGGAGGTCGGCTCGGTCACGCCGAAGGCCTGGAGCCGCAGGCGGCCCTCCGCGATGCCCGGCAGGTACTCGGCCTTCTGCGCCTCCGAGCCGTGCCGCAGCAGCGTGCCCATCGTGTACATCTGGGCGTGGCAGGCGCCGCCGTTGCAGCCCGCCCGCTGCACCTCCTCGAGGATCGCGGCGGCCGCCGAGAGCGGCAGGCCGGAGCCGCCGTACGCCTCGGGAATCAGCACCGACAGGTAGCCGCTCTCGGTCAGCGCGTTCACGAACTCGGTCGGGTAGGCCATCTCCCGGTCGAGGGCCCGCCAGTACGGTCCCGGGAAGCCGGCGCAGAGCTTGGCGACCGCCTCGCGGATCTCGGTATAGGCTTCCATCGGGGGCTCCTCAGGCCGTGCGGCCGCCGTCGACGGGGAGATCGACGCCGGTGATGAACGCCGCCTCGTCGGAGGCGAGGAACAGGGCGGCGGCGGCGATGTCGCTCGCCTCCGACAGGCGCCCGAGCGGGATCGTGGCGATGAAGCGGTCGCGGTTCTCGGGCGTGTCGAGGACGCCCATGAAGTGCTCGAGGAGCCCCGTGGCGCCCATGACCGGGCAGAGGGCGTTCACCCGGATCTTCCAGGGCGCCAATTCCAGGGCCAGCGACTTCGAGGCGAGGCTCGCCGCACCCTTGGAGGCGTTGTACCACGTCAGACCCGGGCGCGGCCGCAGCGCCGCCGTCGAGCTGACGTTGAGGATCGCGCCGCCGCCCGCGTCGCGCATCAGCGGGGCGACTTCCCGGATGTAGTGGAAGATCGACTTCACGTTGACCCGGAAGACCCGGTCGAAATCCTCCTCCGTGACCTCCATCAGCGGCTTGTTGCGGTGAGTGGTGCCGGCGTTGTTGACGAGAATGCTCGGCACGCCGAAGCGCTGCCGCGTCTCGGCGACGCTGGCGGCAACGTCGGCGGCCAGACCGACATCGGCGGCGATCGCGATGGCGTTCTCGCCGAGCGCCGCCGCGACGCGCCCGGCCGCCGCGCCGTCGATGTCCACGCAGGCCACCCTGGCGCCCTCCGCGGCGAAGCGCTGGGCGATCCCGGCCCCGAAGCCGCTGCCGGCCCCCGTCACGAGCGCGATCTTGCCGTCCAGTCTCATCGTCTCCTCCCGCTCATTCCGATGTGCCGTCAGATCGCCGTCCTCGAGCCCGGGGCGCGAACTCCTCGCGGATCCGCGCCCCGTGCTCGTCGATCGCCGGGACCGGCCCGAGGGCGCGGACCGCGCCGTCGATCAGCACCGGCGGCGCCACGATCCGGGCCGGCCCCGAAGGCGTCCGGACCTCCGCGCGGATCAGCGCGGGGTGCGTGGCGAGGTCCGCCAGAGTGTTGACGAAACCGTAGGCGGTGCCCGCCGCCTTCAGCCGGGCGGCGGCCGCGTCGCGGGTCAGCCGCACCAGCGCGGCGCCGATGCGCAGGTCGACCGCGGCGCGGTTGGCCACACGGGCGTTGTTGGACGCGAAGCCCTCGGCCCGGGCGAGCTCCGGCTCCCCGAGCACGCCGGCGCAGAAATTCGCCCACTCGCGCTCGTTCTGGATCGAGATCAGCACGAGGCTGCCGTCGCTCGTGGGGAAGGCGCCGTAGGGGCAGATCGACGGGTGCGCGAGGCCGACCCGCTGGGGCGCCTTGCCGGTCCCCTCGAAGTAGAGCAGCGGCACGTTCATCCAGTCGGCGGCGCCGCTGAACAGGCTGACCTCCAGGGCGCAGCCCTGCCCGGTGATCCCGCGGGCGATCAGCGCCTCGAGGACCGCGGCGTGGGCGTCCATCCCGCAGGCGACGTCGCAGACGGAGACGCCGACGCGGCCGGGCCCCGCCGGGTGGCCGGTGATCCCGGCGAGCCCGCTCTCGGCCTGGACCAGCAGGTCGTAGGCCTTCATGTCGCTGTAGGCGTTGCCGGCGCCGTAGCCGGAGATGTCGACGGTGATCAGCCGGGGGTAGCGCGCGCGCAGCTCCGCCGAGCCGAAGCCCGCCCGGGCCGTCGCGCCGGGGGCGAGGTTCTGCACGAACACGTCGGCCTGAGCGAGGATCGCGTGCAGCAGGCGGCCGTCGGCCGGATCCTTGATGTCGGCGACGAGGCTCTCCTTGCCGCGGTTGAGCCAGACGAAGTAGCTCGCCAGCCCGTTGACCGCCGCGTCGTAGCCGCGGGCGAAATCCCCCTCCGGCCGCTCGATCTTGATGACCCGGGCCCCGGCATCGGCGAGCCGCGAGGTGCAGTAGGGCGCGGCGACGGCCTGCTCCAGGGCGAGCACGGTCAGCCCTCGCAGCGGCAGGTTCTGGCTCATCCGCATCCTTCGGCTTCCCGCGGTCTCAGAGGGCCGGTGCCGCATGAACTGGAACGGCGAGAAGCCCCGCCAAGCGGGCCGCGGTGACAGGGCTGCCCGGCCATTGGCTTCGGGACGTCGCTTTCGCCGCGCTCAGCGTCTTTGCGAGCGGAGCGAAGCAATGCAGGGAAGCGCGACGTCGGCGAGCGCGGCGTATCTGGATCGCTTCGCTCCGCTCGCAGAGACGGCGGTCGGCCTCACTCCGCCGCGCGCAGCGTTGGCGGGCCGCGGACCTCCTCCACCGGCTCGGGGTCATCGAGCGCCCCGTCCACCGCCCGCGGCTTGTCGCGGAACGAGAAGCGGTGCGCCAGCCGGTCGAGGTAGATGTAGATCACCGGCGTGGTGAACAGCGTCAGCACCTGGCTGACCGCGAGGCCGCCCACCATGGCGTAGCCCAAGGGCTGCCGGATTTCCGAGCCGGTCCCGGTGGCGACCATCAGCGGGATGCCGCCGAGCAGGGCCGCCATCGTGGTCATGAGGATCGGCCGGAAGCGCAGCAGCGCGGCTTTCCGGATCGCAACCTCGGGCGAGAGGCCCTCCTCCCGCTCGGCGACGATGGCGAAGTCGACCAGCATGATGCCGTTCTTCTTCACGATGCCGATGAGGAGGATGATGCCGATCAGCGCGATCAGGCTGAAGTCGAACCCCGCCCACATCAGCACCGCCAGGGCGCCGACGCCGGCCGAGGGCAGCGTCGACAGGATGGTGATCGGGTGGATGAAGCTCTCGTAGAGGATGCCGAGGATCAGGTAGACCACGAACAGGGCCGCCAGGATCAGCAGCGGCACCGTCGAGAGCGATTGCTGGAAGGCCTGGGCGGTGCCCTGGAAGCCGCTCACCACGGTCGGCGGGACCTGCAGCTCCCGCATCGCCCGGCCGATCGCCTCCGTGGCCTGCCCGAGGGCGACGTCGGGGGCGAGGTTGAAGCTGATCGTCACCGCCGGGAACTGCCCCTGGTGGTTCACGGCCAGCGGCGCCACCGGAACCGTCGTCCAGCGGGCGAAGGCCGCGAGCGGCACCTGCCCGCCGCCGATCGGCGCCTTGATGTAGATCTTGTCGAGGCTCTCGACGCTGCCCTGCAGCGCCGGCAGAACCTCCAGGACGACGTGGTAGCTGTTGAGCTGCGTGAAGTACTGCGCGATCTGGCGCTGGCCGAACGCGTCGTAGAGCGTGTCGTCGATGAGCTGGGGCGTGATGCCGTAGCGCGAGGCGGCGTCGCGGTCGATCGACAGCGTCAGCGTCGTGCCGCGGGTCTGCTGGTCGGTGGCGACGTCGCGCAGCTCCGGCAGCGTCTTCATCTTGTCGAGGATGCGCGGCGCCCAGGTGTTCAGCTCGGCGAGGTCCGGGTCCTGAAGGGTGTACTCGAACTGCGTCCGCGAGGTGCGGCCGCCGGTGCGCACGTCCTGGGTCGCCTGGATGAATGTCCGGATGCCCTCGACGCGCTCCAGCTTGGGGCGCAGCCGGCCGATCACCTGGAAGGCGTTGACGTCGCGCTCGTCGCGGGGCTTCAGCGTGATGTACATGCGCCCGGAATTGAGCGCCTGGCCGTTGCCGCCGAGCGACATGCCGACGGTGGCGACCGCGGGATCGGCCTGGACGATCGCGCCGACCTTCTCCTGCAGCGCCTTCATCGCCGAGAAGGAGATGTCCTGCGACGCCTCGGTGACGCCGATCATGAAACCGGTGTCCTGCTGCGGGAAGAAGCCCTTCGGGATGGCGACGAACAGGTAGCCGGTCAGCGCCAGCGTGGCGAAGAAGACCAGCAGCGTGACGCGGCGGAAGCGCAGCGCGACGTCGAGGGCGTCGGCGTAGACCGCCAGCAGCCAGTCGAAGGCGGCCTCGCTCATGCGGTAGAGGCGGCCGTGGCGCTCGGCGTCGTGGGCCTTCAGCAGCCGCGAGGCCATCATCGGGGTCAGCGTCAGCGACACGAAGGCCGAGACCGCGATGGTCATCGACAGCACCACGGCGAACTCGCGGAACAGCCTTCCGATGATGCCGCCCATCAGCAGGAGCGGGATCAGCACGGCGATCAGCGACACCGAGATCGACACGATGGTGAAGCCGATCTCGCCCGCGCCCTTGAAGGCGGCCTCCATGGGCCGCATCCCCTCCTCGACGTAGCGGCTGATGTTCTCCAGCACGACGATGGCGTCGTCGACCACGAAGCCGACCGAGATGGTGAGCGCCATCAGCGAGAGGTTGTCGAGGGTGTAGCCCGCCATCCACATCAGCGCGCAGGCGCCGAGCAGCGCGAGCGGCACGGTCACGCTCGGGATCACGGTCGCCCAGAAGCTGCGCAGGAAGACGAAGATCACCCCGACGACCAGCACGATCGTCAGCAGCAGGGTGAACTGCACGTCCTCGACCGAGGCGCGGATGGTCTGCGTGCGGTCGCTCAGGATGCCGACCTTGATGGCGGCCGGCAGTGTGGCGGTCAGGCGGGGCAGCTGGGCCTTGATGCTGTCGACCGTGTCGATGACGTTGGCGCCGGGCTGCTTGAACACGACCAGGAAGATGCCGCGCTTGCCGTTGGTCCAGCCGGCCTGCTTGGTGTCCTCGGGGCCGGCGACCGCCTGTCCGATGTCGCGGACGCGCAGCGGCGCGCCGTCGCGATACGCGACGATGACGTCGTTCCAGTTGTGGGCCGCGGTGAGCTGGTCGTTGGCGTAGATGGTGTAGCTGTGGCTGCCGCCGTCGATGCTGCCCTTCGGGTTGTTGACCGTGGTGAGGGTGAGCTGCGCGCGCACGTCCTCCAGCGACAGGCCCTTGGCCACGAGCTTGGCCGGGTCGATCTGGATCCGCACGGCGGGCTTCTGCTGGCCGCCGATGAAGACCTGCGCGACGCCCGAGATCTGGCTGATCCGCTGGGCAAGCTGGACGTCGACCGCGTCGTCGACGTCGATCAGCGGCATGCTGTCGGACGTGGCCGAGAGCAGCAGGATCGGCGAATCGGCTGGATTGACCTTGCGGTAGGTCGGCGGGGTCGGGAGGTTCTTCGGGAGCTGGCCGCTGGCGGCGTTGATGGCCGCCTGGATGTCGCTCGCGGCGCCGTCGATGTTGCGGTTGAGGTCGAACTGGACCGTGACCGTCGAGATCCCGAGGGAGCTCGTCGAGGTCATCTGCGACACGCCGGGAATCTGCGAGAACTGCCGCTCGAGGGGCTGCGCCACCGACGAGGCCATCGTCTCCGGGCTGGCCCCGGGCAGCTGCGCGGTCACCTGGATGGTCGGGAAATCCACCTGCGGCAGCGGCGCGACGCCGAGCAGCGGGTAGGCCACGATCCCGAGGAACAGGATGCCGACCATGATCAGCGTGGTCGCCACCGGGAACCGGATGAACGGTGCCGAGATGCCGCCCTTCATGGCCGGGCCCCGCGCGGGGACGCGCCCGCCGTGAGGCGTCCCGCGCGCGTCACTGGACCGCCTCCGCCTGCGCGGTGTGGGCCGCGTGCGGATCGGCCACGAGGCTGCCGTCCTGCACCTTGTACTGGCCGGCGACGATCACCCGCTCGCCGGGCCGGAGGTCGCCGCTGAGAACGCGCGTCCGCCCCGAATCCGAGCGGCCCGCCTTCAGCGCGCGCTGATGCGCCCGGCTGGCATCGTCCACCACGAAGGCGAACAGCCCGTCGGGCCCGTGCTGGATCGCGTCGTCCGGCACCGTCGTGGCGACCGCGACCGTGCCGACCCGCATCTTGGTGGAGACCGACAGGCCCGGCCACAGCGCGTGGTTCCTGTTCTCGTAGACGGCCTTGAGGCGGATCGTGCCCGTCGCGGTGTCGACCTGGTTGTTGAACAGGGCGAGCTTGCCGTCGGCGAGCTTGGTCAGCCCGTCCGACGTCCAGGCCTCCACCGGCACGTCACCGGCCTTGAGGGCCGCGGTGATGGCGGGCAGCTGATCCTCCGGGGCCGTTAACACCACGAAGATCGGCTCGACCTGGGTGATCGTCACGATCGGGGTCTGGCCGGCCGCGTTGACGATGTTGCCGATATCGACCTGCCGGAAGCCCGTGACGCCGTCGATGGGCGCGCGGATCGTGGCGTAGCCGAGCTGCGTCGTGGCGTTGTCGATGGCCGCCTGGTCGGACGCCACCTGCGCGGTGAGCTGGGCGACCAGGGCCGTCTGCGTCTCGGTCTGCTGCCGGGAAGCGAAGGCGCCCAGCCCGGTGTAGCGGACAAGGTCCGCCTTCGCGTTGCCGAGGTTGGCCGTGTCCTGCTCCTTCTTGGCCTTCGCCTGATCCAGCGCCGCCTGGTAGGGCCGCGGGTCGATCTGCACGAGCACGTCGCCCTTGCGGACGGTCTGCCCCTCGCGGAACGCGACCTGCTGGATCTCGCCGTCGACGCGCGTGCGCACCTGGACGGTGTTGTACGCCTGGACGGTGCCGAGGCCGTTCGACACGAGGGCGAACGGCCCCTGCTCGACCGTGCCGAGGGTGACGGGCACCGGCGGCGGGGCCGCCGCCCGGGACTTCACCGCGGGCTGATTCAGGCGCGTGTAGCCGTAGGCACCGCCGCCCGCGACGGCGAGCAGCAGGAGGATCAGGCCGGCCGCGCCCGAGCGCTTCTTCGCCGGTTTGGTCGCGGCGCGACGCGCGTCGCCGTGGCGCCGGTCCGCGACCGTCTCGTCCGCGCGAGACCCGTCGCGGTCGTGCACGTCCTCACTCAGCATGCGCCGCTATCCGCCCGTTGATCCGACCGCTTCGCGGGCCGGGATAATTTTGCATTCAATAGCATACAATGGCCGCGCCGGACATCGCGGCGCTCCCCGGATCGCGGCAATGTTCCGTGAGCGGAAAGCGTGCTACCGCCGCCGAGAGTGGGCCGCGCCGCGGCGCCGGACGCTCCGCGCGGACGACAGGCGCCCGGCGTGCCCGCGCGGGATGGCCGCCGACGCCGCGCCGAGGATGTGAGACCGGGACGCCGCATGGCCTCGACCCTGGAACTGGACGGCCTGAACGAACTGCGCGACGCGCTGATCGAGGAGCGGCAGGTCATCGTCGCGTCGGTGCGCAAGCTGCGCGACGCGCGGCGGCAGAAGGGCACCTTCGTGCTGGGCGACGGCGCGGATGCCGGGCCGCGGCTGGTCGCCGTGCAGGAGCAGATCGTGGTGGTCGAATCCATCATCGCCGCGCTGACGCGATCCCGGGCCTGAGGTGCTCGCGGTCCGATCGGACGCACCCGTGCGGCGCCCGGGCCCTGGCCGATACCGGTCGGGATTGTCACAGTTCGGTGTCCGAGATGTTTCTGAGGGCTCGCGGCGTGCGCGGCCCCGGGCGGACACTGTTCGAGGCGACGGGCTGCGTGGCCGTCGCGTATTCATCGATCATCGTCAATAAATTATTGAATTAAGATCCCGGCAGGCGCCGGAACAGCGGCTCCGGATGCAATTCGGTCGAACCGGATCATTGCCCCGGTCGATCGACCGCCGGCAGCCTCCCCATCCGCGCCGATTTACGATCCGGTGTTCGGTTTGCCGGCGATGGATTGCGCCGCGCGTGACGATCCCGTCGGCTTGTACAGGATCTGCTCAACTTTCGGGCTGGACGATCGCGATCCTGTCCTGTTAGCGGACCGCACCTCAAGGCGCGGAACCTCGAACATGGACGCCTTCGATCACGCCAATATCGCGCGCGATGCCGACGAAACCGTCGATTCGCCTGTCGCGGATGAGCTCGTCGTGCTCTGGCGGGCGCTCGCCGCGGACCGGCGCGCCCAGGACGAGCGGACCGCGCGCCTGCGCGCCATGCGCCTCATCGGCGGCGAGGACGGCGCCGACTGATCACGCGGTCTCCGGCGCGCCGCCCGGCAGCCGGCTCGCCAGCACGAAGCCGACCGCCATCGCCATGGCCTCGGCCTGCGCGATCAGCGTCGGCTCGCCGGCCTCGCGCGCCGCCTGCAGCAGCTCGATCGCGTGCCGGCCGAGGCGCAGGTCCACATCGTCGCCGGCCGGGACCCCCTCCGGAATCCCGTGATTCTGGCTTCGGTCAGTCATTGGCGTGCGTGGGTCTCGAAGCTGTGGGCAGGGGCCTGAAAGGCGCCGAGGCCGCGATCCAGGATTGCGTGTCGGTGACGTCGCCGAACACCCGCATCACCGCGCTCACCGACCGGTGGATCTCGTCGGCGGAGATCCCGTCGAGGTCGTGGCTCGCGGAGGCGTCGGACAGGAAGGTCACGTCCTGGCCGCGGTGGAAGCCGTCGACCGCCGTCGCGAGGCAGGACGACTCGCCGGCGAAGCCCGCGATGACGAGCGGCGGCGATCCCCGCTCCATCGCGTCCGCGAAGGCGGGGCTGGCGTAGCAGGACGGGCGGTCCCGGTCGAAGATCATGTCGCAGCCGTGCGGCTCGAACCCCTCGATCCAGCGGACGAAGCGGCTGCCCGCCTGGAACAGCGGCGCGCCGATCCAGCGGACGTAGACCACCTGCATGCCGCTCGCGCGGGCATGCGCGAGGGCGCGCCGGCAGTTGGAGAGCGCGGGCTCGATCCCCGCCAGGGCGAGCGGGCGGCCCGCGATCTCGTATTCCTGCTGCATGTCCACCAGCACCAGGGCCGGGACGCTGCGCGGCCGGCGATACAGCGCCGGGTTGATCGGCTGGTTCATCGCGCGGCCACCGCCCGGTCGACGGACGGGCGGGTCACGGCGCGGCTCCGCGAGCGGTCGAGGGCGCCCGCCCGGTGCCAGCGCCCCTCCGGCCGGATGATGACGTAGGGGTCGGCGCCCAGGCCGATCGCCTGCGGGTGCGGCTCCGCCTCCATCAGCATCTCGACGTAATCGAAATCCGAGAAGACCAGCTCCTGCGCGCCCTCGAAGACCCGGAAGCCGAAGCGACTCCAGAAGCCGACGAGGCGCTTCTGGGCGTGGCCGTAGAGCCGTCGGTAGCCCTTGACCCGGGCCAGCTCGATCCCGGCGCGGACCAGCGCGAAGGACAGGCGCGTGTTGCGGAACTCGGCCCGGACCGCGAGGCGCTCGATCTTGGCGAAATCCGCGAAGAACCGGATTCGCAGGCAGCCCGCCGGCTCTTCGCCGACGTAGCCGATCAGGTGCGTCGCCGAGAGGTCGTTGCCGTCGAACTCCTCCTCGTACGGGCAGGCCTGCTCCGCCATGTAGACGGCGGCGCGCAGGGCGATCACGCGGGACAGGTCCTCCATGTTCCGCGCGACCGCGACGCTGATGCCGGTCCCGCCGGACCGGTGGGTGTCGTACGGGGGCGCCGGCTCCGCCTTCGACGCGCGGGCGAAATGGTACAGGGCACCGCGGGCGGAGGTCTGCGCCGTGAAACCGAGGGTGGTCAGGAGGTCGGCGCCCTCGGGGGTGGCCGCGCGGGCGTAGAAGTCGACGCCCCGGTAGGTCGGGCTCGACAGACGGTCGAAGACGAGGCCGACGCCGCCGGAGAGGCGCCGCCGCGCGTAGACGGCCCAGACGTAGATGCCCGCCGGGCGCTCGTGCTGGCCGGCCAGCATCGCGGCGGGCGGATCGGACGCGTCGAGCGTCCCGGCCTTGAGCGCCGCCAGGCCGTCGGCGTTCAGCATCAGGCAGGCCACGAACCCCTCGCCCCGCGGATCCGCGGCGTCGAACCGGTGGCGCTGGGCGATCGCTAGGACGCTGTCGGGATTGATCGACATCACCCGCTGGACGGTGCGCAGGGGCGCGAGATCGGGCAGATCCGCGCGCGCCGACGCGATCAGCCGCGCCAGATCGTCCGGGGTCGGTGTGAAGATGACGAGGTGCCTGGCAATTCGGCCGACCTCGAGCGCATTCAGCGCGTGCCGCGGCTCGGGAGAGACTAGCGCTGTACCGAGTTGATCGGCGTCCTTGGCCACGAACTGCGCGCGAGCAATGTGCACCGTCATCGGATGACCTGTCATTCGGGTACGGATTGACGGTTAAGCACTTCGCATCTAGCGCTCTGGCTGTATGTGCAAAATTTGAAACAGGGGTGTTCCGTCGATGGAACAGGCGGAGGCGATCCGGGACCCGATGCCCGACTGGCAGAGCATCCGGGTCTTCCTGGCGCTCCAGCGGTCCGGCAGCTTCCGCTCAGCGGCGACGAAGCTCGGCCTGTCGGTGAACTCGGTGCGGCGCCGGATCGACGATCTCGAGGCGCTGATCGGCGCGCCGCTGCTGACCCGCCACGTCGACGGCATCCGCCTCACCGCCGAGGGCCACGCGATCCTCGAGGCCGCCGGCCGCATGGAGGCGGCCGCCTTCAGCCTCGTGCGCACCGGCGAGGGCGCGCCCTTCGCCGAGACCGGCGAGGTGCGGATCGCCGTGACGGAGGGGCTGGGCGCCTTCTGGCTCGCGCCGCGGCTCGTCGAGTTCCAGCGCGCCAACCCGCGCCTGACCGTCGACCTGCGCTGCGCGATGGAATCCGCCGACGTCCTGCGGCTAGAGGCCGACGTCGCGATCCAGCTGACGCGGCCGACCAGCCCGGACCTGCGCATCGTCAAGCTCGGCCGGATCCACATGGTGCCCTACGCCGCGCGGAGCTACGAGGAGACCTACGGGCTCCCGGCGCGCCCCGAGGACCTGGAGCGCCACCGGATCGTGGTGCAGGACGGCGGCCAGACCGTCGCCCTCGAGGATTACGTGCGCACGGTGCCGGGCTTCCCCGCGAAGGTCCCGATCACCCTGAAGATCAACGTCAGCAGCGCGTATTACTGGGCCATCGCCAAGGGAGCCGGGATCGGCCTGCTGCCGACCTATGCCAGCGCGATCGGCGCGCAGGTCGTCCCTGTGGACAATCTCGGCCGCTTCAGCGTCGACATCTGGCTGACCTATCACCCGGACGCCGAGCGGATCACCCGCGTGCGGCGGACGATCGACTGGCTACGGGCCTCCTTCAATCCGAAGCGCTATCCCTGGTTCCGGGACGAGTTCATCCACCCCCGCGACCTGCCGGGTGCCGTGAAAGGCGCCCCCCTGCCCGACCTGTTCGCCGGCTTCATCGCCATGACGCCGTGACGCCTCCGTGATTCCGGCGGGCCGCGACGGCCGCTGGTCCGGGTCCTGCAACGGCCGACGCCCACCCTTGACCGCGCCGCGCGCATGATCCTTGCTCCGGCCGCCGCGACGACGAGGTTGCCCGTGCTGCTGACGCCCCGTGAGAAGGACAAGTTGCTCATCGCCATGGCGGCGCAGGTGGCGCGCAACCGCCTCGCCCGCGGCGTGAAGCTCAACCATCCGGAATCGGTGGCGTTGATCACCGACTTTGTGGTCGAGGGCGCGCGGGACGGCCGCACCGTGGCCGACCTGATGCAGGCCGGCGCCACCGTGCTGAACGCCGATCAGGTCATGAAGGGCGTGCCCGAGATGATCCACGACATCCAGGTGGAGGCGACCTTCCCGGACGGCACGAAGCTCGTCACCGTGCATCACCCGATCCGCGGTGCGGCCTCGTCCGACATCCCCGGCGCGGTGACGACTCTGCCCGGCGAGATCGTGTTCAACCCCGGCGCCGAGCGGACCGTGATCGAGGTCGCCAATGTCGGCGACCGGCCGATCCAGGTCGGCTCGCACTATCACTTCTTTGAGGTCAATCCGGGCCTCGTGTTCCCGCGGGAGCAGGCCCGCGGCAAGCGCCTCGACATCGCGCCGGGCACCGCCGTGCGGTTCGAGCCGGGATCGACGCGGGAAGTGGCGCTGGTGCCGCTCTCCGGCGGGCGCACCGTCTACGGGTTCCGCGGCGACGTGATGGGCAAGCTCTGATCATGGCCAACACGCCCAAGCCCGCCAGCCTGCCGCGCTCGGCCTACGCCGACATGTTCGGCCCGACCGTCGGCGACCGCATCAGGCTCGCGGACACGAGCCTGGAGATCACGGTCGAGCGCGACTTCACCACCTACGGCGAGGAGGTGAAGTTCGGCGGCGGCAAGGTCATCCGCGACGGCATGGGCCAGAGCCAGGCCACGAACGCCGACGGCGCCGTCGACACGGTGATCACCAACGCGGTGGTCCTCGACCACTGGGGCATCGTGAAGTGCGATGTCGGCATCGTGCGCGGCCGGATCTTCCGGCTTGGCAAGGCCGGCAATCCGGACGTGCAGCCCGGGGTCGACATCGTGGTCGGGCCTGGCACCGAGGTCATCGCCGGCGAGGGCAAGATCCTGACGGCGGGCGGCTTCGACAGCCACATCCACTTCATCTGCCCGCAGCAGATCGAGGAGGCGCTCTGCTCGGGGGTCACCACGATGCTCGGCGGCGGCACCGGCCCGGCGCACGGCACCTTCGCCACCACCTGCACGCCGGGCCCCTGGCACATCGCCCGGATGATCGAGGCGGCGGATTCCTTCCCGATGAACCTCGCCTTCGCCGGGAAGGGCAACGCGTCCCGTCCGGAGAGCCTCGTCGAGATGGTGCGGGCGGGTGCCTGCGCGCTGAAGCTGCACGAGGACTGGGGCACCACGCCCGCGGCGATCGATACCTGCCTGTCGGTGGCGGACGCCCACGACATCCAGGTCATGATCCACACCGACACGCTCAACGAATCGGGCTTCGTCGAGGACACGATCGCGGCCTTCAAGGGCCGGACCATTCACGCCTTCCACACCGAGGGCGCGGGCGGCGGCCACGCGCCGGACATCATCAAGGTGGCCGGGCTGCCCAACGTGCTGCCGTCGTCCACCAACCCGACGCGGCCCTACACGTGGAACACGATCGACGAGCATCTCGACATGCTCATGGTGTGCCACCACCTCGACCCGTCGATCCCCGAGGATCTCGCCTTCGCGGAGAGCCGGATCCGGCGCGAGACCATCGCGGCCGAGGACATCCTGCACGACATCGGCGCGCTCTCGATGATGTCCTCCGACAGCCAGGCGATGGGCCGGGTCGGCGAGGTCATCATCCGCACGTGGCAGACCGCCGACAAGATGAAGCGCCAGCGGGGCGCCCTGCCGGGCGACGCGT
Source organism: Methylobacterium sp. yr668 (assembly GCF_900116245.1). Lineage (NCBI taxonomy): Bacteria > Pseudomonadati > Pseudomonadota > Alphaproteobacteria > Hyphomicrobiales > Methylobacteriaceae > Methylobacterium > Methylobacterium sp. yr668. Next base: position 62,528 of record NZ_FOZY01000008.1, on the reverse strand, counting down.
CCGGCACCGACAACCTGCGGGCGCGCCGCTACGTCGCCAAGTACACGATCAACCCGGCCATCGCGCACGGCATCTCCCGGCATATCGGCTCGGTCGAGGCCGGCAAACTCGCCGACCTCGTGCTGTGGACGCCGGCCTTCTTCGGCGTGAAGCCCGACCTCGTGCTGAAGGGCGGCAGCATCGCGGCCGCGCCCATGGGCGACCCGAACGCCTCGATCCCGACGCCGCAGCCGGTCCATTACCGGCCGATGTTCGGCGCCTACGGACGGGCGCCCTTCGCCACCGCCCTCACCTTCGTCTCCCGGGCGGCGGTCGAGGACGGCCTGCGGGAGCGGCTGGGCGTGCAGAAGGAGCTGGTCGCCGTTGAGAACGTCCGCGGCGGCATCTCGAAGAAGAGCATGGTGCTGAACGACGCCACGCCGGTCATCGAGGTCGATCCGGAGACCTACGACGTGCGCGCCGACGGCGAGCTGCTGGTCTGCGAGCCGGCCGAGGTGCTGCCGATGGCGCAGCGCTACTTCCTGTTCTGAGATAGGATGGGCTCGGTGGCAGGAGAGCCGCGATGACGAAGATCGCCCAGCTTCCGGCGAGGGACGACCTCTACACGACCGATCTCTGCCTCTGGACCGAGGAGCAGGCAGCCCTGCTCCGGGCCGGGCGCTGGCCGGATCTGGACCGCGCCAACGTCGCCGAGGAGATCGAGAGCTTGGGCGGATCCCAGAAATCCGAGATCCGGAGCCGTCTCGCCATCCTGCTGCTGCACCTGCTGAAGTGGGAATTTCAGCCGGAGAAGCGGAAGTACGGCTGGCGCGCGACCATCCTCGAGCAGCGCATCCGGATCGATGACCTGATCGACGTGAGCCCCAGCCTCCAGTCCTGGCCGGATGCGGTGCTCGCGAAGGCCTATTCCGTCGCTGTCCTCGGGGCCGCGAGCGAGACGGGCTTGCCCGGATCCGTCTTTCCGAAATCCTGTCCCTACGCGATCGAGCAGATCCGTGAGCTGGGCTTCTATCCGGGCACGCCGGAGACGGACGTTGTCTGACCGCGCCCGAGAACCCCGCCCGAACCGTCGACCATGATCCGCGCCACCCGCATCCTCCGCCGCGACGCCCTGTCAGGTGGCGAGATCGTCGACCGCGTCGTCCTCGATCACGGCGACCGCCACCGCCGCCGCGTCGCCATGCGCGGCGCCGGGGGACTGAGCTTCCTGCTGGACCTTCCGGAGCCGACCGTGCTGGAGGACGGCGACGCCCTGGTCCTGCAGGACGGACGCCTCGTCTGGGTCGAGGCCGCGCCGGAGCGCCTGCTCGAGATCCGGGCCGCCGGCGATCACGCCCTCAAGCGCCTGATCTGGCACATCGGCAACCGGCACATCGCCGCCGAGATCGGCCCGGACGCGGTCTGGATCGCGCACGACCACGTCCTCGCCGAGATGGTCCGGGGCCTCGGTGGCACCGCCGAGCCGGTGGTGCGCCCGTTCCGGCCCGAGGGCGGCGCCTATTCCGGGGATCATGGCAACGGTCACGGGCACGACCACCCGCATGGCGGCCACCAGCACCACCATGCCGCGGGCTGACGCCCTGGAGGCGCTGCGCCTGATGGCATGGCTGTCGCCCGGCTACCCGGTCGGGGCCTACGCCTACTCGCACGGGCTCGAATGGGCGGTCGAGGCGGGCGACGTTCGCGACGAGGCGAGCCTGACCGAGTGGCTCCGGGACGTCTGCGAGCGCGGCGCCCTGCGCAACGACCTGATCCTGGCCGCCCATGCCCACGCGGCGGCGCTGTCCGCGGACGGCGCCGCGCTGGTCGCCGTCAACGACCTCGCGCTGGCGCTGGCGCCGTCGCGGGAGCTGCACCTGGAGACGAGCCAGCAGGGCCGCAGCTTCCTCGACGCGACGCGCGGCGCGTGGCCCTGCGACGCCCTCGACGCCCTGGCCGGCAATCTGCCGGGGCCGGTCGCCTACCCGGTCGCGGTCGGCCTCGCGGCCGGCGCGCACGGCATGAATCCGGGGCCCGTGCTCGCCGCCTACGGCCTCGCCTTCCTCCAGAATCTCGTCTCCGCGGCCCTCCGGGCGGCGCCCGTGGGTCAGGCCGCCGGCACGCGGGTCGTGGCAGCGCTCGCGCCGCGCCTCGCCGGGCTCGCCGAGGCAGCCGCCGCGGCGGATCTCGACGCGCTCGGTGCCGCCACCTTCCGCCTGGATCTCGGCTCCTTCCGCCATGAGACCCAGTATTCCCGCATCTTCCGATCCTGAGCCCGCAGCATGACCTCCACGAACGGCCCCCTCCGCGTCGGCATCGGCGGACCTGTCGGTTCCGGCAAGACCGCCCTGATGGAGCAGCTCTGCAAGCGCTTCCGCGACCGCTACGAGATCTGCGCCATCACCAACGACATCTACACGAAGGAGGACGCGCGGATCCTCACGGTCGCGGGCGCCCTGCCAGAGGAGCGCATCCTCGGCGTCGAGACCGGGGGGTGCCCGCACACCGCGATCCGGGAGGATGCCTCGATCAATCTCGCCGCCGTCGCCGAGATGAGCCGGCGCTTCCCGAAGCTCGACCTCGTGCTGATCGAGTCCGGCGGCGACAACCTCGCGGCGACGTTCTCGCCGGAACTCGCCGACATCACGCTCTACGTGATCGACGTCGCCGGCGGCGAGAAGATCCCCCGCAAGGGCGGTCCGGGCATCACCCGGTCCGACCTGCTGATCGTCAACAAGACGGACCTCGCGCCGCTCGTCGGCGCCGACCTGTCGGTGATGGAATCCGACACGCAGCGGATGCGCGGCACCCGGCCGTACGTGTTCGCGTCCCTGCGCGAGGGCGCGGGCGCGGACGCGGTGGCGCGTTTCGTGGAGGAGGCGGGCGGCCTGGGCCGCTGAGTCGACGCGCCGGTCCGGGTGGCCGGCGGGTCACGTTTCCTAGCGGCCGGCCTCGGCCGAGCGCGCGCGGACCGACGACCTGCTCGGGGTGCCCATGAGCGCGTCCAGGCGGCTCATCCGCGCGTTGAAATCGTTCAGGACGGTCTGGCGCGCCTTGATCGCGGCGCTGGGCTGCGCCTTGGCGGGGGTGTGCCGCGGGCGGGCCTCCGCCTGGACCGCCGGAACGGCGAGGAGCGCGGCCAGCGCCGCGATGGTCAGAGTGCGGGTCATCGTGCAATCCTTCCGCGGCCGCCGTGTCGGACGGCGCGACGCTGCGCTGAGGATATGCGCGCCCAGAGCGCGGCCGCGTGCGCGAGCGCACAGCACGCAGACGTGATCGGGATGAGCGCCGTCGGGCCATCGCGGCGTTGACAGCGGTCCGTGACTGATTCAACCCGCGATATCGGGGCCTTCTGAACGGTATCGCGCATGCGAAATCTGCGGTGGCTGGCCGCCCTTCCCTTCCTCGGCATCCTGGTCGGCCCGTTCTTCCTGAACCGGGTCGAGCCCTTCGTGTTCGGCTTGCCGCTGCTCCTCGCCTGGCTGGTGTTCTGCGTGATCGGAACCTCGGTCGTGATGGGGGTGATCTACCTGACCGACCCTCGGAACCGCGCGCCGGAGGATCCCCGATGAGCATCGCGCTCGTCATCGTGGCGGCCGGCTTCGCGCTGGCGATCGGGCTCGGCCTCTACGCGCGGCTGGGCCGCGAGATGGGGCTGGAGCAGTGGACCGTCGGCGGCCGCGGCTTCGGCACCGCCCTGGTCTTCCTGCTGATGGCCGGGGAGATCTACACGACCTTCACGTTCCTCGGCGGCTCCGGCATCGCCTACGGCAAGGGCGGCCCCGCCTACTACATCCTCTGCTACCTGACGCTCGCCTACGTCACCTCGTACTGGCTGCTGCCGCCGGTCTGGCGCTACGCCAAGCAGCACAACCTCTACACGCAGCCCGACTTCTTCGCGCGCAAGTACGGCAGCCGCGCGCTCGGCATGCTGGTGGCGCTCGTGGGGATCGTCGCCCTCGTCCCCTACCTCGTGCTGCAGTTCAAGGGCCTCGGGATCATCGTCTCGACGGCGTCCTACGGCGCGATCTCGTCGACGACCGCGGTCTGGATCGGCGCGGCCGCGCTCACCGCCTACGTCGTGGTGTCGGGCGTGCACGGCTCCGCCTGGACGGCGGTGATCAAGGACACCAGCATCCTGCTCGTGGTGGTGTTCCTCGGGATCTACCTGCCGGTCCACTATTACGGCGGCTACGAGGGCCTGTTCACGGCGATCGAGGCCGCGAAGCCCGGCTTCCTGGCCCTGCCCGACCGCGGCCAGAGCCCGACCTGGTTCACCACCACGGTCCTGCTCACGGCGCTCGGCGGCTACATGTGGCCCCACACCTTCGCGTCGCTCTACACGGCGCGCGAGCCAAGCGCCTTCCGCCGCAACGCGGTGATCCTGCCGATCTACCAGCTGATCAACCTGTTCGTGTTCGTGATCGGCTTCACCGCCGTGATGCAGGTACCGGGCCTGACGGGGCCCGACGTCGACCTTTCGCTGTTCAAGCTCTCCCTCGCGACCTTCCCGCCGTGGGTCATCGGGCTGATCGGCGCCACGGGGGTGCTGACCGCCCTCGTCCCGGGCTCCATGATCCTGATCGCCGGCGTCACGCTGGTCGCGAACAACCTCGTCCGGCCGCTGCGTCCCGGCATGGACGACGCCGCGACCGCGCGGCTGTGCAAGATCCTCGTGCCGGTGCTGGCGCTGGTCTGCGTCGGCTTCACCCTGTCGGGCGGCGACACGATCGTGCAGCTCCTGCTCATGGGCTACAACTTCGTGACGCAGCTCTTCCCCTGCTTCATCACTAGCCTGATGCGCCGCAATCCCCTCGACCGCCGCGCCGCCATCGCCGGGATCGTCGCGGGCGTGACCACCGTGGCGGCGACCGTCCTCTCCGGGTTCAGCCTGGCGAAGCTGCCGGTCCTGGGACCGCTCCAGGACGTGAATGTCGGCATCGTGGCGCTGGTGGTGAACGTCGTCGTGACGGTCGCCGTGGCGCAGATGGTGCGCGGGGGCGCGACCGCCGCGCAGGCCGCGGAGTGATGCCCGCTCAGCCCTGTCCGCGGCGGGCGGTCAGCCAGGACGCCAGCAGCACCGCGACGCTCACCAGCCCGACGAGGAGGGTCGAGGCCGCGTTGATCTCCGGATTCACGCCGAGGCGGACCTGGCTGTAGAGCCGCATCGGCAGGGTGGTGGAGCCCGGGCCGGAGACGAAGCTCGCGATTACCAGGTCGTCGAGCGACAGGGTGAAGGCGAGGAGCGCGCCGGCCGCGAGGGCGGGCGCGAGCAGCGGCAGCGTCACGGTCATCAGCACGCGCGCCGGCGCCGCCCCGAGATCGGCCGCGGCCTCCTCGAGGGACCGGTCGAGGCCGCGCAGGCGCGCGCCGACCACCACCGCCACGAAGCCGGTGCAGAAGGTCGTGTGCGCGATGACGATCGTCAGGAGGCCGCGGTCCAGCCCGATCCCGATGAACATGAGCAGGAGCGACAGCCCGATCATCACCTCCGGCATCACGATCGGCCCGAAGACGAGACCCGTGAACAGGGCGCGACCGCGGAAGCGGCCCTGCCGCTCCAGGGCGAGCGCGGCCAGCGTCCCCAGGATCGTGGCGAGCAGGCTCGCGAGGAAAGCGACCTTCAGGGAGACCCAGGCGGCCGACAGGAGCGGCGCGTCGGCGAGCAGGGCGCCGTACCAGCGGGTCGAGAACCCGCCCCAGACCGTCACCATCGGCGAGGCGTTGAACGAGTAGACGATCAGCACCGCGATCGGCCCGTAGAGGAAGCCCAGGCCGGCCACCAGGGCGGTGCGGGTCACCCAGCTCACGGCGCTTCGCCCTCGCCCGCGCGCAGGCTGTCCCGGAACAGGACCACCGGTCCGATGACGATGGCTAGGATCAGCACGGCGACCGCCGCGGCCAGCGGCCAGTCGCGGTTCGAGAAGAACTCGCTCCAGAGCACCCGGCCGAGCATCAGCGTCTCCGACCCGCCGAGCAGGTCGGGGATCACGAACTCGCCGACCATCGGGATGAAGCAGAGCCCCGCGCCGGCCGCGATCCCGGGTAGGCTGAGCGGCACGGTCACGGTCCAGAACACCCGGCTCGGCGAGGCGCCGAGATCCGCCGCGGCCTCGCGCAGGGTCGGATCGAGGCGGTTCATCACCGCGTAGAGCGGCAGCACCATGAAGGGCAGGTAGGCGTAGACGAGACCGACGATCACCGCCGCGTCGGTGTTGAGGATCGTCAGCGGCGCGTCGATCAGGCCGAGCCGGCGCAGGGCGAGATTGAGCAGTCCCTCGGGCTTCAGGATCGCGATCCAGGCGTAGATCCGGATCAGGAAGCTCGTCCAGAACGGCACGATTACCAGCGCGACGAGGAGCGGCTGCCAGCGGGACGGCGCCCGCGCCAGGGCGTAGGCGAGCGGCGTCCCGAGAGCGACGAGGATCAGGCTGGCGACGCCCGCGTAGGTCAGGGAGCCCAGGGCGGCGTCGCGGTAGAGGGGGTCGGCGGCGAGCGTGCGGTAATTGTCGAAGTTCAGGGCCTCGAGGAAAGCCGACCAGCCGTCGAGCCCGCCGCGCCAGTCGAGCAGCGGCAGGTAGGGCGGGATCGCCGTGGCCGGCTCCGAGAGGCTGATCTTCAGGGTGATGACGAAGGGCAGCAGGAAGAACGCCGCCAGCCACAGGAAGGGCGGCAGGCGCGCCAGACGGTCGAACACCCGGCCGCGCTTGCGGGCGCGCGCGGACCCGGCCTCCGTTCGCCCGGTCGCGCGGTCGGCCTCCGCTCTGGCGGCCCTCATGCCGGCAGGATCACGGCGACGTCGGCGGGAAAGCTGGCCCGTGCGTCCGAGCCCGGCGCCGCGGCGGCCTCCGCGGGCCGCCCGCTCGCCCGCAGCGTGGCGCCGTCGGGCAGGCGCAGCGTCCGGCGCACCCGGTCGCCCAGGAACACGGCGTCGGCGACGACCACCGGCAGCCCTTCCGTGCCCAGCACCACGTCCTCGGGCCGCACCGCCACCACGACCGCGGCCCCTTCCGCGAGCGCGGCCTCCGCGACGCCCCGCACGGGACCGTGCGCGGTCTCGACCGTGCGGACCGTGTCGGCGCCTCCGGCGCCGACACGGCCGGGGATGAGGTTCACGTCGCCGAGCAGGCCGGCGACGAAGCGGCTCGCCGGGCGCCGGTAGAGATCGGCCGGCGGCCCGACCTGGATCAGGCGGCCCGCTTCCATGACGCCGATCCGGTCGGCGAGCATCATCGCCTCCTCGGGATCGTGCGTGACGACGACGAAGGCGGTGCCGAGGCGGCGCTGGACCGCGCGCAGTTCGCCCTGGGTCTCCTCGCGCAGGCCGCGGTCGAGCGCGCCGAGCGGCTCGTCGAGCAGCAGCAGCTTCGGCTCCCGGGCGAGCGCCCGGGCCAGGGCGACCCGCTGGCGCTGGCCGCCCGAGAGCGTCTCCGGTCGACGGTCGCCGAACCCGTCCAGGCGCACGAGCTTGAGCAGTTCCGACACGCGCTCCGCCGAGGCGGAGCGGCCGAGGCCCTTCAGCCCGTAGCCGATATTGCCGGCCACGCTCATGTGCGGGAACAGGGCGTAGGACTGGAACATCATATTGACCGGCCGCCGATGGGGCGGCAGCGCGGTCAGGTCCTGCGCGCCCAGCAGGATCCGTCCCGAGGTCGGGCTCTCGAAGCCCGCGATCATGCGCAGGAGTGTGCTCTTGCCGCATCCGGACGGGCCGAGCAGGCAGAAGAACTCCCCCGCCTCGAGGTCGAGGGACACGGCGTCGACGGCCCGATGGGTGCCGAAGCGCTTGGTCAGCTCCTCCAGCCGCAGGCGCGGCGCAGGCCCCTCGGACAACGGATCAGGAATCCTCGCGCAGCGCCTCGGCCACGCGCGCTTCCAGGAGGTCCGGCCGGCGCAGGACCAGGGCGCCGCGGGTGCGGTCGACCAGTCCCTCCGCCGCCATCGCGGTGAACTCCCTGGTCACCTGCTCGCGGCGGCAGCCGATCCGCGCGGCGAGGACGTGATGGTAGGGCGGCGGCGAGACCACCCGCTCGCCCGCCGTGCCGGCCCGGGGCACGGAGAGACGGAGCAGCTCGGCGTAGAGCCGGTGCTTCAGGTCGAGCAGGGCGTGCTCCATGAGCCGCGTGTTCAGCTCCCGCACGCGCTTGGCCAGGAGGCGGAACAGCCGGTCGGCGATCGCCTCGGAGGCGAACACGATCTGCCGGAAGACCGGCGCCGGCACCACGCAGACCTCGCCGCGGGTCAGCGCCGTGACGTTGGCCGAGCGGCCGATCCCGTCGATGGCGGCGAGCTCGCCGAAGAAGGCCCCGCCCCGCATCTCGCCCAGGATGACTTCCTTGCCGGACTGGGTCCGGTTCAGGATGCGGACCTCGCCGGAGGCGATGAAGTACACGTCGGTGGAGATGTCGTCGAAGTCGACGAGGACCTCGTTCTCGTCGAAGCGGCGCCAGTGGCAGCGGGGCTCGTAGGGGCTGAGCTCGATGCCGGGATCCTTGAAGAAAGGTATTGTCCCCAACCGCGCCATCGATCGTGTTCCCTCAACTCCGGCCTCCGTCCCTGCCCTGACGGGGGCCGGCCAGCAGATCTGGGGACGGGAGCAGCCCGCACAGTGAAGCCGCGCCCCGCCGGGGCGGTGCTGGATCGATCGGGCGCCGCAATCGTGACGGTCGCGGGCGGGGCGGTCAAGCCGCGTCCCGATGAACAGGAGTTTATTAGCGTGGATCAGGTATCAGGGCTAAATTCCTGGCCCGCCGAGGCGGGCAGTATCGATGCATCAAGACGTACCTTTCCCGCGCTCGACATCCTCCACCGGTCCCCGCCAGCAGGCGACACTCGCGCGCCCCTTCGAGCGTTCGGGCCGCAGCCTCCATTCCGGGCGGCACGCCACGGTCCGCGTCAGCCCCGCCCCGGCCGGCCACGGCATCGTCTTCCGCCGCCACCTGAAGGACGGACGGGCGGTCGACGTGCCCGCCCACTGGCACTACCGGGAATCGCAGCCGCTCTCCTCGGCGCTGCGACGCGACGGCGTCCTCGTGCGCACGATCGAGCACCTGATGGCCTCGCTCAGCGCGCTGCGGATCGACAACGTGCTGGCCGAGATCGACGCCGACGAGTTGCCGATCTTCGACGGGAGCGCGACGCCCTGGTGTGAGGCGATACGGATCGCGGGTCGGCGCGAGCAGAGCCTGCCCTGCCGGGTGATCCGCCTGCTGCGCACGGTTGCGGTCGAGAACGGGCGGCGCCGCCTCGAGATCGAGCCGGGCCCTGGCCTGCACATCACCGGCCACGTCGCGCTGGCGCATTTCGGCTCGATCGACTGGTCGGGCGCGATCACGCCGGAATCCTTCGAGCGGGAGATCGCGCCGGCGCGCAGCTTCGGGCGCTACGCGCGGGCCATGGCGGGCCGCGCCTACGGCTACCTGATGCGGAACGACTTCCTGCAGGGCGTCTCGCCCCGCTCGGCAGCGCTGCTGGTGCGCGGGCACGTGCTGGGCGGGATGCGCGTCCCCGGCGAGCCGGTTCGCCACCGGATCCTCGACCTCGTCGGCGACCTCGCGCTGGCGGGCCACCCGGTCGAGGGCCGGATCTCGGCGTTCCACACGGGGCACGAGCTGAACCACGCCCTCGTCACCGCCCTGATGCGGGACGGCAAGGCCTGGGAACTCGTCTGATGGTCGGGTTCAGGCGGAGGCGCGGCGGGGCGTCTCGCAGGCGACCGCGACCGCTCCGAAGGCGCGGACGAGGTCCGCATCGAGCTTCGCCCTCATCGATTCGAGGATGGCGTAGGCCTCGCGCGGGGCCTTCGGCGCCTTGTAGGGGCGCGCCTCGATCAGCGCGGCGAAGATGTCGGCGATGGTGATCAGGCGGACGAGGTCGGGGATCTGCTGCCCGCGCAGCCCGTCCGGATAGCCCGACCCGTCGAGATACTCGTGGTGCGAGCGGACCACCGACAGGGTCAGCGCGTCGTAGTCGCCCGTCAGCAGCATCTCGTGTCCGAGCGCCGGGTGGCGAGCCATCTCGGCGCGCTCCGTCGGCGTCAGCGGCGCGGGCTTGTTCAGGATCGCGAGGGGGATCTTGGCTTTCCCGATGTCGTGGAGCAGCGCGCCTTTGACGAGGTAGCGGGAATCCGCCTCGTTGAGCCCCAGGACGCGGGCGAACTCGGCCGCGATCCCGGCCACGCTCAGGCAGTGGCGGTGCGTGACGTCGTCGAAGCTCGCCACGACCCTGAGCCATTCGCGCACCTTGGCCTCGCGGATCGCCTGGTTGACCAAGTCGGCGCCGTTCTCGACCAGCGCGGCCGGGGGCGCCTGATCGGCGCGGAACAGGCTGACGAAGGCCGAGCGGGCCTCGTTCACCTGCTCCTGCCAGTTGCCGGTCTGCGGCGGGGCCTTGGCGGTGCCGATCAGGGTCGCGACCACGTTCAGCAGCATGGCGCTGACCGCGGCGGCCGGCATCGCGCGGGTCGCGCCGAGGGCGGTGGCCTGGATCTCGCCGCGGCCGAGGTTGCCGTGGATCAGGGCCAGGAACGGGATGCCGGGCCCGCGCGCGGTGGATAGCGCCTGGCGCAGCCGGCGCACGGATTCGGAGGTCAGCGCGCTGACGTCGCTGATGATCAGCCCCGCCCCCCGCGGCGGGATGGCGTCGCCGTAGAGGTCGTGCAGCACAACGGGCGTGACGCCGCCGAGATTGCGCGCGAGCCTCTCGGCGCGCTCGACATCGTCGGTCAGGATCAGGGTCTGGCCCAAGATTCCCCCCTGTGGCTCGCCCCCGCCCGGGCGCTTTTCCGACTCGCGTGCCGACGTTCTAGAGCCGATGAACGCACTATCAGCGTCTATTTGCGCAGCACTCGCCACAGGTTTGACGGCATTCCGTTAAAAATCCGACAGCCGAAGCTGATGTTTGAAGCTTAAAATAGGCGTCGCGTTGTGTCGGGGGGCGACACGGGGATGCCGGCCTGCCCGCGCGACGGCGGCGCTTGCCTCGCGGCGTCCGGACCGCCAGAACGCCGGCATGCTGCGCGTCAACGACCTCACCTACCGCATCGGCGACCGTCTGATTCTCGATTCCGCGAGCTTCACGATCCCGGAAGGCGCCCGCGTCGGGCTGGTCGGGCGCAACGGGGCCGGCAAGACCACCCTGTTCAAGGCCATTCTCGGCGACCTCCCGGTCGACGCGAAGTCGGTGGCGCTGCCCAAGGGCATGCGGATCGGCGCCGTCGCCCAGGAGGCGCCGGCCGGACCGGAGACGCTGCACGCGGTCGTGCTCGCCGCCGACACGGAGCGCGCCCGCCTGATGGCGGAGGCCGAGCACGCGGACGGTCTGCGTCGGGCCGAGATCGAGACGCGGCTCGTGGATATCGGCGCCCACTCGGCGCCGGCCCGGGCCGCCGCGATCCTGCACGGGCTGGGCTTCGACGCGGCGGCCCAGGCGCGGCCCTGCGCGGACTTCTCCGGCGGCTGGCGGATGCGCGTGGCGCTCGCCGCCGTCCTGTTCTCGGAGCCGGACCTGCTGCTCCTCGACGAGCCGACCAACTACCTCGACATCGAGGGCACGCTCTGGCTGTACGATTACCTGGAACGCTACCCGCGCACCGCGATCATCATCAGCCACGACCGCGACCTGCTCGACACCAGCGTCGACCACATCCTGCACCTCGACCGCGGCAAGCTGGCGATCTACCGCGGCGGCTACACCAGCTTCGCCAAGCAGCTCTCGGAGAAGCGCGTTCTCCAGGCCAAGGCGAAGGCCAAGCAGGATGCCGAGCGCGCGCACCTGCAGAGCTTCATCGACCGCTTCAAGGCCAAGGCCACCAAGGCGCGGCAGGCCCAGTCGCGGATGAAGCGGCTCGCCAAGATGGAGCCGATCGCCGCGCTCCTCGAGGACGACGTGCCGGTGATCCACCTGCCGAGCCCGGAGAAGCCGCTGTCGCCGCCGATCGTCGCCATGGAGCGCGTCAAGGCCGGCTACGGGGACCGGATCGTCCTGACCGGCCTCGACCTCAGCCTCGCGCCGGACGACCGAGTCGCGCTGCTGGGCGCGAACGGCAACGGCAAGTCGACCTTCTGCAAGCTGATCGGCGGCCGACTCGGGCCGGTCGCCGGTGAGGTTAAGCGCTCCTCCAAAATGGAGGTCGCCTACTTCGCCCAGCACCAGCTCGACGAGCTGCGCCCCGCCGAGAGCGCCTACGCGCATGTCCGGACCCTGATGCCGGATGTCCCCGAGGCGAAGGTCCGCAGCGCGACGGCGCGGCTCGGATTCGGCGCCAACAAGGCCGACACGCCGGTCGAGAAGCTGTCGGGCGGCGAGAAGGCGCGCCTGCTCATGGGGCTCGCCGCCTTCCACGGCCCGCACCTCCTGATCCTCGACGAGCCGACCAACCACCTCGACATCGAGAGCCGGCAGGCCCTCGTGGAGGCGATCAACGACTACGAGGGCGCCGTCATCCTCGTCTCGCACGACCGGTTCCTCGTCGAGGCCTGCGCCGACCGGCTCTGGCTGGTCGCGGACGGCACGGTAAAGACCTTCGACGGCGACATGGACGATTACCGGCGCTTCGTCCTGTCGGGGCCCGAACGCGAGGCCGAGCGCGAGACCGAGCCGTCCGGCGGCCAGAAGGCCGAGGCGCGCCGCGCCGGCGTCGAGCGCCGCGCGGCCCTCGCGCCCCTGCGCAAGCGGCTGGAGGCGATCGAGGCGCGGATGGCCAAGCTGACTGCGGCGATCCAGAAGATCGACGCCGCCCTGGAGGACGGGTCCGCGTTCCGGGAGAACGCCGCCAAGGCCGGCGAGATCGCCAAGATGCGGTCGGACGCCGCGACCGCGCTCGCCGCCGCCGAGGAGGAGTGGCTGACGGTCAGCGCGGAGATCGAGGCGGCCTGACGGGGCCGCCTCACACCGAGCCTTCGATCGCCCGCTCCAGGATGTCGACCCCGAGGTCGATCTCCGCGTCCGTGGCGGTGAGCGGCGGGGCGATGCGGAACACGCCGCCCATGCCGGGCAGCTGCACGATGTTCATGCTCAGCCCGAGTTCGAGGCAGCGCCGCGTGATCGCGTCGCCCAGCTCCGGGGCTGGCACCTTCGTGTCCCGGTCGGCCACGATCTCCACGCCCTGCAGGAGGCCGCGCCCGCGCACGTCGCCGATGCAGGCGAAGCGCTGCTGCAGCGCCCGCAGCCGCGCCGCGAGCCGCGCGCCGGCCGCCTCGGCCCGGCCGATCAGGCCGTCGCGCCGGACGATCTCCAGCACCTTGAGGCCGACCGCGGCGGGAAGCGGGTCGGAGACGTGCGTGGTGTAGAACAGGAAGCCGCGGGCGTGGCAGAGATTCTCGATCTCCGGCGAGGTCAGGACCGCCGCGAGGGGCAGGCCGGCGCCCAGGGTCTTCGACAGGGTCAGGATGTCGGGCACCACCCCGTCGCGCTCGCAGGCGAACATCAGGCCGGTGCGGCCGATGCCCGTCTGGGCCTCGTCGAGGATCAGCAGCATGCCCCGCTCGGTGCATTTGCGCTTCAGCACCGTGAGGTAGCCGGGCGGGAGTTCGAGGATGCCGCCGGAACTGAGGATCGGCTCCGCCAGGAACGCGGCGAGATTGCCGGTCGACTGCCGGTCCACCAGCGCGAAGGCGTAGTCGAGCTCGGTCTGCCAGTCGGCGGTCCCGTCCCGCGCGAAGGTCGGGCGGTAGGCGTTCGGGGCGGGGATCGCGAAGGACCCGACGGGGGCCGGGCCGTAGCCCTTGCGGCCGGCGCTGTAGGTCGCCGAAGCGGCCCCCGCCGTCATGCCGTGCCACGACTGTGCGAAGCTGACGATCTCCCAGCCGCCTGTGGCGAGCTTGGCCATGCGCAGGGCGGCCTCGTTGGCCTCGGCGCCGGTGGTCAGGAGAAGCGCGCGCTCCAGCCCGCCGGGGGCGAGGCCGGCCAGCGCGGTCGCGAGGTCGACCACCGGCCGGCTCAGCATGCCGCTGAACAGGTGATCCAGGCGCCCGACGTGGTCGGCGACGACGGCGGCGATCTCGGGATGCCCGTGACCCAGGATCGCGCTCATCTGGCCGGAGGTGAAGTCGAGGATCTTCCGGCCGTCCGCGTCGTAGACGAAGCTGCCCTCCGCGCGCTCGATGATGACCGGCGCGAAGGCGCCGCCGTAGCGCACGAGGTGCCGGCGCGCGCGCGTCCAGAAGTCGGGGTCGTCGTTCCGCGTCGTCATCGATCCGGGTCCCGTGGCAGGCCCCGCCATGCTAGGACCGCCCGCAACCCCAGAGAAGCTTATAGTTCTGAACCGAGTGTTCAGCGATCCTGATGGCCCAGAGCCTCGACATCGACCTCCTGCGCAGCTTCGCCACGGTGGCGGAGACGGGCGCGCTGAGCCGGGCCGCGGAGCGGGTCGGGCGCAGCCAGGCCGCTCTCAGCATGCAGATGAAGCGGCTGGAGGATCTGGTCGCGCAGCCGCTGCTGCGCCGGACCGGGCGCGGGGTGGTGCTCACGGTGCAGGGCGAGCGGCTCCTCGTCCACGCGCGCCGGATCCTGGCCTCGCACGACGACGCGGTGGCGGAACTGTCCGGCGGCCGCCTCAACGGCACGCTCAGGTTCGGCTGCCCGGACGATTACGCGCAGGCCTTCCTCCCCACCCTGCTGCGCGGCTTCGCGCACCTGCATCCCGACGCGGCGATCGAGGTGGTCTGCGGCGCGACGCCCCGTCTGGAGGAGCGGCTCGCCCGCGGCGGGCTCGATCTGGCCCTCGTCTCGGTCCCGCTGGCGGCCGGGCGGGAGATCCTGCGGCGCGAGGACCTCGTCTGGGTGGCGCCGCGCGGCGCCGCCGCGCCGTGGCCCGACCCGTTGCCGCTCGCGCTCGGCGACCCCGACACGCTGGACCACCGGGCGGCGCGGGCCGCCCTCGACGCGGGCGGGCGCGCGTACCGGATCGCCTACGCGAGCGGCAGCCTGTCCGGGCTCCTGGCGGTAGCGCGCTCCGCCCAGGCGGTCGCGGTCCTCACCCGGGCCGCGGTCCCGCCCGACCTGCGCATCCTGAGCCGCGGCAGCGGCCTGCCCGCGCTGCCGCTAATCGGCCTGACGATCCGCCTGGACGAGGCGCACGCCGCGCCGCTGACCCGCGCCTTCGCCGCCCACCTGCGCGCGGTGCTGCCGACGCTCTGACCGGGCGGTCCCGCGGGGCTCCCGTTCGTCCGGGCGGGGTAGCCCCGGTCCGGTCGCGATCGCGGCCGCCCCGAGCCGGTCGGGCCTGTCGCTAGCCCGCCTCGGACGGCTTCCGCCAGACGACGACGATCTCGTCGTTGTCGACGTTGATCCAGTTGATGTGGGTGCGCGGGTGGGCTTGGCGGATCGTCTCGAAATGCGCGCTGTTGCAGAGCAGGTAGATGTCGCTCCCCGTGTCGTCCAAACCGGCCTCCGCCTCGCGCAGGACGGAGCGGAGGCTCGGACCCGGCAATTGCGCGGCCCGGAACCGCCGGCCGGGCACGTCCGGAAAGGCCAGGCTCCAGGTCGCCGTGACTCGCGGGCTGTCGTACGCCACGACCGTGTCGGCGCCGACGAGCCGGGACGGGCTGTGATCCAATCGGACATCCTCGCTCCAGTTGCGATTGGCGGCGCCGATCGTCTTCGTCGTCTCCGGCGACACGACCGGGGTCGTCGCCGTGGCCGTCGCCATCGCGGCGGCAGCGACCTGCGTGCCCCGCCGGTCGGTCACGTCGAGCGCGGCGTCGATCACCTGGATGCGGTTCTCGACGAGCGCGAACACGGCCCCGGCCGCCTCCGGCGTGAGTGTGTAGATCGACCGCGGATCCGGCGCCGCGACGGGATTCACGTCGCGCGCCGGGGTGAGCGCGGTCGCCTCGCCGGGCGGCGCCTTCTGTGCGGCCGCCGCGATCGCGGCCATCGGAGGTACGTAATCCATCGCGCAGTCTCCAGCTTTCGACCCGATGCGGAACCCGGCCTCCGACCCGCGCAGCGCCGTCGCCCGCGCATCGACCGTTTGCCGACGGCCATGCGGGCGTGGATCGACGACCGTCGCGGCGATGCGGAGGGGCGCCACCGCGGGCATGCCGCGGCTGCGCCGTCCGAGCGGCTCGGACCGTGGCCCGTTGTCCAGGCAGGTCGGTCGGAAGCGCCCCGCGCCCGTCGGAGCGGCCGCTGACGCGGAGTCACGGCGAGAGAGGGGATCCACCTCGGTCATCGGGGGCCTGCCGGTCCTCATGACCGCGAGCGCCCAGTCCGCGAGCTTCATGCTTCGTTGAATCGGATTTGTATCCAACGACTTGACTCTGTCAACGGCACGCAAGTTGAATCGTCTCCGCGACAGACTTTCATAGCCCGTATATCTGAGCGACATCGTCGGAATTCGGCGGTCCGCCGTACGCGTTGCTTCCGCTCTTCTCAGAAATGGCGGGCGGCGCTCCGAATAATCGGAGATCGACGAGCGCCTCCCTCCGAGTCCGGGCGATCCACAGGCGGCGCGCGTCGCCGTGAGCCGCGGTTCCGCCGCGCGGGTCGCGCAGGCGGTCCGACGGTCGGCACCGCGAGGGGGCTCCTCCCGATGGGCGCGATCGGCGGTCCCGGCCCGCGGGATCCGCACGGGTGCGGTGTTTGCCCGCGGCCCGCGGACATGCGAGAGAGGCCGGATGTTGACCGTCGATAGCCTCTGGCGCGCGCGGCACCGGCTCGCGCAGTTCGGGAAGAAGCGGACCGGATCGCCGCGCATCCTCGTGATCGGGGTCTGCCAGGCCGGATCCATCGCCAAGACGATGCGCTACCTGCTGCCGCACGCGCAGGTGGATTTCGTCTCGGCCTTCACGGCGGCCCGCCGGTTCCCGCGGCTCGCCGACCTGATGGCGCACGCGGACGGGTACGACCACGTCTTCACCAGCATCTACCTGCCCAAGTTCAAGGGCGGCGGCTCGATCGACACGCTTCGGACGCACCCGAAGGTCCGCCTGATCCCGACCATCGTGTTCAGCGCCTACCATCCCGACCTCGTCCACGTGGGCGTGCAGGATCACGTCACGCTCAACGGCCTGATCTCGGGGCCGATGGGACACTCGCACTCGGCGATCACGCTGTTCGCCTACCTGTCGGGCTTCTCGCAGGCGCAGGCGCTGCGGCTGTTCTCCGAGCCGGTCTTCGAGCGCCTCGGATACTTCAATCTCTGGGACGAGTCGGTCGCGTACCTGCGCGGCCTCGGCGTCCAGGCCGGGTACGATCTCGACACGCACCTCACGCGCTGGGCGCGTCGGGGCTGCTTCATGCACTCGATCAACCACACGAAGCTCTACGTGGTGGCCGACCTCGCCCGCGGGCTGCTGACCCGGGCCGGCGTGCCCTTCGAGGAATGCGACCTCGACGCGTTCCTCCCGGACGATCTCGGCGGCCAGGGCAGCTGGCCGGTCTATCCGGAGATCGCCCAGCATTACGGCGTGCCCGGCAGCGCCCTGTTCTTCAAGGCGGAGACGCGCCGGTCCGGCCCCGCGCGCACGATGAGCCGGCCCGAATTCGTCGCCGCCTCCTACGCGAACTACGACCGGCGCGAGCGGAAGCTCCTGATCTCGCAGCGCGTCCAGGGCTGGCTCAACGACGCGCCGACGGTGGATTTCCTGCGCGAGGCCGCGGGCCGGGGCGACGCGCCGGCGCGGCCGGCGAGCCGGGCCCCGGCGGTGAATGCCGGCAGCCTCGCCGGCCACGCCTCGTAGCGTCCGGACGGGCACTTCCCCGCGGGCCCGGCGTTGTCGGCCACGGCCCGCCGCCGCGGGAAGGACGTCGAGGTGTTCCGATGAGTTCCGTGTCCCGCCATCGCACCGGTCGCGCCGCGACCGCGGCGGCCCTGACGCTCGCCGGATCGGCGGCGGCGCTGGTCGGCTGGAGCGCGCTGGCCGTGGACCGGCGGATGACCCTGCCGCCTGCCCTGCCGGGCCGCCACGAGCGGATCCGAACCCGCCGCGCCGGCGCGCTGTCGCTCTACGGCTCCGATGAGGCCGAGGGCGTGCCGCTCCTGCTCATCCACTCGATCAACGCGGCGGCCAACGCCTACGAGGTCCGGCCGGTGTACCTGCGCTACCGCGGCACGCGCCCGGTCTACGCCCTGGAACTCCCGGGTTTCGGCTTCTCGGAGCGCTCGCGCCGCCGCTACACGCCGCGCCTGATGGTGGAGGCGATCCACGCGGCGGTCGACGAGATCCGGAGCCGGCACGGCGGCTGGGCGATCGACGCCCTCGCCCTGTCGCTCTCGTGCTCGTTCCTGGCGCGGGCGAGCCTGGAGCGGTCCGACGCCTATCGCAGCCTCGCGCTGGTCAGCCCGACGGGGTTCGACGCCCGGCTCTCCGGGGAGGGTCCGCCGGACGGCCATCGCGGCCGCGACTGGCTGCTCCGCGTCCTCGACCGCCCTCCGCTCGGCCGGCCGCTCTTCGACGCGCTGGTCACGCGGCCGAGCATGCGGTTCTTCCTGGAGAAGACCTTCGGCTCCTCCGAGATCGACGAGGGTCTGCTCGCCTACGATCACGCCTCGGCTCACCAGCCTGGCGCCGAGCACGCCCCGTTCTGCTTCATCGCGGGCCACCTGTTCCCCACCGACGCGACCCGCCTCTACGAGCGCCTGCGCCTTCCGGTCTGGATGGTGCACGGGGAGCGCGGCGACTTCGTCGACTACCGGCTGGTGCCGCGGGTCGCCGACCGGCCGAACTGGCGCGTCGACACCCTGCCGACCGGCGCGTTCCCGCATTTCGAGCGGCCCGAGGCGGTGGCGGCCGGCTACGACGCGTTCCTGGCGAGCATCATCCGCCTGCCGGCCGCGCGACCGGCGTGATCCGTTAGCGGGCCCGCGGGACACCGGCGCGCAGGCGCTCGCAGGTCGGCGGGTCGAGCTCGCGCCGGCCTCCGACCGACGAGGTCGTGTGTCGGAGGCCGCAGCGATCCGCGTCGGTGGACCCGGCGCGCCCCCGTCCGTAAGGATGGAGGCGCCGCCCGGAGCGGCGTCCGTGTTGGAATCCGATGATCGACCTGACCCTCGAGGCCGCCCGCACCGTCGTCGACACCGCCCTGCGGGAGGCGCGCGCCCGCAACCTCAAGCCCCTCGCCGTCGTCGTCTACGATGCCCGCGGCGCGCTGAAGGCGGTCGCGGTCGAGGACGGCACGTCCCTGCGCCGGGCCGAGATCGCGAGCGGCAAGGCCAACGGGGCCCTGGCGCTGGGCCTCGGCTCCCGGGCGATCCACGCGCGGGCGGAGCAGCAGCCCTACTTCGTCGCCGCCGTCAGTCACCTCGCCGGGCCCGACGCCCTCGTGCCGGTGCCGGGCGGCGTGCTGATCCGCTCCGGCGAGGGGCGCCTTCTCGGCGCGGTCGGCATCTCCGGGGACACCTCCGACAACGACGAGATCTGCGCCGTGGCGGGGATCGAGGCGGCCGGCCTGAGGCCGGACACCGGCGCCTGACCGTGCGCCCGCGCCGGCGCGACTGGCTGGCCGGCGCGCTCGCCCTCGCGGCCGTGCGGCCCGCCCGCGCGGCCGACGCGCTCTACCGCCGCGGCAACGACGCCGATCCCGAGACGCTGGACCCGCACCGCTCGTCGACCGTCGCGGAGGCGCACATCCTGCGCGACCTCTGCGACGGGCTGCTCACCTACGACAACCGCGGCGCGATCATCCCGGGCGCGGCGCGCGCCTGGTCGGTCTCCGAGGACGGGGTGAGCCTGCATTTCGACCTGCGCCCCGACGGCCGCTGGTCGAACGGCGAGCCGGTCACCGCCGACGACTTCGTCTACGCGTTCCGCCGAATGCTCGACCCGGCCACGGCGGCGAAATACGCCGAGATCCTGTTCCCGATCCGCAACGCCGCCGCCGTGAACCGCGGCGAGCGGCCGGCCGACGCCCTCGGCGTCGCCGCCGAGGCGCCGCTCCGGCTCGCGATCACGCTGGAACAGCCGACGCCCTACATCCTGGAACTCCTGACCCACCAGACCGCGCTTCCGGTCCACCGCGCCGCGGTCGAGCGCTACGGCGACAGCTTCACCCGTCCGGGAAACCTCGTGACCAACGGACCTTACCGGCTCGCAGACCGCGTGCCGGGCGGCGCGATCACGCTGGAGGCCAACCCGCACCATCCGGACGCCGCGAGCCTCGCGATCCGGCGCGTCGCCTTCCTGCCGACGCCCGACATCGCCGCCGCGGTGCGCCGCTACGCCGCCGGCGAGATCGACTCCCTCTCCGACCTGCCCGTCGACCAGATCGCCGACCTGCGCCGCCGCTTCGGGCCGCAGGTGGTGCTCGGCCCCTCGCTGGGGCTCGCGGCGCTGGTGGTGAACACCCGCAAGGCGCCGTTCTCGGATCGGCGCGTCCGCCGGGCGCTGTCGCTCGTGATCGACCGCGAGTACCTCGCCGACGGCCTCAACGGCGGCACCATGAGCCCGGCCTACTCCCTGTGCCCGCCCGGCCTCGACAATTACCGCACGCCCCCCGAGACCGAGGGCCGCCTCGGCCTGCCGATCGACCACGAGGCGGAGGCGCGCCGGCTGCTCGCGGAGGCGGGCTTCGGCCCGGACCGGCCACTCACGGTGGAGTACCGGTTCAATATCAGCGATAACAACCGCACCATCGCGGTGGCGCTCGGCGAGATGTGGCGCGACCTCGGAATCGTGACGCGCTACGTCTACACGGACGCGAAGACGCATTTCGCCTACCTGCGCGACGGCGGCGACTTCGACGTCGCCCGCTACAGCTGGATCGCCGACTATTCCGATCCGCAGAACTTCCTGTTCCTGCTCCAGAGCGGGAATGACGGCATGAATGCCGGCCACTGGTCGGACGTCGCCTACGACGCCCTGATGGCGCGAGCCGCCACCGAGCGCGACCTCACCCGCCGGGCCGGCCTGCTCTACGACGCCGAGGCGATCGCCCTGCGCGAGCTGCCGTGGATCCCGCTGATGCACTACCGATCGAAGGCGCTGATCGCGCCGCGGCTGCACGGCTACCACCCGAACCTGCGCAACGCCGCGCCGACCCGCTTCATGAGGCTCGACGCGTGATCCGCTTCATCCTGCGCCGCCTTCTCCAGGCGGTGCCGACGCTGCTCGCCGTGGTGACCGTCAGCTTCTTCCTGATGCGCCTCGCTCCGGGGGGGCCGTTCGACCTGGAGCGGCCGCTGGCGCCCGCCGCCATGGAGAACCTGCGCCGGGTCTACGGCCTCGACCGGCCGCTGATCGCGCAGTTCGGGAGCTACCTCGCGGCGCTGGCGCGGGGCGACCTCGGGCCCTCCTTCTCGTTCCGCGACCAGAGCGTCCTCGGCCTGATCGCCCGGGGCCTGCCGGTCTCGGCGACGCTGGGCGCCCTCGCCCTCGCGCTGGCCACCGCGCTCGGCGTCGGCCTCGGGATCGTGGCGGCGCTCCGGCGCGGCGGGCTCGTCGACCGGCTCCTCGGCGTCGGGGCCGCCCTCACCCTCTCGCTGCCGAGCTTCGTCGTCGCGCCCCTGCTCCAGATCGCCTTCGGCCTGACCCTGCGCTGGCTGCCGCTCGGCGGCTGGAACGACGGTGCCCCGAGCCACCTCGTCCTGCCGGTGGTGACGCTGGCCCTGCCGCAGGTCGGTGCCCTGGCCCGGCTCACCCGGACCTCGCTGGCCGAGGCCCTGCGGACGCAGCCGGTCCGCACCATGCGCAGCCTCGGCCTTCCGCCGGCCCGCGTCACCCGGCACGCCCTGCGGGGGGCGCTGCTGCCGGTGGTGGCCTATCTCGGACCGCTGGCGGCGGCCCTGCTCACCGGCTCGGTGGTGGTCGAGACGATCTTCGGGCTTCCGGGGATCGGCCGGTACTTCGTCGAGGGTGCGCTCAACCGCGACTACACGCTGGTGATGGGCACGGTCCTGCTCGTCGCCGGGCTGGTGATCCTGCTCAACCTTGCCGCCGACCTCGCCTGCGCGTGGCTCGACCCGCGCCTCCGGGTGGCGGCGTGACGGCGGTTTCCACGGCGCCCGCCCGGCGCGCCGTCCTCCGGTTCGCGCGGGAGCGGACCGCCGTGGCGGCGCTCGCCGTGCTGGTCCTGATCGCCCTCGCCTGCCTGATCGGCCCGGGCCTCACCGGCCACGATCCCGAGCGCGCCTATCCGGACCTGCGCCAGCTCCCGGCCGGCCTCTCCGCACAGCCCGACGCCGCGCGTCTCCGGCCGGCGCTCGAGCGTCTGGCCTTCCGGATGCGCGCGCGGCTCGACGCGGTCGAGCGCGACGGCGACACGTTGCGGCTCACCCTCGGCTCCGACGCGGGCGTCGACCGGCGTAGCCTCGTTTACCTGCCGCGCTCGGCCCTGTTCGGGACCCCGACCGTCGTGGACAAGCGGGACGGCGGCCGCGGGCTCGTCGTGGCGGTGCCGGTCCGGCGCCTGCACTTCCCCCTCGGCACCGACATCCAGGGCCGCGACCTGCTGACCCGCTGCCTCGTCGCCGGCCGGATCTCGCTGGCGATCGGGCTCGCGGCCAGCCTCGTCGCTCTGCTCATCGGCGTCGCCTACGGGGCGATTGCGGGCTTCGTCGGGGGCGCCGTCGACGCCGTGATGATGCGCGCCGTCGACGTGCTCTACGCGCTCCCCTTCGTGTTCTTCGTGATCCTGCTGCTGGTGTTCTTCCGCCCGAGCCTGCTGCTCATGCTGGTGGCGATCGCCGCGGTGGAGTGGCTCGACATGGCCCGGGTGGTGCGCGCCGTGACCCTGTCGCTGCGCGAGCGCGACTTCGTCCGCGCCGCGCGGGCGCTCGGCCTCGGAACACCCCGGATCATCCTCCGGCACATCGTGCCGAACACCCTCGGCCCGGTGGCCGTGACCGCGACGCTGCTGGTGCCGCAGGTGATCCTGCTGGAGAGCTTCCTGTCGTTCCTCGGGCTCGGCGTGCAGGAGCCGCAGACCAGCTGGGGCGTCCTGATCGCCGAGGGCGCCCGCTCCATCGAGGCGGCGCCGCACCTGCTCGCGGCCCCGGCCGCGTTCCTGATCGCGACCCTGGTGGCACTCAACCTGATCGGCGACGGCCTCGCGGACGCGCTGGATCCCCGCGGGGACTGAGCCCGGGTCCGGCAAGCTCCGCGACGTCAGCCCAGTTGCCGGATCGGGGCGCCGGCGAGCCAGGCCTCGATGTCCTCCACCGCCTGGGTGAAGAAGGTCCGGTAGTTGTTGCGCGACACGTAGCCGAGATGCGGCAGCGCCAGCACGTTCGGCAGGCGCCGGAACGGGCTGTCGGCCGGCAGCGGCTCGGTCTCGAACACGTCGAGGCCCGCGCCGGCGATCCAGCCCTCCTCCAGCGCCTGGACCAGCGCGGCCTGATCGACGATCGGCGCGCGCGAGGTGTTCACGAGAAAAGCGTCGCGGCGCATGCGGCGCAGCTCGGCCGCGCCCAGGAGGCCGCGGGTCCGGTCGCCCAGCACGAGGTGGATCGTGACGACGTCGCTCGCCTCCAGCAGGGCTTCCTTCGAGGCCGCCCGCTCGACCCCGGCGGCGGCGGCGCGACCATCGTCGAGGTTCGGGCTCCAGGCGATCACCCGCATGCCGAAGGCGCGCCCGATCTCGGCCACCCGCGTCCCGATCTTCCCCAGGCCCAGAACGCCGAGGGTCGCGCCGGCGAGGTCGGTCCCGATCGTGCTCTGCCAGGGGCCGCCCGCGCGCAGGGTCAGGCTCTCCGGCGCCACGTGTCGGGCCAGTCCGAGGATCAGCGCCCAGGTCAGCTCCGTCGGCGGCGTCGGGCTGGAATCGGTGCCGCAGACGACGACGTTGCGCGCGCGGGCCGCCGCGAGGTCGATGGCGAGGTTGCGCATGCCGCTGGTGACGAGGAGTTCCAGCCGCGGCAGCCTTTCCAGCAGAGCCGCCGGGAACGGCGTCCGCTCCCGCATGATCACGAGGATCTCGGCCTGCGCGATCCGCGCCACGAGGTCGTCCGGATTCGGGATGTGCTGGCTGATCGCGGAGATCGCGACGCGGTCGGAGAGGCGCGCCCAGTCCGCGAGCGCGAGGGCCGCCTGCTGGTAATCGTCGAGGATCAGGCCGGTGCGCATGGGGATGGGGTAGGCCTCGACGGGTGGAGCGTCAACGGATGCCGGGCGACGGCGCGCGGCGCCTACGCCCCGGCCAGGGCCGCGAACGCCGCCGTGACGCCGGCGGCGCCGGGATCCTGGACACCGGCGAGATCCCCGGCCGCGAGGTAGCTGGAGCGGCCCGCGCCGGCGCGATCCATGCCGGCCGTGGCCTCGGCGCCGGCCCGGGCCGCCGCCGCGGCGGCCGCGAGATCGCCGCCCTTCAGGGCCTCGACGGCGGGGATCAGGGCGTCGAGCAGGGTGCGGTCGCCGGCTCGGGCGCCGCCGTACCCCTGGACGCGCGCCACGCCCTGCCCGAGAGCCTCGGGCCACGCGGCGCCTTCGGCGAGGGCCGAGGCCGTCGCGGCGAAGAAGATCGAGCCGAGCACGCCGCTCGATCCGCCGACCGCGCGCCCGATCCGCTCGGCGAGCGCCCGGCACAGGGCCGCGGGCTCCGCCTGCGGCAGCCGGTCGAGCTCGGCCAGGACGGCGCGGGCCGCGCCCGCGAAGGTCGTGCCGGCGTCGCCGTCCCCGACCTTGGCATCGAGGCCGTTCAGGGTGTCCTCGGCCCCGATCAGGGCCTCGGCGACGGCCCGGATCCTGGCGGCGGTGACGGCGTCGTGCGACGGCACGAAGGCCTCGCCCGCGAGCCCCTCGGGCACCGGCCGGAGGATCGGCGGCGCGACCCGCACCGCCGCGGGCCAGGCCGGGACCGGGACGGGCTCCGACAGGGCGCGCTCCAGCGCATCGTCGAGCGGCAGGACCGACAGCGAGGCACCGTGCATGTCGAGCGCCGTCATCAGCGGCGCGGGCCCGAGCAGCAGGCGGACGCGCCGCCCGAGGTCGGTGGCGAGCACGGCGCGGGTGAGGACCTGCATCTCGAGCGCGGAGGCGGAGCCGAGATTGTTCACGAGCAGCGCCAGCCGGTCCGCACCTTCGACGGCCCGCGCGAGACGCTCGGCCATCAGCTCGGCGAGGTCGCTGGCCTTTGGCAGCGCGATGCGCTCCGCGCCGGGCTCGCCGTGGATGCCGAGGCCGAGCTCGGCCTGTCCCTCCGCCAGCCGCTCGCTGCGCGGCGAGCCGGGGATCGTGCAGGTGGAGACCGCGATGCCGAGCGACTTCGCCGCCCCCGCCGCCCGGCGGGCGAGCGACGCCACGGTCTCGAGCGGTTCCCCGGCCTCCGCGGCGTGACCCGCCACCTTGTGGACGAACAGCGTCCCGGCGACGCCGCGCGGCTGCTTGGCGTCCGGCAGCGCGATGTCGTCCGCGACGATCACGGTCTCGACCCTGTGGCCGAGCGCCCGGGCGCGCTCGGCGGCGAGGCCGAAATTCAGCCGGTCGCCCGCGTAGTTCTTGATGACGAGCAGGCACCCCGCCGGCCCCGTCACCGCGAGGATCCCGGCCAGCACCGCGTCGACGCTCGGCGAGGCGAAGACGTCGCCGCAGACAGCGGCGCTGAGCAGGCCCGGTCCCACGAAGCCCGCATGGGCCGGCTCGTGGCCGGAGCCGCCGCCGGAGATGACCGCGACCTTCCCGGGATCCGGAGCGGCGCGGAGGACGACGCGGATGCCCGGGTCGCCGTCGAGCCGTGCCAGGCGTCCGCCGCTCGCGGCGACGAGGCCGTCGACGGCGTCGTTGACCAGGGTGGACCGGGCGTCGATGAAGTGGGCCATGGCGTGACCTTCGATGGGGCCGGTCCGCGATTCTGCGCCGGCGGATCCGCGCGCATTCTCCGACTCGTCGAGCCCTGCTGGCAACGGTCTCCGTCCTCGCGAGCGCAGCGATGCGGCCGGCGCCACGCCGACCGAGGTCCTGGCGCCCCGGCACGCTTCGCTGCGCGCGCGACGACGACGGTCCTGCCCGTCCCCTATTCCTTCACGGCGCCGGTGAGCGCGGAGACGTAGTACTCGACGAAGAACGAGTAGAGGATCACCAGCGGCAGCGAGCCGAGCAGCGCGCCGGCCATCAGCGACCCCCACTTGTAGACGTCGCCGTCCACGAACTCGCTCACCACGGCGATGGGCACCGTCTTGTTCTGCGTCGAGGACAGGAAGGTCAGCGCGTAGATGAACTCGTTCCAGCACAGGGTCAGCGAGAAGATCCCCGCCGAGATCAGCCCCGGGAAGGCGAGCGGCAGGATGATCTTGGTGAGGATCTGCCACCGGCTGGCGCCGTCCATCAGCGCGCATTCCTCCAGCTCGTAGGGAATGGTCTTGAAGTAGCCCATCAGGAGCCACGTCGAGAACGGGATCAGGATCGTCGGGTAGGCGAGGATCAGGGCGATCGGCGAGTCGAACAGGCCGTAGGCCTGGATGATCGTGGCGAGCGGGATGAACAGGATCGAGGGCGGCACGAGGTAGGCGAGGAAGATCGCCGCCCCGACCCAGCCGGCGCCCCGGTAGCGCACGCGGACGCAGGCGTAGGCGGCGAGCACGCTCGCGAACAGCGACAGCACGGTCGCCGCCACCGATACGTACATCGTGTTCCAGAGCCAGCGCGGATACTGCGTCTCGAAGAGGAGCTTGTTGATGTGCTTGAGCGTCGGATCCACGACCCAGAACGGGTTGAACCGCTCCATGTCGATCAGCTGCTCGTCCGGTTTGATGGCGGTGAGCGCCATCCAGTAGAACGGGAACAGCAGCACCGCGAGGATCAGGAGGAGCGGCAGGTAGGTCGTCACGAGCCGCCGGGGCAGGCGCTCGAGATAGGCCATGCCCTCCGAATTGTCCGTGAGCCCGGCGGGCCGCGCCTCCAGCACGGAGTTGAGATGCGGATCGGCGTGGGCGGGCGGTGCGGGCGCGCTCATCGGTCGTTCCCCCCGGATTGCCAGGCCCTGCGCTGCAGGCCGAACCACGAGATGCCGATGGCCGCGAGCAGGAACGGCACCATGGCGGTGGCGATGGCCGCGCCCTCGCCGAGCGTCCCCGAGAGGATGCCGCGCTGGTACGACAGGGTCGCCATCAGGTGGGTGGCGTTCACCGGGCCGCCGCGCGTCATGGCCCAGATCAGCTGGAAATCGGTGAAGGTGAACAGCACCGAGAAGGTCATCACGACCGCGATGATCGGGGTCAGGAGCGGCAGGGTGATCCGCGAGAAGATCTGCCAGTTGGAGGCGCCGTCCAGCGTCGCGGCCTCGTAGAGCGAGGGCGAGACCGTCTGGAGACCGGCGAGCAGCGTGATGGCGATGAACGGCACGCCCCGCCAGATGTTGGCGAAGATCACGCAGGCCCGCGCCATGGCGGGATCGCCGAGGAAGTCGATGTTGCCGTCGATCACCCCGAGATGGCGCAGCGACCAGGAGATGATCGAGAACTGGCTGTCGAAGATCCACCAGAACGCGATGGCCGACAGCACGGTCGGCACCACGAACGGGATCAGCACGATCGACCGGATGATCGACTTGAACGGCATGTTCTTGTTGAGCAGCAACGCGAGGTAGAGCCCGACCCCGAACTTCACCACGGACGCCACCGCCGTGTAGAGGCAGGTGTTGAACACCGAGAGCCAGAAGACGTCGTCGTCCCAGAGCCACTCGTAGTTCTCCAGGCCGACGAAGACCCCGTCGCGGCCGATCCGCGCGTTGGTGAAGGACAGCCAGATGCCCTTCAGGAGCGGGTAGGCCAGGAACAGGCCGAGGATCAGCGCCGTCGGCAGCATGAACCAGAACCCCGCCCAGCCGCGGCTCGCGCGCACGCGCTGCCAGGCCGAGCGGGTCGGGATTGCGGCCGGGGCGGGCTGCGTCAGGGCCGTGTGCGCCATGGTCTCGCCTCCGGCGGGTGCGGTCAGGTGTTCCGGAAGATGCGGGTGGCGGCGCGCTCGGCGTTCTTGATGGCGCCCTTCACGTCCTCGCGGCCGGTGCAGTGACTGGCGAACATGTCGACGATCACGAAGTCGGCCAGCACCGCGGCGATCCGCTCGCTCACCGGCGCGAGGCCGCCCGCCGCCAGGGAGCGCCGTCCCGCCTCGGCGAAGACCGCGTTCTTCGGGTCGCTCGTCCAGATCGGGTTCTTCGGATAGTTCGACAGCGGCTCGCAGAGGTAGCCCTGGGCCGCCTCCAGCCAGGGATTGTAGTTCGCCGCCTCCATCATGAAGGCGATGAAGGCCTTACAGGCGTTCGGCGCCTTCGAGTACTTGAAGGCCAGGATCGGGAAGGCGAGCTGGAACTCGGTGGGCTTGCCGACCGGGCCGATCGGCCAGACCGCGTGGTCCATGTCCTCGGCGAGCTTCGGGTTGTCCTTCTTGGCCGCCGCGTAGATCGAGATGCCGTTGTTGGTCAGGTACAGGTCGCCGGCCAGGAAGGCCTTGTTGTTCGAGGAATCGTTCCACGACACCGTGCCGGGCACGAAGGTCTCGTACAGGGACTTGACGTATTCGAGCGCCTTGGCGGTCTCGGGCGAGTTGATGACGATCTTCTCGTTGGCGTCGACGAGGTTGCCGCCGTGTGACCAGAGCGCCCAGTGGCACCACGTGTTGCCGTCACCGGTGGCGTGGCCGAGAGCGAAGCCGGCGGGGGTGTTGTTCTTCTTCAGTCCGCGGCAGAGTTCGAGGAAGCCCGCCGTGTCGGTCGGGAACTTGTCGAAACCGGCCTTCTTCATCGCCGAGATGCGGTAGTTCGGATAGCCGCCGTTGAACGCCACGGGGATCGCGATCCACTTGCCCTTGACCTTGCCGTAGGCCTCCGCCGACGGAAACCAGGGGCCGTACTTCTTGCCGAGGGATTCCGCCACGTCCTCGAGCGGCAGGCATTTGTCGGGAAAGAGCGCCGGGAACGAGAACAGGCCCCAGACCATGTCGGGCCCTTGGCCCGTATTGGCGGCGACCGACGCCTTGGGCTGGATGTCGTCGAAGGACTCGTTGGTCACCGTGACCTTGACGCCCGTCGCCTTGGTGAAGGCGTCGACGAGCTTCATGAAGGCCTCGTCCTCGGCCGGCACGAAGCGCTTCCAGCGCAGGAGCGACAGGCTCGCCCCCGGCTCGGGCTTCCACTCCGCGTTCTGCGCCCAGGCCTTGGCGAAGCCGAGGAGGTCGCCGCCGGCGGCGAAGCCTGTCGCTGCGGCGCCCGCGAGGAGGGACCGGCGATCGAGAACGGACATCGTTTCTTCTCCCTCGGTGATCGTGATCCTGGAGGCGCCGCGCGCCTCGAATCCGCGTCGGATCCGACGCGGGTCAGTTCGGCAGGCGACGGCCGGTCTCGGCGTCGAAGAAGTGCACGCGGTTCGGCCGCAGGGAGACCGTCTCGCCCGGCCGCTCGCGCACGCGTTCGCGCAGCACGCAGGTGAGGTCCTGGCCCCCGGCCCGCACCGCCAGCATGGTCTCTGAGCCGGTCGGCTCCACGACGACGACCTCCGCGGCGATCCCCTCGGGCGCGAGGTCGAAATGCTCGGGGCGGACGCCCAGGATGAGCGGCCGACCGTCGACCCCGGAGGGCGCGTCGGCGAGCGGGATCGACAGGCCGGTCTCGGTGGTGAAGGTCAGACGCCCGTTCGCCCGGACCTTGCCGGGCATGAAGTTCATGGCCGGCGAGCCGATGAAGCCGGCGACGAACAGGTTGTCGGGCCGGTCGTAGAGTTCGAGGGGCGGCCCGATCTGCTCCACGACCCCGTCGTGCATCACCACGATCCGGTCGGCCATGGTCATGGCCTCGATCTGGTCGTGGGTGACGTAGATCGTCGTCGTCTTCAGGCGCTGGTGCAGCTCCTTGATCTCGGTGCGCATCGCCACCCGGAGCTTGGCGTCGAGGTTGGAGAGCGGCTCGTCGAACAGGAAGACCTGCGGGTCGCGCACGATCGCCCGGCCCATGGCGACGCGCTGGCGCTGGCCGCCCGAGAGCTGGCGCGGGTAGCGGTCCAGCAGGGGAGCCAGCCCGAGGATCTGGGCGGCCTTGTTGACCCGGAGGTCGATCTCGGAGGCCGGCGCCTTCCGGATCCGCATCGAGAACGCCATGTTCTCGCGGACGGTGAGATGCGGATAGAGTGCGTAGTTCTGGAATACCATGGCGATGTCCCGCTCCTTGGGCGGCACATCGTTCACCACGCGCTCGCCGATGCGGATCTCGCCGCCGGAGATGTTCTCGAGCCCGGCGATCATCCGCAGGAGCGTTGATTTCCCGCAGCCCGACGGGCCGACCAGGATCACGAATTCACCGTCCCGGATATCCACCGACACGCCGTGCAGGACATTCGTCGATCCGAAAGCCTTGCGAACCTCGCGGATTCCCACCGAGGCCATGCTTCCTCCCGATCAAGGCCGCTCTGTCGGCGGCTCTAGGGCAGCAGTACAAATGAGGGTTCGCGGGAAAGCAAGCCGGCCTCCTGGCAAAGCTGCAGATATTCTTGGATCTGTCAGGCGAGCCCCCCGGCGCCCGTGACGGGCGCGGCCCGGTGAAACTTCCGGCGGGATGACGGGCGCCGCGGAATGCTATGGAATCGCGCGCCGGCCGCGGTCCCGGAACCGGGCCCGTCGCGCGCGGACATCTCAGGGTCACACATCCAGGGGACATGAGCACATGTCGTTATCGGGCCTGACCGCGCGGGAGATCCTGCCCGCCGACGGATGCCGGGGCGCCCTCGTGGGCCGGGTGTGGCGGCCGGACGTGGCCGGTCCGAGCGTCGTGGCGATCCGCGCCGACGCGGACGGTGCGGCCCGAATCGTCGACGTCACCGCCGCCTTCCCCACCGTCAGCGACCTGTGCGAGGCCCGAGACCCCGCCGCCGCCCTGCGCGGCGCAGAGGGCGAGGACCTCGGCAGCCTCGACGCGGTGCTGGCCAACACGCCGCCGGACGCGCGCGACGCCACCAAGCCCTGGCTCCTGGCCCCGGTCGATCTCCAGGCCCTGAAGGCGGCGGGCGTGACTTTCGCCACCTCGATGCTGGAGCGGGTGATCGAGGAGCGCGCACGCGGCGATCTCGCCGCCGCGGCGGCGATCCGCGCCGAGGTCGAGCGCCTGGTCGGGCACGACCTGCGCCGGCTGAAGCCCGGCTCGCCCGAGGCCATGGCCCTCAAGAAGGTGCTGGTCGCGCAGGGCGCCTGGAGCCAGTACCTGGAGGTGGGCATCGGCCCGGACGCCGAGATCTTCACCAAGGCGCAGCCGCTCTCGGCCGTCGGCTGCGGCGCGGATGCGGGCCTGCACCCGGACTCGCACTGGAACAACCCCGAGCCCGAGGTGGCGCTCGCGGTCGCCTCCGACCAGCAGATCGTCGGGGCGACGCTCGCCAACGACGTGAACCTGCGCGACTTCGAGGGCCGGTCGGCGCTGCTCCTCGGGAAGGCCAAGGACAACAACGCCTCCTGCGCCGTGGGGCCGTTCCTGCGCCTGTTCGACGACACGTTCGGCCTCGACGACGTCCGCCGCACGACCGTGACCCTCGAGGTCACCGGCACGGACGGCTTCCGGCTGGAGGGCACCTCGCCGCTCTCCGAGATCAGCCGCGACCCGGAGGAACTGGCGGAGGCGCTGATGGGGCGGACGCACGACTACCCTGACGGCGCCCTCCTCCTCCTCGGCACGATGTTCGCGCCGATCCAGGACCGGCACGGGCCGGGCCTCGGCTTCACCCACGCCGACGGCGACCGCGTCGTCGTGGCGAGCCCGGAGCTCGGCAGCCTCGTCAACCGCATGCGCCGCTGCGACGCCTGCGAGCCCTGGACCTTCGGCGCCCGCGCGCTGATGCGGAACCTCGCCGCGCGCGGGATTCTGTGACAGAGCGGCCACCGGACCGAGCCCCGAGATGATGCCGATGACCGACACCGCCTTCCTCGACCGCCTCGCCGCGATCGTCGGACCGTCCGGTCTCGTCACCGGCGCGGAACTGCGCGGGCGCTCGGCCAACTGGACGCGCCCGACCGAGCCCTGCGCCGCGCTGGCGCTGGTCCGCCCGCGCAGCACCGAGGAAACCGGCACCGTCATGGCCGCCTGCCACGCGGCGGGCGTCGCGGTGGTCCCGCGGGGCGGCGCCACCGGCCTCGTCGACGGCACGCTCTGCCAGCCCGACGAGATCACCCTGTCGACCGAGCGCATGACCGGCATCGAGCCGGTGGACCCGCTCGGCATGACGGTGGTGGTCGGCACCGGCGCGACCCTCGAGAGCGTGCAGGACGCCGCGTCCGCGGCGGGCCTGTTCTTCCCCCTCGATCTCGGGGCCCGCGGCTCGGCGACGATCGGCGGCGCGATCTCCACCAACGCGGGCGGCCTGCGGGTGCTGCGCTACGGCATGATGCGCGAGATGGTGCTCGGCCTGGAGGCGGTGCTCGCCGACGGCACGGTCGTGTCGTCGATGCGGCCGCTCATCAAGAACAACACCGGGCTCGACCTCAAGCAGCTCTTCCTCGGCACCGAGGGCACGATGGGCATCGTCACGCGGGCGGTCATCCGCCTGCGGCCGGAGCCCGCCGGCTACGCGACGGCGCTGATCGCGTGCCCCGGGGTCGACGACGGCGCGCGGGTGCTGCGGGCGGCGCAGAGCGCCTTCCAGGGGCGTGTCTCCTCGTTCGAGGGCCTGTGGCCGGACTTCTACCGGCTGATGACGGCGCCCGGGCGCGCGACCCCGCCGCTCGGTCCGGACTACCCGTTCTACGCGATCATCGAGGTCGAGTGCGTCCCCGAGGAATCGGACCGATTCCTGGGCCTGCTGGAAGGGCTGATGGGGGACGGCACGATCCTCGACGCCGTGGTCGCCGCCTCGGAGGAGCAGCGCCGCGGCATGTGGCGGATCCGCGACCGCGTCGAGCACCTGAACGCCGACGGGATCGACCGGGCCTTCGACGTGAGCGTGCCGCTCGCGCGGATGGACGGCTACGTCCGCGGCGCGCTCGACCGGCTCGCGGCGATCCCGGGCTGCCGGGCGGTCGTCTACGGGCATATCGGCGACAACAATCTCCACTGGAACACCACCCGCCTCGACGCCGCCGGCAACGCGGCGATCGACGCGGCGATCTACGAGCCGCTGGCGGAGCTGAACGGCTCCGTCTCGGCGGAGCACGGGATCGGGCTCGAGAAGCGGGCCAAGCTGAAGCTGTCGCGCTCGCCCGAGGAGATCGCCGTCATGCGGCTCGTGAAGCGGGCGCTCGATCCGGACAACCGGCTGAACCCGGGCAAGATCTTCTGAGGGCTCCGCCGTGGCGATCCGGCTGGCGGTGCGCCTCACGCCGCGCGGGGGCCGCGACGCCGCGGAGGGCTGGGCCCGGGACGACAAGGGGCAGCCCTACCTGAAGGTCCGCGTCGCCGCCCCGCCGGTTGAGGGCGCGGCCAATGAGGCGCTCGTCGCGTTGATCGCCAAGGCGCTGAAGGTCAGCCGCGGCTCGGTCCGCATCGTGACCGGCGAGCAGAGCCGGCTGAAGATCCTGGAGATCGACGGCGTCGCGCAGGCGGATCTGGATCGCGTGTTCGGTTCGCCGTGAGCGGTCGCCTACGTCTTTGCGAGCGCAGCGAAGCAATCCAGTGTTGCGCGCGATCGGAGGCCTGAGGCGCGCCTGGATTGCTTCGCTGCGCTCGCAAGGACGGAAGAGCCTGAACGTCAGCCGCTCTCGGACGATGCGTCCCACCTTCCGCGACGCATCGTCCATCGACTGATCGATCAGAACGCGACCTTGTCGCCGCCCTTCAGCGCCAGCATCTCGCGCGCCTCGTCGGGCGAGGCGACCGCGAGGCCCAGCCCCTCGATGATCGCGCGCACCCGCCGGACCTGCGCGGCGTTGGTCTCGGCGAGCTTGCCCGGACCGTCCCAGAGGCTGTCCTCGAGCCCGACGCGGACGTTGCCGCCCATCGCGGCCGCCATGGCGGCGATGTTCATCTGGTTGCGGCCCGCGCCGAGCACCGACCAGCGGTACTGATCGCCGAACAGACGGTCGGCGGTGCGCTTCATGTGCATCACGTCGTCCGGATGCGCGCCGATCCCGCCCTGCAGGCCGAAGACCGTCTGGATGAACAGCGGCGCCTGCACCAGCCCGCGGTCGAAGAAGTATTTCAGGTTGTAGAGATGCGCGGTGTCGTAGCACTCGAACTCGAACTTCGTCCCGTTCGGGCCGCAAGTCGTCAGGATGTGCTCGATCTGGCCGAAGGTGTTGCGGAAGATGATGTCCTTGTTGCCGAGATAGTCCCGCTCCCACTGGTGCTTCAGGTCCTTGAAACGGTCGAGCATGCCGAACAGGCCGAAATTCATCGAGCCGAGGTTCAGCGAGGCGACCTCCGGCTGGAAGGTCGCCGCGGGGCGCACCCGCTCCTCGATGGACATGGTCGGCGCGCCGCCCGTGGTGATGTTCACCACGCAGTTCGAGCGCTGCTTGATCACCGGCAGGAACTTGGCGAAGGCCTCGGGTGTCTGGTCGGGCTGGCCGTTCTCCAGGTTGCGGGCGTGCAGGTGCACGATGGCGGCGCCGGCCTCGGCGGCGCCGATGGCGGCGTCGGCGATCTCCTCGGGCGTGACGGGCAGGTGCGGCGACATGCTGGGCGTGTGGATCGCGCCCGTCACCGCGCAGGTGATGATGACTTTCCGCTGTGAGGCCATGCTCAGTCCTTCCGTGAAGCCTTGTGGGCGCGGAGCGCCGCTAGCCGCGCGTCGCGGCGGTTCATGCGTGCGGGCAGATCGGTCGGCGGTTGCCACTTGGCCAGGATCGCCTCGGTGGCCGGTGCCTCGTAGACCGAGGGCGGCGCCGGGTCGGCAGCGAGGCTCTTGTAGAAGCCGGTGTAGCGGGCGCAGTAATCGGCGATGCCGCCGGGCGCGTTGAGCTCGATCGTCTCGAACGGACCCATGAAGCTCCAGCGCAGGCCGAGGCCGTCCGCCACGGTCTTGTCGAGGTCCTGCGGGGTCACGTAGCCCTCCGAGGCGAGGCGGAACGCCTCCGCCAACAGGGCGCCCTGGAGCCGGTTGAGGATGAAGCCCTCGATCTCCTTCAGCACGGTGATCGGGACCTGCCCGATCTGCTCGTAGACCTGACGGGCCCGCACCAGCGCCTCGGGCGCCGTCCACGGCGCGCCGGAGATCTCCACCAGCGGGATCAGGTGCGGCGGGTTCACCGGATGGCCGACGAGGCACCGGGCCCGACCGGGCAGATCCTCGGTGAACAGGGAGCAGCGGATCGCCGAGGAGGACGAGGCGATGACAGCCTCTCGCGGCGTCGCGGCGTCGAGGTCCGCGAACAGGCTTCGCTTCACCTCCAGCCGCTCCGGTCCGTTCTCCTGCACGAAGGCGACGCCGTCGAGGGCGGCCGCGAGGGTGCCGGCCGCGCGGATGCGCGCCGCGGCACCCTCGGGATCCGCGCAGAGGTCGTTCGCCGCCAGCGTTCGCAGCCCCTCGGCGCAGAGCGGGATCGCGGCCTCGGCGACGCCCGCCGCGGGGTCGAACAGGCGCACGTCCCAGCCGGCACGGGCGAAGATCATCGCCCAGGCCCGGCCAATCAGGCCGGCGCCGACGATCGCGACGCTCTCGGTCATAGCCACAGCACCTTCCGCCTCAACTCCTGATCCTCGCGCAGGAGACGCGACTCGCCCGTCCACTGCACGCTGCCGCGCTCCAGGGCCACGGTCCGGTCGGACAGCGCCAGGGCGAGGTCGAGGTGGTGGTCCACCAGGATGATCGCGATCTCCCGGCGCAGCCGGTCGAAGGCCTCGAACAGCTCCTCCGTCACCGCCGGCGACAGGCCTTCGAAGGGCTCGTCGAGGAGGAGGAGTCGCGTGTCCCCCGAGAGGGCGCGGGCCACCGCCACCATCTGCTGCTCGCCGCCGGACAGGCGGGCCGCGTCGACGGTCCAGCGCTCCTTCAGGCGCGGGAAGAACTCGAGGACCTTCTCCTCGTCCCAGTGGATGCCGGCGCCGGTGAGCCGCCGCAGCCGGCCGAGGCCCAGATTCTCCGCGACGGTCATGCCGGCGAACAGCGCCCGCCCTTGCGGGACGTAGCCGATCCCGAGCCGGGCAATCCGGTCGGGCGACAGGCCGGCGATGTCCTGGCCGGCGAGCACGATCCGGCCGGCGGCCGGCGGCGCGGTGCCGATCAGGGTCTTGAGCAGAGTCGATTTGCCGGCCCCGTTGCGTCCGAGGAGCGCCACGACCTCGCCCCGGCGCACCGCCAGGTTCACCCCGTTCAGAATGTGCGACTTGCCGTAGAAGGTGTCGACGCCCTCCATGGCGAGCAGCGTCTCGGCCTCGGCGGCGCTGGCGCGCGGCTTCGCGGCGATCGCCGCCGTGCCC
Source organism: Methylobacterium sp. yr668 (assembly GCF_900116245.1). NCBI lineage: Bacteria > Pseudomonadati > Pseudomonadota > Alphaproteobacteria > Hyphomicrobiales > Methylobacteriaceae > Methylobacterium > Methylobacterium sp. yr668. The sequence goes on along the minus strand of NZ_FOZY01000008.1, from coordinate 26,348 downwards.
GAGCCGAGATAGACCGCCTGCACCCGCTCGTCGTCCCGGGCGTCCGCGACCGAGCCGTCGACCAGCACGGCGCCGTCGGCCATCACGGTGACGCGGTCGGCGAGGCGGAAGACGCGGTCGATGTCGTGCTCGACGAGGAGCACCGGGATGTCGGCCGACAGCGCCTTGATCAGGTCACCGACCCGCTCGCGCTCGGCCGCCGCGAGCCCGGCGAGGGGCTCGTCGAGCAGCAGCACGCGCGGCCGCGTGGCCAGGGCCAGCCCCATGTCGAGCAGCCGCTGGCCGCCGTAGGACAGGCTGCCGGCCTCGGCCCGCTCGATGCCGGACAGGCCGGTCCAGCGCAGCAGCTCGGCGGTGTCGTCGGCGATCTCCCGGACGGCCAGCGCGTCCCGCCAGGGGCTGAAATGCGCGGCGTGCCGGGCCTGCACCGCGAGGCGGACGTTCTCCTCCACGGAGAGGCCCGGGAACAGGTTGGTGATCTGGAACGAGCGCCCGATCCCGGCCCGGGTGATGGCGTGCGGCTCCAGGCCGGCGATCTCGCTTCCGTCGAGGCGGATGCTGCCGCCGCTCGGCCGGAACATCCCGGACAGCAGGTTGAAGGCGGTGGTCTTGCCGGCGCCGTTCGGCCCGATCAGGGCGTGGAGCGTCCGGTCGGCGACCGCGAAGGACACGCCGCGCACCGCCTTCACGGGCCCGAAGCTCTTCCGGATCTCGTCGGCGACCAGCACCGGGCCGTCGCCGCGCCCCTCCGCGATGAAGCGGGCCGGGACGCGGCCCGAGGAGCCGGCGCGGCGGGCCGACATGGCCGCGCCCTCGGTCGGGACGCGCCGGAACGGCTTGAGCAGCCGCGCCGCGATGCCGACGAGCCCGTCCGGCGAGAACACGATGAAGGCGACGAACAGCAGGCCGAAATACAGCAGCCAGTCGGCGGTGTAGATCGACAGAAACTCGCGGAAGAGGATGTAGAACAGCGCGCCGAGCGCCGGCCCGAGGAACGAGCGCATCCCTCCGATCACCACCATGGCGAGCAGCTCGCCCGAGAAGGCGATGGAGATCGGGTCGGCCGAGGTGAAGCGGTGACTGTAGGCCGCGAGCGCGCCCGCCAGCCCGGTGATCGTCGCCGAGATCACGAAGGCTGCGAGCTTGTAGCGGTTGGTGGCGTAGCCGAGGAAGCCGGCGCGCTGCTCGTTCTCGCGGATCGCCACCAGGACGGTGCCCATCGGCGAGCGCCGGAAGCGCCACAGGGCGATCAGGACCGCGAAGGCGATTCCGGACACCGCGGCGTAGTAGGCGCCGGGTTCCTGCAGCGCCGCCCACCGGTGCAGGTTTCCGATGCCGTTCTCGCCACCGGTGAGGTCGGTCCAGCGGAACGCGATGGCGTAGAGCATCGCCGTGAAGGCGAGGGTCAGGAGCGAGAAGTAGACGCCCCGCCGCCGGAGGATCAGGCCGCCGGCGGCGAGGGCCGCGAGCCCGGTGATCGCCAGGGCGCCGAGGAGCGGCAGGGCCATGTCGCCGGGGAAGAGGCGCGTCTGGAGGATCGCCACCGCGTAGGCGCCGATCCCGAACCACGCCCCGTGGCCGAACGAGGTGAGCCCCGTCCAGCCGACCAGGATGTTGAGGCCGAGCACCGCCAGGGCGAAGATCACCACGTCGGTGGCGGTGATCAGCGTCAGGCCGATCGCGTCGAGGGCGAAGGGCAGGACGATCAGGGCGGCGAGCGCCGCCCAGAGCTGGCGGCTCTCGCGCAGGATCAGGCCGCGCTGCGGCAGGGCGAGCGGCAGCGGCTCGGCGGTTCCGGACATGGGACGCTCCTCGCTCACTCGAACCGGGCGATGTGCTCGCCGAACAGGCCGCGCGGGCGCAGCAGCAGGACGAGCACCATGAGGGCGTAGACGGCGGCCTCGGTGGCCGGCGGGTAGGCGTAGGCGGTGAGGCCCCGGACCACGCCGACGATCAGCGCGGCGAGCACCACGCCCCAGAAGGAGCCCAGACCGCCGATCACCACGACCACGAAGGCGAAGGTCAGGATCTCGGCGCCCATGGCGGGCTGCACGCCCGTGACCGGCGCCAACATGGTCCCGGCGAGCGCCGCGAGCCCGACCGCGATCGTCACCACGGCGGTCATGTAGGGCCGGAGCGAGATGCCGAGCGCCGCGACCATGTCGGGGTTCTGCACGCCCGCCCGGACCACCCGCCCGAAGCTGGTGCGGGTCAGGAGCAGCCACAGGCCGGCGACGCAGGCGAGCGCCACGACGAGGATCGAGAGCCGGTAGCGCGAGTAGATCAGGTCGCCGATGAAGACCTGCCCGCGCAGCCACAGCGGGATCCCGAAGGGCACCGGCGCCGCCCCGAAGGCCATGCGCAGCGCCTGCTCCGCCACCATCGCGAGCCCGAAGGTGAGGAGCAGGCCGAGCGTCGGGTCGCCGCGGTAGAAGCGCCGGAGCAGGAACCGCTCGATCAGGAGTCCGAGCACCGCCACCGCGAGCGGCGAGGCGATGAGGGCGCCGCCGAAGCCGATCGTCGGCGTCAGCAGCACGGTCACGTAGGCGCCGATCGCGTAGAAGGCGCCGTGGGCGAGGTTCACGATCCCGCCGAGGCTGAAGATCAGCGACAAACCCAGCGCGATCAGCAGGTACTGCACACCGATCAGCAGGCCGTTGAGCACCTGCTCCAGGATGAAGACGAGCTGCATGGACGCCTCACGCCGGGAAGGTGCAGGCGTTCTCGTCGCGGGTGGTGGCGAGCACTTCCAGGCTCTCGCCGGGACCGGGCAGCGGCCCGGTCGAGGTGAAGATGTCGTAGGGGTTCTTGACCTGATCCGCCGGCAGGGCGGTGATCGCGAACATCTCCTGCATCAGCTCGTGGTCCCAGGGGCGGAAATAGCCCTCGCGGACCTTGGCGATGTCGAACTTCGCCCCCGATTCCAGGTGCTCCACGACCTTGATCGACTCGGTCGATTTGAGCTCGTTCATCGATTGCGCGACGATCTTCATCGCCGTGTAGTCGCCCCAGCCCTGGTTCTCAGGCGGCTTCTTGTACTTGGCCTTGAAGGCGGCGACGAATTTCTTCGCCGAGGGCGAGTCGATCTGGTGGTGCCAGATCACCGGCCAGGTGCCGAGGAAGTTCCCCGGTCCGGCGCCCCACGCGAGCGCCGTGTCGAAGCCGAAGCCGGCGACCGGGAACGGCAGGCCGAACTCGCTGTACTGCTTCAGGAAGTTGGTGATCTGCGCGCCCGCGAGGTTGCAGATCACGAGGTCCGGCTTGGCCTGACGGAGCTTGAGCAGGAACGGCGAGAAGTCGGTGAGCTCGGTCGGGATCAGATCCTCGCCGACGAGGGTGGCGTCGTTGGCGGCGAAGTACTTCTTGGCCTGCTTCAGGAGATCGTGGCCGAAGGCGTAGTCGGCGGTGAGCGCGTAGACCTTGCGCCCCTTGATCAGGCCCCGGTCGAGCAACGCCCGGCCGCAGGCCCGCACCATCATGGTGTTCTGTGATTCGACGTGGAACATGAAGCGCTTGCAGTCGGAGCCGCGCAGCGCGTCCGAGTTGGCGCCGGTGTTGATGAACAGGATCTTCTCGCGCTGCGCGACCTGGCTGATCGCCAGCGCGGAGGCCGAATTGATCTCGCCGACGAGGCACGCCACGCGGTCACGCTGGACCATGCGCTCGGCCTTGGCCGAGGCGGTCTGTGGGTTGACGCTGTCCTCCGACAGGAGCTCGACCTTCCGGCCCGCGATGCCGCCGGCCGCGTTGATCTCCTCCACCGCGAGCTGGGCCGCCTGCACGGCGAACTCGCCGAGCGGCCCGAGGAAGCCGGTCCGCGGCGTGAGGTGACCGATCCGGATCACCTCGGACTGTCCCTGGGAGAGCGCCGGGCTCGCGAGGGCCGGCGCGAGGAGCGCCGCGCCGCCGGCGCGCAGGAGGCTGCGGCGAGAAAGGGAATTCCCGTACCGGTCCGTCATCGTTCCGCTCCCGTGCGTGTCCTCCAGCCGGGTTGTTGTGGCGGGCTCTGACGGCCCTCACCCGAACTGTGATCACAGATCACTAGCGTGATAATGCCGGATCCGTCTAGTGTCGGCATATGAATTCCACTTTGGCGCTGGCCGACCTGCCCCAGCTCGAGCGGCGGACCCTGTCCGACACCGTCTACGAGGCCCTGTCGGATCTGCTCGCCTCGGGGCGGCTGGCGCCGGGCGACCGGCTGTCCCTCCGGCAGAGTGCGGCGGCCCTCGGCGTCTCGGTCATGCCGGTGCGCGAGGCGGTGAGCCGGCTCGCGGCGGACGGCGTGCTGGAAGTGGCGCCGAATCGGGTGATCCGGGTGCCGGTCATGGGCGCGGCCGCGTTCCGGGCCCTGGTCGAGACCCGCATCGCGGTCGAGGGGATCGCGGTGGCGCGGGCGGCCGAGCGGCGGACGGGGGCCGAGCTCGCGGCGATCCGGAGCGCCGAGACGGCCTTCCGGGCCGAGGCCGAGGCGGCGGAGCCCGACAGGGCGCGCGCCGTCCAGCTCAACCGCGACTTGCATTTCGCCATCTACGGCGCCTGCGGGCTGGCACCCCTGCAGGAGATCATCGCGCGGCTCTGGCTGAAGGCCGGCCCGGTGATCAACCTGGATCTGCGCGCCCACCCGGAGCGCCTCCTCCAGGGCTTCGCTCTGCGCCGGCACGCCGAGGCCGTGGCGGCCATCGAGATCCGGGACGGCGCGGCGGCCGCGGCCGCGATCGCCGCCGACATCCGGGAAGCCGCGGAGTTCATCTTGACCCGCGGCGGATTGCGGGACGTTCAGGGAGAGGATTGATCATGGATCTGGGGATTGCCGGCCTGCGCGTCCTGGTGACGGCGGGCGCTGCCGGAATCGGTCGCGAGATCGTCGACGCCTTCCTCGACGAAGGCGCGCGCGTCTTCGCCTGCGATATCGACGCCGAGGCCTTGGCCGCGCTGCCGGACACCGTCGGGCGCAGCCGGACCGACGTCGCCGACCGCGACGCCGTCGCCGCGATGATGGACCAGGCGGTCGAGTTCCTCGGCGGCCTCGACGTGCTCGTCAACAATGCCGGGATCGCCGGCCCGACCGGTCGGGTCGAGGAGATCGCCCCCGAGGAGTGGGATCGCTGCCTCACGGTCTGCCTGACCAGCCAGTTCAACTGCGCGCGCCTGGCGGTGCCGCACCTGCGCCAGAGCGCCAACGCCTCGATCGTCAATCTCTCCTCGGCCGCGGGCAAGTTCGGCTTCGCGCTGCGCAGCCCCTATGCGGCCGCCAAGTGGGGGGTGATCGGCTTCACCAAGTCCCTGGCGATCGAGCTCGGCGGCGCGGGGATCCGGGTGAACGCGATCCTCCCGGGTCTCGTCGCCGGGGATCGCCAGCGCCGGGTGCTCGAATCGAAGGCCCAGCAGCAGGGCACGAGCTTCGCCGACATGGAGGCGCGGGCGTTCTCGTTCGTGTCGGTGAAGGAGTACGTCACGGCGCGGCAGCTCGCCGACCAGATCCTGCTGCTCTGCTCGCCGCGCGGCCGGACGATCTCGGGGCAGGCCATTTCCATCGATGGTGACACCCGGATGCTGTCCTGAAATTAATCCAGCGCCGGAGATGCTGCGGCGGATCAATCCTCAGAGTATTGCAAGATCGAGCTCAGGGCGCCGCGACCGCGGCCGCGACGCCCGCCGCGGTAGCGGAAGACACGAGCCGGACCGCCAGCGCCGGCCCCAGGATGCGAGGAAGCGACCATGAGCGACAAACGCCGGATCACGCCCCCCGACCTGCGCTCGAAGGCCTGGTTCGACAACCCGCACAACCCGGGCATGACCGCCCTCTACCTGGAGCGCTATCTCAATTACGGGCTGACGCCGGAGGAGCTGCGGTCGGGCAAGCCCCTGATCGGCATCGCCCAGACGGGTTCCGACCTGTCGCCCTGCAACCGCCATCACGTCGAGCTCGCCAAGCGGGTGCGGGACGGCATCACGGCGGCCGGCGGCGTCGCCTTCGAGTTTCCCTGCCACCCGATCCAGGAGACCGGGAAGCGGCCGACCGCGTCGCTCGACCGGAACCTCGCCTACCTGTCGCTGGTCGAGGTGCTGTACGGCTACCCGCTCGACGGCGTCGTGCTGCTGACCGGCTGCGACAAGACCATGCCGGCCTGTCTGATGGCGGCGGCCACCGTCAACATCCCGGCGATCTCGCTGAACGTCGGACCGATGCTCAACGGTTACTTCCAGAAGGAGCTGACCGGGTCCGGCACGATCGTCTGGAAGACGCGCGAGCGGCATGCCGCCGGCGATATCGACTTCCAGCAGTTCATGGACATCGTCGGGTCGTCGGCACCGTCCACGGGCCACTGCAACACGATGGGCACGGCCTCGACAATGAACGCCCTCGCCGAGGCGCTCGGCCTCGCGCTGCCCGGCTCGGCGGCGATCCCGGCGCCCTACCGCGAACGCGGCCAGGCGGCCTACGCCACCGGCCAGCGGATCGTCGAGATGGTCTGGGAAGACCTCAAGCCCTCTGACATCCTGACCCGCGAGGCCTTCGAGAACGCGATCGTGGCCAACGCAGCGATCGGCGGTTCGACCAACGCGCCGATCCACATCAACGCCATCGCCAAGCATATCGGCGTGCCGCTGAGCTGCGACGACTGGGAACGGGTCGGGTTCGAGATCCCGCTGCTCGTGGACATGCAGCCCGCCGGCCGCTGGCTCGGCGAGGAGTATTTCCGCGCGGGCGGCCTGCCGGCGGTCTTCGCCGAGCTGATCGAGGCCGGGAAGGTCCACGAGGGTGCCCTGACCTGCAACGGCCGGACCGTCGGCGAGAACTACCGCGGGCGGCACAGCTGGAACCGCGACGTGATCCGCGCCTACGGCGAGCCGCTGATGGAGCGCGCCGGCTTCCTCAATCTCAAGGGGAGCCTGTTCGATTCCGCGATCATGAAGACCTGCGTGATCTCGGAGGAATTCGCCGCCCGCTACCTGCGCAATCCGAACGATCCGATGGCCTTCGAGGGGCGGGTGATCGTGTTCGACGGTCCCGAGGACTACCACACGCGGATCGACGACCCGGCGCTCGACATCGACGAGAACACGATCCTGATCATGCGCGGGGCCGGTCCGATCGGCTATCCCGGCGCCGCCGAGGTGGTGAATATGCAGCCGCCCGGCGCCCTGATCCGGCGCGGCGTCACCTCGCTGCCCTGCATCGGCGACGGCCGGCAATCCGGCACCTCCGGCACGCCTGCCATCTTGAACGCGTCTCCCGAGGCGGCCGCGGGCGGCGGTCTGGCCCTGTTGCAGAGCGGCGACCGCATCCGCATCGACCTCAACCGCCGGAGCGCCGACATCCTGCTCCCGGCCGAGGAGATCGCGCGCCGGCGCGCGGATCTGGCGGCGCGCGGCGGATATCCCTACCCGGCGACGCAGACGCCCTGGCAGGAGATCTACCGCGATCAGGTCGACCAGCTCGACCAGGGCATGGTGCTGAAGGGCGCGGTGAAGTTCCAGAAGGTCGCGCAGGCCTCCGGGGTGCCGCGGGACAACCACTGAGGCCGTTACCGGAACCCGCCCGACGGGCGGACGCGGGGCTGCGACGGCCCGCGCGCCGGGCGAGGTTCGCGGCAGCCCGCGAGGCCGACCGCGGAATCGGGCTCCGGCAGCCCGTCACCAGCGTGACACCGCGGCCGATTTGCGCCGCAGTGAATTTTGAATACATTTCCCCGCGGGTGGGCTTGTCCCATCTCGGGAGGGATCGATCGTGACGGAAGCGAGGGCGGATGCCCCGGCGCCGCGTGCAGCGGCGCGCCTCGAGGCCGGTTTGCCGCGCCGGCTGGCGGAGCAGCTCCAGGGTGAGGCGCGCTTCGACGCCTTCACGCGCGGACGCTACAGCACCGATGCGTCGATCTACCAGATCATGCCCGCCGGTGTGGTGCTGCCGCGCTCCGCCGCCGACATCGCCGCGACCCTGCGCATCGCCGCCGAGCACGGCGCCCCGGTCATCCTGCGTGGCGGCGGCACCTCGCAGAACGGCCAGCCGATCGGGTCCGGCCTCGTCGTCGACTGCTCGCGGTACTTCAACGGCGTCCTGGCCTACGACGCGGAGGCCGGCACGATCACCGTCGAGCCCGGCATGGTGCTGGAGCGCCTGAACACCCGGGTGAAGGCCGACGGCTGGTTCTTCCCGGTCGAGCCCTCGACGGCGACCCGCTGCACCATCGGCGGCATGGCGGGCAACAATTCCTGCGGGGCCCGCTCCCTGCGCTACGGCAAGATGAGCGACAACGTCCTCGCGATCGAGGCGCTGCTCCACGACGGCGAGGCCTTCGGCTTCGGCCTGACCGGAAACGCGCATCCGGGCGTGAACGGGTCGGATCGGGCCGCGGCGCTCGCCGCGCGGATGCGCTTCCTCGCCGAGGACCACCGCGCCGAGATCGAAGCGCACTACCCGAAGGTTCAGCGCCGCGTCGGCGGCTACAACCTCGATTCGCTGATCGAGGCCCAGCCGAACCTCGCGCACCTGCTCGTCGGGTCCGAGGGCACGCTGGCCGCGACCACCGCGGTGACGCTGAAGCTCTCGCGCCTGCCGACACACCGCGTGATGGGCGTGTGCCACTTCCCGTCCTTCCGGGCGGCCATGGAGACGACGCGGCACATCGTCGGCCTGGACCCGGTGGCGGTCGAGCTGGTCGACAACAACGTTCTCGTGCTCGGCGCCGATATCCCGCTGTTCCGCACGACGCTCGCCGACATCACCAAGGGCAAGCCGAACTGCCTGCTGCTCACCGAGTTCGCCGGCGACGACCTCGCGTCGCTCCGGCGCGACCTGAAGCGCCTCGACGCCTGCATGGCCGATCATGGCTTCCCGGACGCCGTCGTGGAGGTCGTCGAGCCCGCGCGCCAGAAATCCGTCTGGGAGGTGCGCGAGGCCTGCCTCAACATCATGATGTCGATGAAGGGCGACGCAAAGCCGGTCTCCTTCATCGAGGATTGCGCCGTCCCGCTGGAGCACCTCGCCGACTACACCGACGCGGTGACGGAGGTCTTCACCAAGCACGGCACCCGCGGCACGTGGTACGCCCACGCGTCTGTCGGCTGCCTGCATGTCCGCCCGATCCTCGACATGAAGGAGGCCGGTGACGTCCGGCGGATGCGGGCGATCGCGGAGGAGACCTCCGAGCTGGTGCGCCGCTACAAGGGCTCGTATTCCGGCGAGCACGGCGACGGCCTCTCGCGCTCGGAATTCGTCGAGCCGCTGTTCGGCGCGACGCTCACCCGCGCCTTCGAGACCGTGAAGGACGCGTTCGACCCGGACAACCGGCTCAACCCCGGCAAGATCGTGCGGGCGCCGAAGTTCGACGATCGCAGCCTGTTCCGCTTCAAGCCGGACTACGCCGTGTCGGCGCCGATGAAGACCGCCCTCGACTGGTCGGACTGGGGCGGCTTCGGCTCCGCCGTCGAGATGTGCAACAACAACGGCACCTGCCGGAAGCTCGTCGGCGGCGCCATGTGCCCCTCCTTCCGGACAACCCGGGAGGAGCAGCACCTGACCCGGGGCCGGGCCAATTCCCTGCGGCTCGCCATCTCGGGCCAGCTCGGCAAGGACGCCTTCACCAGCCCGGAGATGAAGCGCACCCTCGATCTCTGCGTCTCCTGCAAGGCCTGCCGCCGCGAGTGCCCGACCGGCGTCGACATGGCCAAGATGAAGATCGAGTTCCTGCACCATTACCACGCCCGCCACGGGCTGCCCCTGCGGGAGCGCCTGATCGCGACGATGCCGCTCTACGCCGGGGCCGCGGCGCGGCTGGCGCCGCTCCTCAACCTGCGGGACCGGTACCCGGCCCTCGCCGCCCTCTCGGAGCGCGTCGCCGGCCTCTCGGCCAGGCGCTCGCTGCCGCGCTGGCGCCGGCCCTGGAGCGAGCAGGGCGAGCCCGCCCACGCGCAGGACGTCGCGGGCGATTTCCGCGACGTGATCCTGTTCGGCGACACCTTCAACCGGGCCTTCGAGCGGGAGAATCTCGAGGCGGCCGAGCGGGTGCTACAGGCGGCCGGCTACCGGCTGCACCGGGTCTACCCGTCCCGCGGCCGGCGCCCCCTCTGCTGCGGCCGGACCTGGCTCTCCGCCGGCCAGACCGACCGGGCGCGCCAGGAGGCGCGCCGCACCCTCGACGCGCTGCTGCCGTTCCTGCGCGCGGGGGCACGGGTCGTCGGCCTGGAGCCGTCCTGCCTGTTTACCTTCCGGGACGAGTTCGCGGCGCTCCTGCCCGGCGAAGAGGCTGCGCTGCTGGCCAAGCAGTCGTTCCTGTTCGAGGAGTTGCTGGCCGCCGACCTGACGGCCGGACGCATCGCGCTGCCGTTTGCCGATCAGGGCGGCCGGGTCGCGCACCTGCACGGCCACTGCCATCAGAAATCCTTCGGCGTCATGGGCTCGGTCGAGACGGTGCTCCGGTCGGTGCCGGGGCTCGACCTGCGGGTCATCGAGTCGAGCTGCTGCGGGATGGCGGGCGCCTTCGGCTACCGGCCGGAATCGATCGAGACGTCCTTCGCCATGGCGGAGCTGTCGCTGTTCCCGGCGCTGCGCGCCGCAGGGCCCGACGACCTCGTGGTGGCCGACGGGACGAGCTGCCGTCACCAGATCCACGACGGGCTGGGTCTCCAGGCGGAACATGTGGCCCGCGTGCTGGATCGGGCCCTCGTGCCTCGACACTCCATTGCCGGGCACCTACACATAGACCACAGGTCGCACTGACCTGACGTGTGTCGGGGGACCATGAACAAAATCGAGCCCGGGATCGGCATCAGCCGCCGCTACCTCCACGACGAGGTCGCCGAGCGCATGCGCGAACTGATCCGGTCCGGCGAGATGGAGCCGAAGGCGCGGATCAACGAGAGCGAGCTGACCGAGCGCTTCGGGATCTCGCGGACGCCGCTCCGCGAGGCGATCAAGATCCTGGCGACGGAGGGGCTGCTCGAACTGCTCCCGAATCGCGGGGCGCGCGTCGCCAGCATCTCGGACGGCGAACTCGAGGAGATGATGGAGGTGATCGCCGGTCTCGAGGCGACGGCCGGCGATCTCGCCTGCCGCACGATCACCGACGCCGACATCGACGCCCTGGTGGTCGACCACGACGCGATGGTCGAGGCCTGGAAGTCGGGCGACGAGGCCGGTTACTTCAGCCACAACCGGCGCATCCACGAGGGGATCATGGCGGCGAGCCGCAACACGATCCTCGCCAACATCTACGAGAGCCTGTCCGGCCGGATCCAGCGCTCGCGCTACTCCGCCCACCAGACCCCCGAGCAGTGGGCCCGCGCCGTCTCCGAGCACGAGCGCATGATCGCGCTGCTGCGCGCCCGGGACGGCGCGGCGCTGGCCGTCCTGATGCGCGAGCACATCCGCGGAAAGAAGTCGGTGATCGCCGCCAATTACGGTGCGGCGGAGACCGCCTGAGCCTCAGCCGCGATAGACCGCGCCCGCGATCAGCCGGGCGTCCCGGTCATCTCGAACCAGAACGACGCGCCCGGCGTGCGGGAATCGTTCGCGTAGAGGAACGGGATGTCGGGGCCGGTGCCGCGGGCGGCGAAGACCGTCTTGACCCGGGCGCTCATCGCCGGGTCCTGGCAGATATACATCACCGGCACGGTCACCCGGAACGGCGGCGCGCCGCACAGCAGCATCGCCGCCAGAAGGTACTGCTCGTTGTACAATCGGCAGTTCCAGGCGGACGGGTAGTCGTCCGGGATGAAGATGTCGTGGATCTGCACGATCACGCCCGGTGCGAGGCGCGGCATCACCTCGAAGAAGAACACCGTCACATCCGAATTCGCGAAGGAGCGGTGCGAACCGTCGAAGAAGAGGATGTCGCCCGCCTTCAGTTCCTCGAAGATCTTCAGATCGCAGGATTCCAGCGGGCTGCGCACGGTCCAGTCGCAGAGCGCGTCGATCTCGCGGCGGGGCATCGGATCGATTGAGGTGATCCGCGTCGGAAGATTCAGGGTGTCGATCGCGTGCCGCGCGAAGCAGGTCGAGCAGCCCGAGCCGATCTCGAAGAACCGAGACGGGCGCTTCCAGCCCAGCATGGTCATCAGCGCGGCGCCGTCGAGGGCGGTGAACCACGTGTTGTTCCAGTGGGGCGTCGCCCCGTCGGTCACGGGCGCGTCGTGCGGGACGCTGTGCAGCAGGTCCGCCCGCGCCTCGAGTTCCGTGAGGAAGCTGTCGTAGGCCGCGTGCGACCGGGCGAGCACCGCCTTGAGCTGGCCGTGCGGCGCCCGGCCCGGCGACCAGCGCGCGGACGGCACGACGGGGTAGTAATCGTGGACCGTGTGGCTCCAGCGGAACGCTTCCCGGCTGGCCCGGAAGATATCCACCCCCGCGCGACGGCCCGCGCTCCTGACGACGTCCTTCAGCATGATCGATCCCCGGCTCCGGATCGACAATGCCGGGACTGCAACTTATGGTCGAGTCGGGCGGAACACCTACGCAGTCCGACCTGCCGGCAGGGTTAGGGCGCGATGAAGGGACGATTCCCGGGCCGGGCCCGGATTCGGACAGGCCGGCGACGCAATTATCGCGGGCCACGCGCCCCCCGCCGCTCAGGCGGCGCTCGGCGCCCGCAGTCCGGCCACCAGATCGGTGAAGCGGTCGCCCTGGACGATCACGTGGCCCCGGAGCGCCTCCGCGGCGCCGGCCTCGTCGCCCGCGATGATCGCGGCGACGATCGCCTCGTGCTCGGCCAGCGATTGCGGCAGGCGCTGGCGCACGCGCAGCTGCAGCCGCCGATACGGGGCCAGGCGGCGGTGGAGCGACAGCGCCTGCTCCGCCAGGAAGGCGTTCCGGCTCGCCCGGTACACCACCGTGTGGAACACGTAGTTCTCGGCGTAGTAGGCCTCGGTGTCCTCGGTGGTCAGGGCGGCGCGGCAGCCCTCCAGCGCGGCGCGCAGCGCGGCGGCGTCCTCGGGGACGAGGCGGCGCGCCGCGAGACGGCCGCAGGCCGCCTCGATCTCCGCCATCGTCTCGAACATGGCGAGCAGCAGGTGCGGCTCGGGCGCGCTGACGATCGCTCCCCGCCGGGGCTTCGTCTGCACGAGGCCGGTGACGGCGAGCTGCAGCAGCGCCTCCCGGATGGGCGTGCGCGAGACCCCGAAGCGGGCCGCGAGCTGGTTCTCGTCGAGCCGCGATCCCAAGGCGAGCTCGCCCGAGACGATCTCATCCTCGATCCGCTGCCGCAGCCGCTGCGCGTGGCTCATGCCGCCGTTCCCTCCCCCGATGAACGGGTCGCGCGCCGCCCCGCCCTTGAGGCCGGCGGATGTTCGGCGCGCGCGAACATTATGCTGGAGCATTGACAAAATATACAAGCCGGTTTTCCATGCATACAACGAGGCGCCGCACTATTGCAGCGCACAAAATTACGCCGCGTTGTTTGCGGTGCGGGAGAGCTCCATGACGCCAACTCGTCGATCGCTGATCGCGGCCACGCTCGCGGCACCGGCCATCCTGCGGTTCGGCCTGAACAGCGCGCAGGCGGCCACGACGCTGAAGCTGTCCCACCAGTTCCCCGGCGGCACGATCGACGAGGGCGATTTCCGCGACCGCATGTGCCGGAAGTTCGCCAAGATGGTCGGCGAGCGCTCGAAGGGCGCCCTGGACGTCCAGGTCTACCCGGGCTCCTCGCTGATGAAGACGAACGCCCAGTTCGGCGCCATGCGCAAGGGCGCGCTCGACATGTCGCTCTACCCGAGCCCCTACGCGGGCGGCGAGATTCCGGAACTCAATATCGGCCTGATGCCCGCCCTTGTGACGTCCTACGCGCAGGCCGTGGCGTGGAAGGCGGCCCCGGTCGGCCGCAAGCTCACCGAGATCCTGGACGCGAAGGGCATCATCCTGGTCTCCTGGGTCTGGCAGGCCGGCGGCGTCGCGAGCCGGGAGCGCGCCCTCGTGGCGCCGGCCGACGCCAAGGGGATGAAGGTCCGCGGCGGCTCGCGCGAGATGGACATGATGATGAAGGAGGCCGGCGCGGCCACCCTCTCGATCCCGTCGAACGAGTCCTACGCGGCGATGCAGACCGGCGCCTGCGACGCGGTGATCACCTCCTCCACCAGCCTGATCTCCTTCCGCCTGGAGGAGCTGTCCAAGGCGCTGACCTCGGGGCGCGAGCGCTCCTACTGGTTCATGCTCGAGCCGATCATGATGTCCAAGATCGTGTTCTCGGGCCTGCCGAAGGAGCAGCAGGACCTGATCATGGCGGTCGGCACGGAGCTCGAGGCCTTCGGCCAAGCCGGCGCGAAGGAGGACGACACCCGCGTCGAGGAGATCTTCGCCAAGGCCGGCGCCAAGGTCGTCCAGGTCGACGAGAAGTCCCTCGGCCAGTGGCGGGATCTCGCCCGCAGCACGGCCTGGAAGGACTACGCCGCCAAGAACGCGAACTGCGCGGAACTGCTGAAGCTCGCGGAGCAGGTCGCGTGAGCCACGGCTTCGACGCGGCCACGGCCGCTCCGGAGGCGCGCGGGGCCGAGGAACCGCGCCTTCCGGGCCTCCTCGGCACCTTCGATCGGGGCATGCGCCTCCTGAACAAGGTGATCCTGGCCGTCGGCGGCCTCTGCCTGGTGGCAGCCTGCCTCGTCCTGACCCACAGCGTCGTCGTCCGCTACCTCCTGAAGGAGCCGACGGAGTGGCAGGACGAGATGGCGGTGTACCTCATCATCGGGGCCACCTTCCTGTCGGCGGCCGGCGTGCAGGCCAAGCGCGGGCACGTCGCGATCGAGGCCTTGACCGGCCTCCTCCCGCCCGCCGCCAACCGGGTCCGGCTCCTGCTGGCCGACGTCGTCAGCCTCGCCTTCTGCCTGTTCTTCGCCTGGAAGAGCTGGTCCCTCGATCACGAGGCGTGGGTCGACGGGCAGGTCTCGCAATCGACCTGGGGGCCGCCCCTCTGGATCCCCTACACGCTGATGTCGGTCGGCATGAGCCTGCTGTGCGTCCAGTTCGTCCTCCAGATCGCCGAGGCCCTCGCCTACGGGCCCCGGGCTGCCGGCTGGGCGCAGCCCAAGATCGGGCTCGGGGCCGACGTGAATCGCGACATGCACGGGGCGGCCGAGGTCGCGCCCCGGGGACCGGACCCGATGGGTCAGACCGTTTCCGCGAAGGTTGAACGATGAGCACGGCCGCGATCGGCTTCCTGTACGCGGGCGCGACCCTCGGGGCGATGCTCTCGGGCATCCCCATCGCCTTCGCGCTGGGCTTCGTGGCGCTCGCCTTCATGGTGGCGTTCATGCCCGGCGCCTCCCTCGATACGGTGGCGCAGAACGTCTACGAGGAGATGGCCTCCATCACCCTGCTGTCGATCCCGCTCTTCATCCTGAAGGGCGCGGCCATCGGGCGGTCCAAGGCCGGCCAGGATCTCTACACGGCCATGCACGCCTGGATGCACCGCATCCCGGGCGGCCTGGGCATCGCCAACGTCTTCGCCTGCGCGCTGTTCGCCGCCATGGCGGGCTCCAGCCCGGCCACCTGCTCGGCGATCGGCTCGGCTGGCATCCCGGAGATGCGCAAGCGCGGCTACTCGCCGGGCTTCGCGGCCGGGATCATCGCGGCGGGCGGCACGCTCGGCATCCTGCTGCCGCCCTCGATCACCATGATCCTGTACGCGGTGGCGGCCGAGCAGTCGCTCGGGCGGCTGTTCCTCGCGGGCATCGGGCCGGGGCTCCTGCTCGTGGGCCTGTTCGCCGCGTGGTCGATGGTGCGCTTCCGCTCGGAATACGCCGCCGCGAAGGTGGCCCTGGAGCGCGGCGGGCCGGCCTCGCCGATCCTGGCGGACGAGCAGTACAGCATGGCGCAGCGCTTCTCGACGCTGCCGCGGGTCCTGCCCTTCGTGGTCCTGCTCACCGGCGTGATGGTGGCGCTCTACGGCGGCTACGCCACGCCGTCCGAGACCGCGGGCCTCGGCGGGCTGATGGCCCTGGCGCTGATCGCCGCGATCTACGGCGTCTGGCGGTTCCGCGACGTCACGCCGATCCTGACGGCGACGCTGCGGGAATCGACCATGCTGATGCTGATCATCGGCATGTCGCTGCTCTACGCCTACGTGATGAGCTACCTGCACATCTCGCAGTCGGCCGCCGCCGCGATCGTCGCGATGCAGCTCTCGCCGTGGGTGCTGCTGGTGACCATCCTGGCGCTGGTGATCGCGCTCGGCTTCTTCCTGCCGCCGGTCTCGATCATCCTGATGACGGCGCCGATCATCCTGCCGCCGCTCAAGGCCGCCGGGTTCGACCTCGTCTGGTTCGGCGTGGTGATGACCATCACCATGGAGATGGGCCTGATCCACCCGCCGGTGGGCCTCAACATCTTCGTCATCAAGAACATCGCCCCGGACATCCCGCTCTCGGACATCATCTGGGGCACCCTGCCCTTCGTGATCCTGATGGCGGTGGCGATCCTGATCCTGTGCCTCGTGCCGGGCATCGCGATGTGGCTGCCGGACCTGCTGCTCACGACGACGCGGTAGCTCGATCCACCCGGCCCGTGCGAGGCAGGCCCCTCTCCGCCCGGAGAGGGGCCTGTCGCGCGTGGGGACGCGGTCGCGCGAGCGCCGCGTCCCGCGCAGCGGCGGCCCGCGTCGGCGCGCTGGCCGGCGCGGCCGGAGCCGCCTATGGCAGCGCGCGCGCCGCGCCGCCCCGCGCCGCCCCGATCACGAGCTTCGAACCGAACCATGAGCCTCGCCTCCGTGCGCGCCTTCTTCGCCGAGAAGGCGCCCGACATCGCGGTCATCGTGCTGGAGACCAGCACCGCGACCGTCGCCGAGGCGGCGGAGGGCCACGGCGTCGTCCCGGCCCGGATCGCCAAGACGCTCTCGATCCGGGTCGGCGATCAGGTCGTCCTGGTGGTGACGCGCGGCGACGCGCGGCTCGACAACCGGAAGGCCAAGGCTGCCTTCGGCGGCAAGGTGCGGATGCTCGACCTCGGCGAGGTCGAGGCGCTCACCGGCCATCCGGTGGGCGGCGTCTGCCCCTTCGGCCTGTCGACGCCGCTGCCGGTCTACTGCGACGTCTCGCTGCGGGCGTTCGACGAGGTGGTGCCGGCGGCCGGCAGCACCCACAGCTCGGTGCGGATCGCGCCGGCTCGGATGGCCGCGCTCACCGGCGCCGCCTGGATCGATGTCTGCGCGCTGCCAAGCTGAGCGGCGCGGCCAGCGCCATTCCCGCTCCGCACGAGGCGCGGATCCCCTCTCCCGCGCGGGAGAGGGACAGGGTGAGGGATCAGGTCTCTCCGGACGAGGCGCGCGCCGTCGACGGAGGATCGCGCTCTTGATCCTGAACGTTCTCGTCCCTCACCCCAACCCTCTCCCGCCCGGGAAAGGGGGCATGGCGCCACTGTCTCGACACCGAAGACGCCTTCTATCCGGACCGTCGCAACATCCTCCGGTGCGGCCCTAGCGCCCGGTCCAGTTGGGCGGGCGCTTGCCGAGGAACGCCTCCATGCCCTCGCGGAAATCCTGGCTCATGTAGCACATGAGGATCAGGTCATCGCCGGGATGCGGCGCGCCCTCGGCGCCGGCCTCCTCCTCGGCGAGCCGCCGCAGACCCTCCTTGGTCGCCTGCATGGTCAGCGGCGCGTGGTTGGCCAAGAGCTGGGCCAGCGTATCGACCCGCTCCGTGAGCGCGATCCGATCGTCGACCACCTCGCCCACGAGGCCGATGGCGAGCGCCTCCTCGGCGCCGACGAGGCGGGCGGTGAAGATGATGTCCTTGACTCGCGCCGGGCCGATCAGGCCGGAGAGCCGCTTGAGGTTGCCCTGGCTCAGGCAGTTGCCGAGGGTGCGGGCGATCGGGAAGCCGAAGCGGGCGTCGCGCGTGGCGATGCGCAGGTCGCAGGCCGCCGCGATGGCCGCGCCGCCGCCCGTGCAGGCGCCGGCGATCGCCGCGATGGTCGGCACCCGCAGCCGCTCCAGGGAGCCCAGCACCCTGTCCATGAAGCGCTCGTAGCCCAGCGCGTCCTCGGCGGTGCTGAAGTCGCGGAACTGGGCGATGTCGGTCCCGGCCGCGAAGGCCTTGTCGCCCGCACCGGTGATGATCAGCGCCTTGACCGCGGGGTTCCCGGCGATCGCCTCGCAGCAGGTGATCAGGCCCTGGTACATCGCGAAGGTCAGCGCGTTGCGCGCCTGCGGACGGTTCAGGACGATGCGGGCGATGCCGGCCTCGTCGGTGGTGAACAGCAACTCGTCGGTCGCGGGCTTGGCGGTCATGCGCGGCGTCTCCGGGTGGCGGCGTCAGGCCGCGGTCTCGCGGACCACGCCCCGCGCGATCAGCGCGTCGATCTCGGCCGGCGCGTAGCCGGCCTCCGCCAGGATCGCCCGGGAATGCTCGCCGAGCAACGGGGCCGGCCCGTGCACGCGACCCGGTGTCTCGGAGAACTTCACCGGCAGGCCGAGCGTCTTCATGCGGCCGACCCGCGGGTGATCGACCTCGACCACCATCTCGCGGGCGAGGGTCTGCGGGTCCCGGTGCATCGCGTTCACGTCGAGGACCGGGCCGGCCGGGACGCCGCCGGCTTCCAGCCGGGCGAGCCACTCGGCCGAGCCGTGGGCCCGGAAGACCGGCGCGAGGGTCGCGGCGAGCGCGTGCCGGTTGGCCATCCGGTCGCGGTTCAGCGCGAAGCGCGGGTCTTCGGCGAGGTCGTCGGCGCCGATGGCCTTCAGCAGGCGCGTCCAGTTGGTCTGGTTGGCCGCGCCGATCGTGATCCAGCCGTCGGCGGTCTCGAAGGCCTCGTAGGGGGCGTTCAGCGGATGGGCCGAGCCCATCGGCCCGGGCGCGACCCCGGTCGCCATGGCGATGGCCGACTGCCAGTAGGTGTGGGTGATGCCGGCCTCGAACAGCGACGTGTCGACCGCCTGGCCCCGGCCCGTGCGGAGCCGGTTCGCGTAGGCGGCGAGGATGCCCATGGCGGCCAGGATGCCGGCGGTGATGTCGGTGACCGGCGGCCCGCACTTCATCGGCGGACGCCCGGGCCCCTCCCCGGTCACCGACATGAGGCCGCTCATCCCCTGCGCCACGAGGTCGAACCCGGCCCGGTCGGCGTAGGGACCGGTGCGGCCGAAGCCGGAGAGCGAGCAGTAGACCAGCTCCGGGAACTCGACCTTCAGGGTCTCGTACCCGATCCCGAGGCGCTCCATCGTGCCGCCGCGGTAGTTCTCGATCAGGGCGTCCGCGCCCTTGAGCAGGCGCCGCAGGACCGCGACACCGTCCGGATCCTTCAGGTCGAGGCTGAGTCCACGCTTGCCGCGGTTCATCATCATGTAGGCGGCGCTCTCGCCCTCGAGGGCGGGCGGGACGGTGCGACGGGTGTCGTCACCCTCCCTCTTCTCGACCTTGATCACCTCCGCGCCCATGTCGGCGAGCATCAGCCCGCAGACCGGCCCGGCCATGATGTGGGCGAGCTCGATCACCCGCATCCCGGCGAGGGGACCCGACCGCTTCATCGTCTCCGCCATCGCGCGCTACTCCCCGGCCGGGACGGTGGCCGCGGGGCCGACCGACGGCGTGACGGGATCCACGAATTCCCGCTCAGGGTGCATCGTGAAGGCCAGCGCGGCGCCGAGCAGGCACAGGCCGATCGAGCCGACGAACGGCAGCGTCCAGCTCCCGGTCACGTCGACGATGACGCCGAAGACGATCGGCGAGACGATCGCCGCCACGGCGGAGCCGGTGTTCATCAGGCCGCTGGCGGTGCCGGCGTATTTCGGCGCGATGTCCATCGGCACCGACCAGATCGGTCCGATCACCAGCTCGGCGAAGAAGAAGCCGGAGGACAGCAGCAGCGCCACGAGGGTCAGGTCCCGGGTCATGAACACGCCCGCGAGGCTCGCGGCCGCCCCGAGGAAGCCGATCACGATCACCGACAGGCGCGCGAGCTTCACCTTGCCGGTGCGGTGCAGGATCGAGTCGCTGAGCAGGCCGCCGACCGTGTCGCCGACGACGCCGGCGAAGAACACGCCCGAGGCGAACAGGGCCGAGTTCTTCAGGTCGAGGCTATAGTTCTCCTTGAAGAAGCTCGGCAGCCAGCCGAGGAAGAGCCACAGCGTCCAGCCGTAGCAGAAATACGTGACGGTGACCGGCAGCATCCGGCGCGTCAGGGCACCCCACGGCACGCTCTGCTTCGCGCCGACCTGGCGGGGCGGCGGCAGCGTCGCGAGCTCGGCCTCGGTGATCGCCGGATGCTCGGATGGGTCGTCGCGGAAGTACAGCCACCAGATCGCGACCCAGACGAAGCTCACCGCGCCGAGGATGACGAAGCTCGTCCGCCAGCCGAAATGGTAGATCAGGAACGCCACGATCGGCGGCGCCACCGCGTTGCCGAGCCGCGCGAAGGCGTGGGTGATGCCCTGCGCGAAGCCGCGCCGGCCGGGCGCCGTCCAGTTCTGCATGGCGCGGGTCGCGGTCGGGAAGGTCGCGCCCTCGCCGAAGCCGAGCAGCACCCGGGCCATGAACAGGCTGACGAGTCCGCCGACCATGCCGGTCAGGATGGTCGCCGAGGCCCAGATCACGCCGCAGGCGAGCAGCGTGCGCCGGGCGCCGAACTTGTCGCCGACCGAGCCGCCGATCACCTGGAAGATCGCGTAGGGGTACGCGAAGGCCGACAGGATCAGACCGAAATCGGTCTTCGACATGCCGAAATCGCGCATGATCTCCGCACCGGCCGTGGCGATGTTCACCCGGTCCAGGTACGTGATGAAGTACATCAGACAGAGCAGGCCGAGCACGCCGTTCGTGGCGCTGAAGCGCTTCGACATCGACCGTTCCTCCCATGGGGGCGCCGCCTCGCGCGGTCGCCGGGCGCCTCGGCTCAGGGGCCGGACGCTCTTTCGTAATGCATTATTCAAACGCGTCGCGCGGCGGAAGGCAACCGCCGACGTGCATCCGGCACGTGAATTCATTCCACGGCGTGCAACTGAAAACGGGGGCCGCCCGGGCCCCCGTCTCGTGTCGGTCGTCGCCGGAAGGCGCCGCGGCGCCGGTCAAGCCGTCGCGGGCCGGAGCTGACCCTGCTCGGCCTCGGTCGGGGTGCCGATCGCCTTGCCGAGCGCCTTGCCGCGCGGCCCGACCCAGCTCCCGACCCACTTGCGCTGCCAGAGGGCGAGGCAACCGAGCACGATCGCGGTGAAGACGGCGTAGCCGACGAAGCCCAGCGAGAACGAGCCGGTATACTGCTTCGACAGGCCCATGACATTCGGCAGGATCGCGCCGCCGAGCGCGCCGATCTCGCCGATCATCGAGCCGGCCACCGCCGTGTTGGTGGGCCAGCGCAGCGGGACGAGCTGGAACAGCGCGCCGTTGCCGGCGCCGAGCGCCGCGAAGCACAGCATGAACAGGAGCGTCGTGAGCGCCAGCGACGGGGTCGCGGTCAGCGAGAGCAGGGTCGCGATCGCCGCCAGCAGCACCACCGACAGCACCGCAATGCCGCCCATCCGGTCGGCGAAGTAGCCGCCGACGATCCGGATGCCGGAGCCCATGAAGGCCGCCAGCATCGTCAGCCGCCCGGCCTCGACCTTCGTCACCGCGAACTGCTCGTAGAAGAAGGTCGGCAGGAAGTTCGACAGGCCGATGAAGCCGCCGAAGGTGATCACGTAGATCAGCGAGAACGCCCAGCCATCCTTAGTAAACAGGCAGGAGACGTGCTCCTTGAAGGACTGGTGCTCGCAATCCGGCGGCTCCTTGGCGAGCACGATCATGACCGCCAGCGGCAGCAGCATCACGAGGCCCGCGAAGGCGTAGGTGGTCTGCCAGCCGTAGGCCTGGGCCAGCGGCGGGGCGAACAGCACGGCCAGCACGGTGCCGGAATTGCCGGCGCCCGCGATGCCCATCGCCAGCCCCTTGTGTTCCGGCGGGAACCAGCCTGAGCCGAGGGAGAGCGCGACGCCGAAGGACGCGCCGGCGATGCCGAGCAGCACGCCCATGGCGAGCACGTCGTTGTAGGAGGAGACGAACAGATAGCCGTAGGCCATCGCCAGCATGATCACGACCATCTCGGTGATCGCGGCGTTCTTGCGGCCGATATACTGGGCCAAGACGCCGAGCGGGAAGCGCATCAGCGCACCGGCGAGGATCGGTAGCGAGATCATGAAGCCGGTCTGGGCCGGCGTCAGCTTGTAGGTCTCGGTGATGAACGGGCCCATGGCGCCGTTCAGGACCCAGATGGCGAAGCAGAAATCGAAGTAGAGGAATGCCGCGAACAGCGTCGGGGGGTGACCCGACTTCATCACCGTTTTGAAGCTGGCCATAGCTGGTGCTCGTCGTAAGTGGGCGAACCGCCGTGCGGTCGCTCATGCCGGGGATCCGGACTCACACCGTCCGCTGTTTGGAGCGTCGTTGCTCCGCCGCCGCAGCAGGCGCGGCTGACTGGGCAATGCAGCAAGCGTGCCATCCCGGACGGACGCCCGCCGACCGGATCGCTCGGCCGTCGCGGCGCCGCGGCCGAACCGCAATCCGCCAAGTCGCTGGCGCCGAGTCGCTGCCGCTCGGCGAGGCAGGCGTGCCGAGTAAACGGGCGCTCGCCCGGCGCCCTCACGGATCGGTGAGCGGCGCGGCCGAAATCGTTGCTGCACGAGGGCAACACACGCGGCGAGAAACGACCCGGAAGACCCTGTAAGTTGCCCTCGATGACCGTCGGCAACTTGGCGGTAAAGCGCGACCTTTGCTAAGCCCCGGGATGAGCTGTGCCGCGACTTCGTGCCGGCCCGCTCGCCTGCGCGTCGCGGCAAGCCCCGGCGGCGCCTCCCGAGGAATTCGAACCATGTCCGCCCCGATCCGTCGCCTTCTCCTGGCCGGCTTCACGGTCCTCGCCCTCGCCTCCGCCGCAAACGCCCAGGGCCGCGGCCCCGTGGGCGATGCCGGGATCGACGGGTTCGGCGACGATAATCAGCTCTACCAGGATCAGAACGGCGCGCTCTACGTGCGTCGCGGCGGCCGCTACCTGCCCTATACCGGCCGCACCGACTTCGTGCGCCCGGCACCCCCGCCGCCCGCCGCGCAGGCCCCGGTCGCGCCGCCGCCGGCCGCCAACCTGGAGACGGACCCGACGGTCCCGGCACGCCCGGGCAGCACGCCTCCGGCCGAGGGGCTCTCGCCGCTAGAGGCCGCCAAGGCCAAGGCCGTGCTCCGCGCGCCCGACAACGAGCCGATCGACTACGCCAAGATCTACGGCCCGATCACGGACGACGTGTTCCCGGTCCAGGCGTTCAATTACAAGAAGATGAACCCCGCCTTCCTCCGTCAGGAGATCGCCTATCACGGTCCCTACGAGCCGGGGACGATCATCGTCGACCCGCGGGCCCACCAGCTCACCCTGGTCGAGGCCAACGGCCGGGCCCGCCGCTACGGCGTCGGCGTCGGCAAGCAGGGCTTCTCGTGGTCGGGCACCGCGACGGTGAATTCCAAGCAGGCGTGGCCGGACTGGTATCCGCCGAAGGAGATGATCGCCCGCAGCCCGAAGCTCGCCAGCGAGGTCGACAAGCTGCAGAGCGGTCTCGGCGTCGCCGGCGGTCTGCGTAATCCGCTCGGCGCCCGCGCCATGTACCTTTGGCAGGGCAACAAGGACACGCTGTTCCGCATCCACGGAACCCTCGAGCCCTTCTCCATTGGCAAGAGCGTGTCGTCGGGCTGCATCCGGATGATCAATCAGGACGCGATCGACCTGTTCAGCCGGGTCGGCGTCGGCAGCAAGGTAGTGGTGCTGAACTGAGGCCGGGCCGGGCCCACCGCCCGAGCGCCGCCGGTCCGGGACCGGCGGTCCGCCGGTTCAGGTCAGCCCGCGCCGGTGTTCGCCGAGGATCCGGCGGACCGTCCCGGCCTCGGACCGGTACACCAGGGTCTCGGTCTGGATCTTGTCCGGCCGGAAGCGCACGCCGCGCAGGAGAGCCCCGTCCGTGATGCCCGTGGCGGCCACGATGACGTCGCCGCTCGCGAGATCGGTCAGGTCGTATTTCCGGTCCAGATTCTCGATGCCCATCTCGGCGGCCCGGCGCCGACGGTCCGGGGTGTCGAGGATCAGGCGTCCCTGCATCTGGCCGCCGATGCAGCGCATCGCGGCGGCCGCCAGCACGCCCTCGGGCGCCGCGCCGGTCCCGAGATAGAGGTCGATGCCCGTCTCCTCGGGGCTCGCCGTGAAGATGATGCCGGCGATGTCGCCGTCCGAGATCAGGCGGACCGCCGCGCCGGCCGCCCGCACCTCGGCCACGAGCGCCGCGTGGCGCGGCCGGTCGAGGATCAGCGCGGTGATCTGCTTCGGGTCGACGCCCTTGGCCCGGGCCAGCGCCGCGATGTTGTCGGTCGGGCTGGCGTCGAGATCGACGAGGCCGGGCGGGTAGCCGGGCCCGATCGCGATCTTCTGCATGTAGACGTCCGGCGCGGCGAGGAGCGAGCCGCGCTCGGCCATGGCCATGACGGCGATGGCGCCGGGCATGTCCTTGGCGCAGAGGGTCGTGCCCTCAAGCGGATCGACCGCGATGTCGACCTCGGGCCCTTCCCCGAGACCGAGCTGCTCGCCGATGAACAGCATCGGCGCCTGATCGCGCTCCCCCTCCCCGATCACCACGGTGCCGCGGATCGGCAGGCCGTTGAGTTCGTCGCGCATCGCGTCGACCGCGGCCTGGTCGGCCGCCTTCTCGTCGCCCTGGCCGCGCAATCGGGCGGCGGCGATGGCGGCACGCTCCGTCACGCGGGCCAGTTCGAGGGCGAGCGTGCGCGGGACGCCGCGCGATGCCGGCTTGGGGGCCTCTTCCATGGTTTCCTGCCTCTGGCCGGGTCCGATCTTGGGGTCGGATCCCGGATGGATACCGTCGGATGACGGCCGCGCAGCGTATACGCCGGTTCGCTAAAGCCCACTATCCTGCATCAAGCGGTGGGGGGTCACGCGACCGTATGCACTGTTATTCACGCTCGATCCGGATCAGCTGCGGCGGCTCCGCCAGCAGCCCGTCGGCGCCGATGGCGTCGAGGGCGTCGCGGATGTTGCCCTCGGTCGCCGCGTAGGTGATCAGCACCAGCGGCACCGGCCGGCCGGAGCGGCCGCGCGGATCGGTCTCCGGCCCCTCGACGCGGCGCTGCAGGATGCTCTCCAGGGAGATGGATCGCTCGGCCATCCGCTGCGCGACGCCGGCCGCGACGCCCGGGCGGTCATGGACGGTGAGGCGGATGTAGTAGCCGCCCTCGTGACGTTGCATCTCCACGCGCTCGCTGGCGCGCATCGCCGCGGCCGGAACGCCGAAGGTCGGGCGGATCACGCCGCGCGCCACGTCGGCGATGTCGGCCACCACCGCGGAGGCCGTGGCCTCGCCGCCGGCGCCGGGACCGATGAGCGTGAGCTCGCCCACCGCGTCCGCGTCGATCGTCACGGCGTTGGTCACGCCCATGACCTGCGCGATCGCCGAGGATTTCGGCACCATGGTCGGGTGGACCCGCTGCTCGATGCCGGCCTCGGTCGCCTGCGCGACGCCGAGCAGCTTGATCCGGTATCCGAGTTCGTCCGCCATGCGCAGATCGAGGGGCTGCACCCGGGAGATGCCCTCGACCGACACGCCGTCGGCGTCGACGACGGTCCCGAAGGCGAGGCTCGTCAGGATCGCGAGCTTGTGCGCGGTGTCGAACCCCTCGACGTCGAAGGTCGGGTCCGCCTCGGCGTAGCCCAGGGCCTGCGCGTCCTTCAGGCAGGCCTCGAAGGTCAGCCCCTCGCGCTCCATGCGGCTGAGGATGTAGTTGCAGGTGCCGTTGAGGATCCCGTAGACGCGGGAGACCGCGTTGCCCGGCAGGCCCTCGCGCAGGGTCTTGATCACCGGGATGCCGCCGGCCACCGCCGCCTCGAAGGCGAGGGCCAAGCCCTTCGCCTCGGCCTGCGCGGCCAAGGCGGCGCCGTGACGGGCCAGCAGCGCCTTGTTGGCGGTCACCACCGGCTTGCCCGCCGCGAGCGCCGCCTCGACCACGGCCTTGGCCGGTCCCTCGGCGCCGCCGATCAGCTCGACCACGCAGTCCACGGATTCCGACCGGGCGAGCGCCACCGGATCGTCGAACCACGCGATGCCGGACAGGTCGAGGCCGCGGTCCCGGCCACGGTCGCGCGAGGAGACCGCGGTGACGCGGATGTCGAGGCCCGCCGCAGCGAAGGCGGCGCGGCGGCGCTCGACCATCCGGACCACGGACGCACCGACGGTCCCGAGTCCGGCGATCCCGAGGCGAAAGCTCACTGTCATGACCCCTTCCGTGCCCGGGCGACCGCGATGGGCCGGGCGCCCGATGCGGCGCACTTCTGCAAGAAGAACTACCGTCTTGTCAAGTATTTGGCAGGGTTGCGTTTTTCGCCCTGTCCGATTGTCTTGCGCGCACTCTTGGGCGCA